>CAZZEF010000164.1:6532-10577 GCA_964652875.1 uncultured Planctomycetaceae bacterium
TTTAAAAGAAGAAAAAATTATCTCCGCGGATGAAACGGCTGACGCGCAGCTTGCCCGCGCTGTTCTGCTGGCTCGAACGGGTCAGGACTGGATCCCCGCTTTTGAAAAAGCGCTTTCGTTAAATGATGAAGACTCCTGTGAACAAGGGATTATCGCGATCTTTTGGGATCCGAGTACGCCTCTTTATCAATATGTTCTTGAACTGCCGGAAACAGATCCGCGCCGGTTAAAATACGAACAGATCCTGCTGGAAAAGGGGGCGTCTCCTCGGTGGCGGGAGCGGTCGTGGCCGGCTCGGTGCTCCTGCTCAACTGTTCGATCCTTCCGTTCCTTTCGACGACGATAAAAACATGGAGGGCGAAGAATGTTCGGCCGACAGGATCGACGCGAATCAGGACGATAATGAGATCCGGTTTGATGACGATGATGAAGATGATGACACGGAAGATGATGACGCGGATGATGATGACGCGGAAGATGATGACACGGAAGATGATGACGCGGAAGATGATGACACGGAAGATGATGACACGGAAGATGATGACACGGAAGATGATGACACGGAAGACGATGACGCGGAAGATGATGACGCGGAAGATGATGACGCGGAAGATGATGAGGGTTACGGTATAAAGAATTTGTATCGATGCGTTGTCGAACAGCCGCTGACGCCGGACAAGGTCGCTTTTGATCATTGGAATATTATTTCCGGGGAGAAAATTAAATCGTATCGAGCGCAATGGTTTGTGTTGGCCGACAGTGAGGATGAAGCGTTTGATCTGGCGCTGGAAATGCAGCAAAAATGTTATCCCTTGGAGCCGCGGCGCACCATCGATATTGAAGAGATCAGTCAATATATTTCAAACAAATCGAAGGTTGTCGCGCAGGGAGACCGCGATTATGAATAAGAAAAGTTTTGTTTTCCCGTTATACTGCTTTCAATTGGGATTTTCCGCTCTTTCCGCCGGTTGACAGCGCGTATCAATTGATCTTTTAGCGTCAGAACGGAAAATTTGTAATGAAGTCATTGAGATCGGGGGAACGCTGTTTTCGATTCGCTTGCGAAATCGTTTTCCGTTTCATTGAAAGATAAGAAATTTGGAGAGCAGTTCCGCTCGTCACGAATTCAAAGGAATTCGGGGGCGAGTGGAACCGGCGGTATAAAAAGAAGTTATTTTAAATCGCGAAAGGGAAAAACGGCGAACCAGCGATGACTTCCTTCGCCCAGTGAACGAACGCTCAATTTTTGTTTGTCCCCTTTTTTAATGATCTCATTAGGAACGGTCAGATAAAATTTTCCGAACCAGTCGGGGCCGGGCATTGTCTTGCGAAGGATCTCAAAGGTCAGGCAAGCGCGTCCGTCTTTCGATTTCCAAACGATTTTTTGATTCGCCTGCGCATTTTTATCGGGAAGATCGAATCGGATCAGTTCCTTGTCGTTGATTGAAAAAACAAAACCGTCCGTTACGGGCATTTCATAATAGCCCAGTCCTCCGGCAAAGATAAAGGTTGTTGAATTTTTCGCGTTCTTTTCGTCGGAAGCACCTTCCTGTTTGTCAAGATCGGACCGGACGGGAACGGTAGACCAGTCAATCCGGTTCTTTTTGGACAGCTGTCGGCAGGTGTGTTGAGTTCCGTCTTCTTCCTTGTAAGTTTTCCAAACAGAAGCAGGCTCTGTTGAGAAGAGAATTTTTCGATATCCCAAAACGGTACCTTTCGGAACCGCCTCTTTCAGAAGTCCGATATTCAGCATCTTGACCGGGCGGAAAGAATCGCTTTTGGCGTAACGGATCAAATTATCCAATAAAGCAAGGGCTTCAGGGAGATTCTGAGTCAGATCTATCGCGAAGGAAGCGAGAATTTTCGACTGGTCCGATTTTCCTTCACCAAGATAAAGATAATATGATTCGCGGCCTTCCCCGACGGCGAGCGGTTCCATTCGTCCCAGCGGTGTTTCGGTACGCAGATCGGGCGCTCCCTCTCGGATCAGGCGGAACCAAAGCTGGTCCATCCAGTCTGTTTTGGGAAAATCGCCGTAAGCGGGATGATCTCGGAAGGCGGTTCCGACCTGGGTCGCTATTCCCCACCATCCGAGCCGAACATTTTGCCGCGGGGAAGCGGCGGAAAGTATCAGAATATTTCTTCCTTCCTTAACAGCCTGGAACAATTCATCCGTGTCCCGGCGAGTAATAAGAAGATCCGACGCTTTCATTTTCGGGTCACCGTATTTGACCGCGCCGCGGTAATGTTTGCTGAAAAAGTCAAATAGATCGGCGGAAACAACGCAGCCGGTAAGATCCGGTTTTTGCCGTTTGGGGAAAATCCAGTAATTCCAGTTATTGAAATATTTCGTTCCGCGAATAGCAAGCTGAAATTTGGCCCGAATCGGTTTGGAAACGTTCGGAATAGAAACCTTAAACGTTTTCACCAGCCCGGCGAACCCATTTTTAATTGTATCGAAAGAAACAGATCCGGAGACGAGATCGCCGTTTGATCCGGAGATCTTCCAGTCGCAAACGCCGGCGGGAATGTCTTCCGGCGAATAGTGAGAAATACGGAATTCGGCACTTACCTGATCACCGGCAACGGCAATAGGAACGTCAGGGTTCGTTTTGAGAAGAAGCGCGGTTGGACCATTGAAACGATAAAAGGTTTCCGGTTTATTTCCGTTTTTGCGGATCTGCCAAAAGGTGTCGAGATAACCTTGCGCCGCAACGGTATTGCCCTGCGGAATGGACGCGTCGACCAGTGACCAAAAAACATGACCGTCGCAAACGGCTTCCGATCGGGCGAATTCGATCCCTTCTTTTTGATAGATCGCCTGAAGACCTTCCGCGGCGCGGAGACAGGCATTGCCCCAATATTCGGTCAGGCCGGTTTCTTTAAGAAGATCGCGGTATTTTTGCATACTGATCGGCGAGACGCGGACCCCGGTAAATTTCGGTTCAAGATGAGGATCCATTTTGATCGCCAGATTCAAATATTCATGAGTGACAACGGGCATTTTCAGATCGTCGCAAATGCCCGGCTTCCAAGGTTTAATCAGGGAAGAGCAGAAGTTTCCCGGGACGCCGGTCAAGTAATCGGAATTTTCAGGGAGCGTTCGTCCTCCGTCCTCATGCAGAACAAGACGGTCCGGGTCGTTCTTTTTGACCCATTGATAAAGTTGAACGTCGATTGGGTGTCCGAGATAGCCTTCGTTGCCGTAACAGTAAGTCGCGAAGGAGGTGTATCGCCGGTAATTTCTGAATAATTCGGTCATGTCGCGCATTGGATCGAACGAAAATCCTTCTGTCGGAACGTCATGATAATAAGGGAGCTCCGGTTGAAGCAGAATGCCTGTTTCGTCGGCGGCTTCGAAGTATTCCGGCAGCGGCGCGTGCGTATGATGCCGCATGTAATTGAATCCGGCCGCTTTGTAAATTTTCTGATGCTCGATAAACCGACTGCGGTTCGGGTATTCAGTAATTGTCAACGAATCGTAATTATGGTCGCCGCCTCCGCGGAAATAATAAGGTTTGCCGTTCAAATAAAAGCGGTCTCCTCTGACTTCCAGTTTGCGGACACCGAACCGGTCCGACCAGCCGTGTTTGACCGAACCGGTTCCGTCTTTTAGAACAAGATCGACATAATAAAGATACGGATCTTCCGGAGTCCAGAAACGACAGTTTTTGATCGGGCAGTTCATGACAATTTTGCCTGTCCGGTCGAACGAGGCGGATCCTTTTCCGACTTGTTCCCCTTCTTTTGTTTTTATAACCAGATCAATTGATCCTTTGATCGTCGGCGAGTCGTTTTTAGGTTCGACAGTTTGTCGAATCGAGTCAGGTGTGTTTTTCAGATCACTTTTTCCAATGAAGACATTGACCTGCGCTGATTTTTCATCAACCTGTCCTCGGATCCAAACATCGTCAATAAAAATTTCAGGGGTTGCTTCCAGTTCGATATCGCGGTAAAACCCGCCAAAGCGGTGAGTAACAGAAAGAAGACCTTTTCGGGAAGGAACGTCGTTTCGAACCATCGCGATAATTTCCGCGTTTTCTCC
>CAZZEF010000165.1:0-5748 GCA_964652875.1 uncultured Planctomycetaceae bacterium
GGGATCGGACCGGAAAAATGATGTTTTTTCATTAAATCAAGATATTTGTCGAGATCGGGAATTTGAAAATATTCTTTTCCCGTCTCTTTATCTTTTGAGTAAGACATTCCGATGACCGGCAGCCGGTCGAATCCGTAATCGGCCATCGCCTTGAATTCGTTTTCGGTCGCTTTATCGGCCCAAGCCTGATCTTTCTGCTTATTGCGGACGAATTCATGACGGTTCGCCGAATAATAATAAGCACTGAAATGTTTATTGGGATCTCTTTTCGGCTCAAACGGAAGAAGTTCAAACCGAATCGGAAGAACAATCGCTTGATCAAAACCATCATGCGAAACAAGAATTTTTCCCTGATAGATCCCGCCCGGCAGATCCTTTTTCGGTTTGACCGTCAGACAGAACCGCTGCGGTTCAAATTTCGGCGCGTCGCTTGTATTGACTTCCTGCAGATATTCCGGCAGACGCCGCCAAGCGCCCTTGGAGTTATACATCGGATAGGTTATGTCCCGATAGGTGACAAGACGAACGAGAATTGAACCGGCGTCAATTTTGGAATCGCCGCAAACAAGATCGGTTACTGATACATTAATATTTTTCAGATCCTTAAGAGGATAAATCGCGAAATTCATCGTTTCAAACTGGTTCCAAGCGCCAAAACCGCAAATTTCTTTGACTCTCTCTTCCGGAAGAGGAATTGTTTCCGGATAGATCGCGTCGACCAGCGGACGGGAAAAGAAAAGACACCCGAACTTTTTTTCTTCTTTCGTCGGATCTATCGGCCGCACTGATTCCTGATAAGGAATTCGAGTCCAGTCCTCGAATGCCGAATCCGCAGGCGGAACAACTTTCTTTTCAACCATCGGTTTAGCCGGTTTCTGCTCCGTTTGATATTCGCCGGCAAATGACACCGCCGAAATTAAAACGGTCATGATCGGTACAAGCAATAATTTTGACATTCTCATAATTCCGCGCTTTCTCCGGTTTGAATAATTCGGAATAAAATGATATTGAATTCCTTCCGCAAACCGTCTCAAATTTTTATTGTTTCAGAAATCGTTTCATAACCCCATTTCAATTTTTTGACCTCGTTTTTGTAAGCTCAAAAACGCCAAAAACAAATTACGAATCTGTTTCTAATTATTTTCTGAAACACAACAGAAGAAACTCTTCCCAAAGATCGAAAACTTTTATACTGCCAATTTTTATATTGACCTTATTTTAAAATTTTCAACGACACCGCCAATTGACGTCATGAATCGGCAGATCTTTAGACGTTGGCTCGGAAATTTTATCATAAAACCTGTATTACTTTTGGATCTCCTATCAACATTATTAAATTATAACAATCGAACAAACCGATTACAAGACCGATCATCAGACGACATCAATTTTATTGAAAAAGATCTTCGCTGTTTCATTTTCCGTCTTGAAAGATTATTATACTGCTCTTATTATAAATTTTCGTCAATTAACTTTCCTGAATTGGCGATTTTGGGACGCGGGATCGGAAAATTCAAAACAAAATCGGCCTGTCCCATTATTTCATTACTTAAAAACAATCCCCTCCGCCCCTCTGCTTGAACCTCTTTTACAATAATATATAATAAGATCAAGTTAAGAGAGAAAAAATCCTTGATTGCCGATTCCGTTTTTCAACGAAATTTGTTTCGCCTTCGACCGTCTTTTCATTCAGGTCCCCTTTATGTCAGGAGTCACTTGATGAACCTGCCCAAAACAAATTGAGGCGCGGTCCCCCCTCTTAATACTGCCGACATTTTTACGATATCATTTTAATTTTTCGTTCTTCTTTCGGTTGACCTTCGTTTTCCGAAAGTTTTTATACTGCTTTTATTTTAAATTTTCCGTTCTCTGCGCCGATTGACTGCGTGAATCGGCTGTTCTTTTGATGTTATAACGGAAAATTCATGATGGAATCGGTATAATAATCAGAATGGAAAATCTTTAATGAAGCCGACCTATTACCCGTTTCAGAATCAGTGTTCGGCCCAATTTAAAAACCGCCGTATCCTTTTAACCGATCAGGAAAATTTTATGAAAAGAACACTTACCGTATTATTGATCATTTTATTATCACTTGCCGCCGATTCCTTTGCGGCGACCGCGGATCTTGTTTTCAAGTCCAAAGAGGGCAGGATCATTGAAAAGCGAACTGTTCAAACAACTCTTCAAACAGCCGGTCAAAAGGAATACGAACTTTTAACTGTTGCCAAAAATTCCGTTCCTCCGGAAACATACGATCTTGAAGTCCGTTACTCTCGGGCATCGGCACAAGCAGGCGAAGCTGGATTTTTTCTGACGCCAACAGGAATGTATGGACTCTTTAAATCAGGCAAAGACGCGAAATTTTATGCTTCCGACCAGATCTCAATGGCCCTGTTCGGAATGAAAACGCCGCGCGCCGCTTTTACCGCTATTGTAACCGGAATGCGCAACGAGTTTTGTTTCGCCGTAACCCGAAAAGACAACCGCTATTGCGCCTTTCCGATTTTTAAACTCGACGGCGATGTTCCGCATGACGATATTGTCATTCGATATTATCCGATGGATCCGCAAACGGCAACTTATACCCAAATGGCCCGGATCTATCAGCAATATCAGATCAAGCATGAGAAAATCATTCCAATTCGGGAACGTGTTAAAAACAGTCCGGAACTTGCTTACGCCGCTGATTCAATCGAAGTCAGGATCAGACACGGCTGGAAACCTTGTCCCCCAAAAGTTCTAATTCAGAACGATCAAAACGAACCGCCGATGAAGGTCGTCGTTTCCTTCGATCGCGTCAAAGACATTGTCAATGAATTCAAACGTCAGGGAATAGATCGGGCCGAGTTATGTCTGGTCGGCTGGCACAGGGGAGGTCATGACGGACGTTTTCCGCAGATTTTTCCGCCGGACGATCAGCTCGGAGGGGAACAGAAGCTTCGCGAAGCTGTTCAAAAAGCGCAAAAAGAAGGTTTTCAGATCGTCTGTCATACTTGCAGTACCGACAGTTATGAAGTGGCCGACTGCTGGGATCCCAGCGATACGATCAAAAACAAGGACGGAAAATACAAGCAGTTCGGATCACTCAGCGGAGGACGCCGTTTTAATCTTTGCATGCGGCAGGCTTATGAAAAATTTGTCAAAAGTGACTATCCAAAACTCGCCGATTTCGGCTTTCGCGGTCTTCATTACAATGACGTTGTAACGATCGTTCGACCGAGAAAATGTTATGATCCCCATCATTTCTGTACCGCGGACGACGCCGCTGCTTACATCGGAAAAATGCTTGATATGGCCCGATCCGTTTTCGGAGGATCCGCGTCGGAAGGAGGACATGATTTCGCTGTTTCCCATCTTGATTACGCTCTTTATACATCAATGGAAAATATCGAAGTAAAACTGCCGCCCCTTGTCGAACGACATGTTCCGCTTTGGCAGCTCGTTTATCACGGTTATGTTCTTTCCAATCCGCTGAGCATAACGACCAATTACACGATCAAGAGTCCGTTCACACGGCTGAAAATGTATGAATATGGAGGCCGTCCAATGTTTTATATTCATTCGATCTTTAAAGACGTCGGCGGTACCTGGATGGGTTCCGTTGATCTCCGCGTCGACAGTAATGATGATCTCCAACGGACGACTGCGAAAATCAAGGAAGGTTATGACGAATTTCAAAAACTGAAACCGCTCCAATACGAATTCATGACCTCTCATGAAAAAATCGCGGACAATGTTTTTAAATCTGTTTTTTCCGACGGAACGGCGATTGTCTGTAATTATGGTCAAACCGATTACCATTATCGGAACTCAATCGTCAAAGCTCTTGATTATTCTGTTTTTAAGGAACGATAAATCATTCCTTTGATCAGTCACCAGCTATATCAAGTCGGTATTTCAGCCATCAGACAAGCCGTTTCCGTTTGTGTTTTTCTTCGAACCGTTGGAAACGGTCCTCAAAATTCTCCCGGTGTTATTTGCGGATAAGGTCAACTATTGTCCAAGCATACCGATTCAATGATGAATTTTCCGTTATTACGTCAAAAGAACATTCGATTCATATAGTCAGTTGGAGGTAATGACAGAAAATTTAAAATTAGAGCAGTATAACACAAAAGAATTATGAATGATACAAAATTTGACAAGGAAACAGGACAAACTTTACTGGAGAAGATCATCCAGGAAAACAGGTGCTTTTGTTCCTGAAAACCAAATCCCTTTCGACCTGCCGGACTTATCGACCGAAAACGCGGCCGCGATCAGTCCGGGATCATCATAAATATTTCAATTTCACTCAAGAAATTTTTAAAGAAGTTTGATCCTGATGTTTCGAAACTCAACCGGGGATCCATGTCCGGCCAACGCAAGCCGACCAGTTTTATTATGAATGCCCGGAACAAGAGTTGAAACCGCCTTTAAAGGAATTTCTGTTATTTCACTCAAGGAATTTCTAAAGAAGCTTGATCCTGATGTTTCGAAACTCAACCGGGGATCCATGTCCGGCCAACGCAAGCCGACCAGTTTTATTATGAATGCCCGGAACAAGATTTGAAACCGCCTTTAAAGGAAATTCTGTTATTTTACTCAAGTCAATATCAACAATAACAGTACCGTTCAATGTTTCTTTTAAATGAGAATCATGTACCGAAAGCTCCAATGTATTCCAGCCGCCCGCTTTTTTTAGATAGCCCATTTTCGGAGCGGCAACCCCATAAACAGACCCGTTAAACTGAGTCGGATGCAGAGTCTTGTATTGCGGGTCGTAATCGTCCAAAAGTTGAATTTCCATTCCGGTCCGACCGGGACTTCCCGTTCGTCCGCATCGAACACCAATCCCGTTATTGCCCCCCTTCGGCAGTTTGTATTCCAATCGAAGTACATAATCGGAATATTCGGCAACAGAATAAAGAATTCCCCCCGGATCGGCGACAAGCGATCCGTTTCGAACGCAATGCTCTTTAACCGCGCCTTCCCAAACCGCGGTATCAATCGTCTTCCCGTCGAAAAGAAGCCGAAAGCCCTCTTTTTCTTCGCCAGGCGTTAATGTATTCAGCGATGGATCATTTAACGCGGATTCCGTTGCGGAAGATCTTGCCGTTACCCCTTTTTCAAATGAATTTTCAGCGGATTTGGTTCCATTCTCTTTTCCAAATGTCAGTTGACATACCGTCAAAACAACAGCCAGCCCTATAAACAATTTTATTGTATTGTACATAGACAGACATTCATCCTTTCTTTGATTTTGCAGTGTCCGCTTCACCATCAGAAATTTTTCGTCATCAAAAAACAACCGGAAAGATCTTTTGGTTTGCGAAATAATAACGGGTAAAATTTATTTGTTTTGTAACCGCACCTGTCCGTTTTATTCATGCGCTGATGATAGAAAAACGGTCAGTTCAGAAGATCTGACACCGATCAATATTCAGCTCAGAAGATCTGACGCCGATTAATATTCCGTTCAGAAGATCTGACGCCGATTAATATTCAGTTCAGAAGATCTGACACCGATCAATATTCAGTTCAGAAGATCTGACGCCGATCAATATTCAGCTCAGAAGATCTGACACCGATTAATATTCCGTTCAGAAGATCTGACACCGATCAATATTCAGTTCAGAAGATCTGATGCCGATCAATATTCAGCTCAGAAGATCTGACGCCGATCAATATTCAGCTCAAAAGATCTGACGCCGATTAATATTCCGTTCAGAAGATCTGACACCGATCAATATTCAGTTCAGAAGA
>CAZZEF010000165.1:5848-8638 GCA_964652875.1 uncultured Planctomycetaceae bacterium
CCGTTCAGAAGATCTGACACCGATCAATATTCAGTTCAGAAGATCTGATGCCGATTAATATTCAGTTCAGAAGATCTGATGCCGATCAATATACCGGATCTATTATGAACGATAAACTATCCGATTCCATTATGAATTATCCGCAACGGAATTGAAAAATCTCCCAATTTACGAAAGCAATCAGGAAAGAGGACGGAATATTTCAAATGTCGGCAGGATAACAGCGGTTTAAAAGTGTATTTATACTGCTTTTATTTTAAATTTTCCGTTATTTACGCCGATTGACTGCGTAAATCGGCTGTTCTTCTGATGTTATAACGGAAAATTCATGATGAAATCGGTATAAAGCGAAAATTTTTATTTTTTAACGCCAATATAACTGAACGCTCCTGATACAGGCTCGATAAAGACATAACCGTTTTCTTTTTTCACTTGAGCCGGTCCGATTTTTTTCCCGTTGAAATCAACAGCGTAAGCGGAATCAATATCAACGACAAACCCGATCTTCGAATCGGAAAGCGGAATAATTTCGCAAAGATCTTTTCCGCTTTTATCTTTATTGAACGGATCGTTTTTAAGAAAACGACAAACAGCCGCGCCGGATCCGGCCGCTTTGGGAAAGCTTTTTTTCCCGTCCCGAACATCAAGATAAATGTATTCGGGAGAAACGGAGTACCCGAACCGTCCGCCGCCATTTTCACTTGATTCAACAAAAACAGATCCATCCTTGGACCAAGCAATGAATCCGCCGGGAGCCAATTCGATCTTGCGTCCATCCAGATCCGTTTTGAGCCAATCGCTCTTGCTTCCGTTAGCGGCAACAACGGTTCCGTCTTTGTAACGAACGACCGGCTGGCCTCGTCGAAAATCGTCAGACGCAACCGCTTCACTGGTCGAAAGAAGTTTTCCTTTTCCGTCGGCGTAAGAAATTGATTCGACAGAAGTCTGCGTGTATTTGGCCGCGATCTGCTGAATCATATAATAACTGCGCATAGCGATCCGGATCCCCTGCTCGAATTTGAGTTCCCCTTTCGGACCGTAAGCCAATCCGAATGCTTTCTGCGGATCAAAACAATAATCAAGGATCAAAAAACCGGAATGCCCGAAGACTGCGGTCGCGGCAAGAAAACGATCAATAAAAAGATCTCTTCCTTTGGGAGACGCGTCTTCAATATGCGGAATATAATAGATCTGTTCGTTCCGTGTAATCGCGGGCGAATACATTCCGAGATTCCCCATTCCGAAATTACATTCCAAATCATGCATTCTCAAAAGATCGAAATCGACCAGCCAGGGATTTTCATCAAATTTATATCCCTGATCCTGGGCATAATTACCGTCTGTCAGTCCGGAATAAAAATAATGATTCGGACCTTCAGAATAGACGGGACCTTGCCAGGCCTTCTTTTGAAGAAGCATGATTTCCCCGTATGCGTAATAAGTCGCCGCGAACGTTCCCGCTCCCGGAACCCGGGCATCGTAATCAGTCCGGGACCAGGGGGCTACCGATGTATGAACATCGCAATAGGCGGTATTGAAATAAAATTTGTCCTTGAGAATCGGGCTCAATTTCTCGCAGTATTCGACCGCTTTGGCCGGTTTGGGGCCGTAAGTTCTCATCCAGCTCGATTGAAATTCCTTGTCGGAAGTTCGCGCAACCAGATCGGGTGACCAGAATTCATTAACGGTCGCCAAATCGGTAAAATTGTTATACGGACCGTAAACGAATCCGAGCGTGTCCCTTAAATAATGAGAGTATTCAAGCTGAGCCTTGTCCCCTCCTTTTTGAGGATCAGACTTCGTTCTAAAGGTAAAACCTTCGCCGCCGTTGCGCCATTGCGTTTCATGATCGTTGATAATGACTTCCCTTATTCCGTATCGCCAAACTTTTTTCCAAATTTCGCGGTCTTGCTGACGATCGTTGGCGGCATGAACCCGCCAAAGTTTGGTTCCCGCTATTTTCTTATAAGGCGAGACCGGATTGGCAATCGCCGGAAGCACTTCCTCAAATTTCGGCGAGATCGTCATAATAAAACGTTCATAAAGATCATTTCGTTTTCCATCCGTTTTGGGAAGATATCGGACCCCTTCATGAAAAACAGCGGTCTTTCCCTTGATTTCGTTTCGGGCCAAACATATACTGGCATTACTTCGATACCAATCGACTTCGCCGGCCATAAAGACCTGCTCGCCGATCTTGTTTTCAAACGCAATAACAACAGGGCGAAATTTGGAATATCCGTGTCCGCCGGTAAAATAAGGAACCGGAATGGCTCGGGCCTGTTCAAGATCACCGGCGGTCCCGAACGAGACTTGCGCCGCCTTTCCGCCGTCCGAAAACGAATCAAGAACAAGCGTTTTACCGGACATGCGAATATGATACCGAACTTCGGTATCCGCTGTTTTAGAGGATATTCTTGTTTGTATCACTAAAATATTTTCGAACTGCGCGACATTTTGAATTTCCCTTTTTTCGATCTTTTCAACGGAACCGTCCTGCCCGATCAAATGATTGACCCCGCCTTCGCGAAGCGGCTGAAATTCCGGACCGTTATTACAACTGGCGTAAAAATCGGACCAAGATCCCGTTTTCGGACTGTAACGGATCACCAGTTTTCCATCGCCGCCCTCATAGGCAAAGAAATAGTCTTTCTCTTTTTTTACAAGAGTATTTTTAGATCGGGGGGCTGCGTTTTCGGGAATGATCGTTTTTTCCGAAGTCGGAAACGGAAGCCGATTTTCACCGGTATTCAGACCGCAAGGCTGACCGGGGAACATGTTAATTCCCCT
>CAZZEF010000165.1:8648-10547 GCA_964652875.1 uncultured Planctomycetaceae bacterium
TTTGGGACGAGCTGAAAAAGTAATCGGCTTGAATTCTTCCGTAAAAAAAGCAAGATCGTCAATGAATATTTTCCGTTCGGACAGCTGCGTCCCGCCGGTCAGTAAAAAACCGTCAAACAAAACGTTCGGTCCGTTTAAAATTTTGATCATATCGGCCGGCAATCTTTTATGAACAAGAAACCAGTTTCGCCAAAAAACCTGCGTCAGCGGAAACTGGATCTGTTTTCCGTCGATAATAAAACAAAGGCTGATCGTCGGAACAGGCGTCGTCAGATCCGTATTGGCGCCGCGTCCCCAATGATTACCCCAAATCCAACAGGAAACAGTATCGAAACTCTTTTGGGGAAGTGAAACCGGTTTCGGCGGATGAACGCGAACGGACGGAGTGACTTTCTTGCGATCGGTCGCCTCCTCAACGGCGCGATATGTCAGTCGGTAAGAGTATTTTCCCCAAATCGGCCGTTCATCACTGCGCCGGAACGAGGCCTCCGAAAACGTTCCCTCAACGTTCCATTTTTCGTCTTTTTCAAAATCGAGAAAAGGAACGCACTCACTTTTGAAGCGTCCGGCCCAATCAAGTTCGACCGGACGTTTTCCTTTATCAGGATCAGACGCGACCGAGATCGGATCGGTTCCTTGCCCGTTTATTAATTTCGGGACGGACGAATCGGCCTCAACATAATGACAAAAGCCGACCAACAGCAAACCAAGAAAAACGAATCCATTCCTTTTCACGGGCATACCTCCTGAACTAAATATTTTATACTGCCGACAGAAAGTTTTTTCCGCAGCCGTTCCTGATCATCTTCGGGGATCGGGAGTTTATTTGACGGCGATGCGGAAATAACGGAGTCGGATCTGTATACATTTTTATTTTTTTCATAATACGATAAAAGATTGTCGGAGAGTTGTTTTCGCTGACTTTCAATCAGTTTCTCCGATTCTTTTACTTGTCCCAACGCTCTTAAAGCCAATGCGGTCAAGATCGTCATTTTAGGATTTTTATCAAACCTGTTTTTCTGTTCTGCACTGACCGGCTGAACAATTTTTTTCAAATATGGATCCGCCTTTTCCTGCTGACCGAGATTTTTCAAACAAAGAAATGAGATCCAATCTTCCAGCCGTTCATCGCAGAATTCAGGATAAGGCTTGCCTGATCCGAGATTCTCCGGCCATTTTCTCGCCTTTTCGCACCAATCAAGCGCTTCGGCAAAACGGCCCGTCTCAAAAGAATCAGCAGCCAAATTAACGGCGGCCCGATAATAAATATTTCGGGCAAGCAAACTTCCCTCCGCGGGAAGAAAAACGGCCTTTTCCAAAAATTCAAACGCTTCCCGATCAAGCCGGTTTGCCAGCAGCGCGCCAGCCCGCAAAAGAACCAGTCCGGTATCGGTTGGATATTTTTTAATATAAACGCCGGTCAAAGCCAACAGCTCTTTTTTCTTTCCCTTTTCCGAAAGGTACTTCGCGTATCTTGTAACATAACGGGGAGTATCCGGTTCAAGTTCAAAAGCTTTTTTATAATCGTTCTCAACGGCGATCCCGGACTCCGCTTTGACGGCGGAATCGTTTCCGGATCCATTTTGAGATCCGGCGGCATCATTCATACTTTTCAAGAGATCGGCGCGAAACGCATAAAACGGCGCGTAATCGGGCTTGTTTCCGCATTCGGCAAGAAGCCGGACCGCTTGATCCTTTTTCTCCAGAAACGCCAGAAGAGCGGCCAGATAATACTTATTTTTCCAAGAGGATCCGTTTTTAACCGCCCAGTGAAAAACATCAAGCGACTCGACCCGGAAAGGAAAACAGAAGTCGGACGGCTCTTTTTCCGCGCTCTTCAATAACACGGGATCCTTTTTCAGAAAAGCCAGATAATATAAAAGTTCCGTTCGCCGGATC
>CAZZEF010000166.1:0-10530 GCA_964652875.1 uncultured Planctomycetaceae bacterium
AGCGGTTTTTCGTCATTTTAATGCCAAACATTTCGCACATGGTGAATCCGCAAACGAGCATATGAACGCTGATCGCGCCGCCGCACATACCCATCAAGCCGAGGCAGAAAATTTCCCTGCCGAACGGAATGCCGGCGAACGATTTCGCGGCATCCAAAGGAGCCATTCCTGTTTGAACCGCGTCGACACCGGTATAAACGCCGGTAACGGTCATCGCGACAATAATAAGGGAGGTCACAACTGAGAATGGAATGAACATGGTCATGACCAGATCCCAACGGGCCAGCGTCCGATGTTCATTACCCCAGCCCTTAGCCAGGAGCGAATAAGGATACAGGAAGGTCATATTAATTCCGACCGCGGCACCGAGCATACCGAAGACTTGTAAATAAGTTGACGTTTCAACAACGCCTTCGGCGTTTTTGGGGAAGCCGTAATATCCTGTGAATCCGCGGAAAAGTTCCTTCCAGTCGATTAATTTAATATTTAAAATAACGATAAGTAAGAAAAACAGGATAACAAGAGAGATTAGAAGCCGCAGAAAACGCTCATAAAGTTTAATGCCTTTTCCTCCGCTTCCGTAATTGAAGACCATAATAATATTCATGGCCAGGAAGAAGAGTCCGACAGCGAAACTGACGATGTAACCTAAGTTATTGATCTTGCTATTGATAACGATTCCGGCAGGTTTCAAGGTATCATTAACGGAAGAAACCCAGGCGGGAACATTTCCGCCGTTATCAAGATTGACATGCGAAACGAGCGAAACGAAATCACGTCCGGCGCCGGCCAGCAGAGTATATTGCGGAAAATGCCAGATAACGGAAGCAAAAATAGTTCCCAAGGCCCAAAGAAGAACCAGCCATTTACAGGTTTCCCGTCCGAACGCCTTGTAAGGCCGTTCCTCACTTCGCGATAAAGTAATATTGGAAAGGGCTCCAAGCATCATGATACCGAGAAACATGGCTATCGGCTGAACCCAAAGAAGCTTGTAACCGAATGATGCGCCAGCTAAAACAGACGCCGTCGCGCTTCCGGCACCGAGTGTCATTGCGCTTTGAAGAAGGCCCGGTCCGGTTCGCCGAACGTAACCGCCGATTTTTTTGCCGACGGGCGCCTTTTTTAAATCCTGAAGATCCTGAATTTCCTGGGCCAGCTTTTCCGGATCCCATTTGGGACTCATCGGAAGCGAAGTGTCTTCCTGAACCGCTTGGCCTTGAGTGTTTTCCGACATAAAAGTACTCCTTAATGTCCGTGAAGCCGAATACAGGTATTTACCTTTCTGTCAAGAAAAATCTGTTTTATCCTGCCGATAATTTAATCTGTTTATTTTCTCTCCGATTGATTTTGTGAACCGGTTGTCCCTTAAATAACGAAACAGAGAAATAATGGATAATCGGTATTATTGACAGATCTTGTCTGTTGTCTGCGGCTTCCGATGTTCTGAAATTGACAGTGCGCTAAAAACAATGTTCAAACCGAAACTTCCCAAAACGCTTAAAATGCGTATTTTTCAAAGAATGGTAAAACAACTTTAATTATACCTTCCAAAATTGAAAATTACAAGTAATATTGTCCAAGAAATAGGGATCATATTGTCTGAAAATGAGGTTGTAGGCGATAAAAAAGATGGTATAATTGGAGAAAAGACGATTTTTATCGAAGTTCAATAAGGTTTGTTTCCGATAAAGAATTTATAAAGTTTTGTCATGTCAGAATCATGAAACGAACTGCGGCAGGATAGTTTATTTAAAAAAAATAAATTGTGCAGATTGTATAATTGCGGATATGATTGACTATTTTGTGATTTTGATGTAAATTCAGAAGAATATTGGATCTATAATATTTTATAGACTGGTACGATCCTGCAAAAACAGGAAACAATAATATTTAGGAAACAATAATATTATAGAATATTTCAAAGTATTGGACGATTGACAAAATAGTGAAAGAAAAGAAATTAAGATGAAATTCGCGCTCATCGACAAAATTGAAACGATAGAATTAGGCAAATCCATACGCGCAACGAAATCTCTTTCTCTTGCGGAAGAATATCTTGCCGATCATTTTCCCAATTTTCCGGTCATGCCGGGCGTTCTAATGATTGAGGCAATGACGCAGGCCTCGGCTTGGCTGATTCGATTGAGTGAAAATTTTGCTCATAATATGGTGATTTTAAAAGAGGCGAAGAATGTTCGGTTCGGGCAATTTCTTCGGCCTGGTCAGACCCTGACCGTATCCGCGGCAATCGTTAAGCGGACGGAAAATGAAGTGGTTCTGAAGACGGAAGGTTCTATTGACGGTGAAACGCGAATTCGCGCCCAGCTGACCATGAGCTGTTTCAATCTTCGGGACAAATATCCCCAACGGGCGATTCTTGAGAAAAGACTCATGAGTACCCTGTATCGGGAATTGGCGATCATCGTTCCGGAAGGATTCGATCTTTCCTCTTATAAGAACGATTAAGTCACAAAAACTGTGCTTTGTTCCGATCCATAATTTTATTCATTTTAACTGGAACCATTAGATTTTTTAAGGATAGATTTCATGGCTACAAAAGAAGAAATTTTTGAAGGTGTTAAGGAAGTTTTGGAAGATGCGCTTGCGGCAGATGAAGATGCCGTTACCATGGAAGCGACTCTTGTAGACGATTTGGGAGCTGAATCGATTGATCTTCTGGACATCGTTTTTAATCTTGAAAAGAAATTTTCAATCAAGATCAACCGTGACGAACTCATTCCGGAAGATTTGCTCAGCAACCCGGAATATGTTCAGGACAGCCGCTTGACCGCCAAAGGGCTCGAAGAACTCAAAGTTCGTCTTCCTTTCGCCAATATTGATGATTTCGCGAAAAATCCGATGATCCAGAATATCTCCAAAATTCTGACCGTTAGTGATATGTGTCATATTGTCGAATCCAAACTGAACGGCTGATTTTTATTAGACCGTTTTTATGATTTTTTCCTGTTTCCGTGTCAAAAAAACGCCGACTCATTAATTCTGTCGGCAAAGAAATGGAAAACAGGTACTCAATTGCCAGGATCGGATCCGTTATTCGCTCCTGGTTGAATCTGTTTTTAGACTGCCTGCATTCGGTTTTTTTGATGGCTGAACTGATTCTTCACCCCTAACGTTCGGAAGGATCCCTTTATAATGCATTGGTATTGGATTGATCGATTTACTCTTTTTGAAAGCGGAAAAAGAGCCAAAGCCATTAAGCTGGTAACAATGGCCGAAGAACATTTGGCCAATCATTTTCCCGGCTTTCCTGTTATGCCGGCTTCGCTGATGATTGAAGGGTTGGCGCAGACAGGCGGTATTCTGATTCATGAAACACAGAATTTTTCCAGAAATGTCGTTTTGGGAAAAATTCAAAAATTCCATATGTATGACGAAGTGGTCGTTCCTGGTGACCGTCTTGAATACGAGGTCAATCTTGAATACATTAACGAGGAAGGATCAATGGCCTCTTTGGCCGTTCGGCGCGATGGTCAGTTGATCGCCGATGGAAATATGGTTTGGGCTCATTTGTCCGACGATATGGGAAAAGGACAGGATTTTTTCGGCTACGATGAACTGCTGCAAATGGTCCGCGTTTACGGTCTGTTTGATATCGGGGTTCATGCCGATGGTACTCCTATCGTCGATCCCATCCTGGGAAAATAATTGCTGACTTGGAAAAAGAGTTTATTTTATTTAACCGAATATTCAAATTCCCCAACTATCGAATTATTTATAGAAAACAGTTTTTCTTCGCGGAATCCGATGGATCCGTTTTATATGGTCCTTTTTGGGATCGTCTCGAAAAACTGTTGCGATTAAACAGAAGGATTTTTAAAGATGAGCCGTCGAGTTGTTATTACCGGTGTTGGACTTGTAACTCCGTTGGGCTATGATGTCGAAGTCGTTTGGCGCCGCTTGATCAACGGTCAGTCCGGCGTCGGTCCGATCACTCTTTTTGACGCTTCAAATTTTCAGACCAAAATAGCCGCCGAAGTCAAAGATTGGGATATTTCCAAAATAGGCGAGGATCCCGCTCTTTGGAAAGATGTTGACCGTCATACACAATTTGCGGTCGGTGCCGCCTATTACGCAATGAAAGATTCCGGCCTCTATGACAAGGAATTTGACCGTACCCGGCTCGGCGTTTACACCGGCGCGGGAGAAGGTCGGCAGGATTTTGATCTTTTTGCGCAAATGATGATGGCCTCGACGAATGAAGATGGTTCGCTCGACACCGGGAAATTTGTTCAAAAAGGCCTTGAAATTCTTGATCCTGTCCGTGAACGGGAACAGGAACCGAATATGCCGGCCGCTTATATTGCCGCCAAATTTCAAGCGCAGGGACCTAACGTCAACTGCCTGACCGCTTGCGCGGCCAGTGCCCAGGCGGTCGGCGAAGCGGCGGAGATCATTCGTCGGAACGAAGCGGATCTCATGCTCGCCGGCGGCGCGCATTCGATGATTCATCCGTTCGGCGTGACCGGATTCAATCTGCTTACCGCGTTGAGTACCCATAACGACCAGCCGGAAAAAGCTTCCTGTCCGTTTGACAAAAACAGAAGCGGCTTTATTATCGGCGAAGGTTCCGCGATTGTCGTTCTTGAAGATCTTGAACACGCCAAAGCCCGCGGAGCGAAAATTTACGGCGAACTGATCGGATACGGATCGACCTCCGATGCTTACCGAATTACCGATATTCACCCGGAAGGCCGCGGCGCGATCAGCTGCATGAAAATGGCCCTCGAATCCGCCGGATGCAAACCGGAAGATATCGATTACATCAACGCGCACGGAACAAGCACCAGTGTTAATGACCGTGTCGAAACATTGGCCATTCGCGAAACTTTCGGCGATTACGCCGCTAAGGTCCCGGTCTCCAGTACGAAAAGTATGACCGGCCATTTAATCGCCGCCGCCGGTGCCAGTGAACTCGTTTACTGCCTGATGGCCATTCGTGACAATATTCTTCCCCCGACCATTAATTACGAAACTCCGGACCCGGTCTGCGATTTGGATTACATTCCGAATAAAGCGCGTCCGGCCAAATGCGATACCGTTCTGACCAACAGTTTCGGGTTCGGCGGGCAGGATGTTTCACTCGTCGTCCGACGATTCACCGATTAGTTTGTTCCGGCGGAAAATGATCTTTATTTTGACAGATTGATGTTATCGCGGCAATAATATTATTGTGTCTTAATTGGTCATGGTCAAAAAAACTGAAAAGACCTCTTCAAATTATTTTTGTTGAGGTCTTTTTTTTGATATTGCAGTTTTGATTTGTTGTTTTTGTCAAAATAGCTGATCAGAAATGAGTCAAAGTCCTTTTTTGGCAAACGGTAAAAGAATTGCTCATGTTGATTAAAAACTCGGTATTTTTTTTGACGGCGCACGTTTTTTCTGTATGCTGTTTTTACTTTGGAAAATGGCGGAACTCTCTGAACAGCGCGGTTGAAAAGACTGATTCGTCCTGCTCAAGCGCTTGAGAATTTATGAAAGAGAAAAATTTTGACGTTCAAAAAAAGAGGAAAAGCGACGGTCGGCAAATTCAGGCTCATGCTGGCCGAACAGCTGGCTATTGACGAGAAGTTCAGTATATGCTCGGGAAACTAAGGTTCGGGAAACCAAGTTCAGTATATGCTCGGGAAACCTCGGGGATTCGCTTCGGCTTGTTTGGAATTGATGAAAATTTGATTTGTCCGAATACATGATCCCGTTTGAAGAAATACTTGGTCGCGGATTTCACGAAAATGGCAAAATAGAATTGGGAAAGTGTTAATCCGGAATACGCGGCAAAGATTTTACTATTGTCGAGAATATCCATGAAATTTTGGAACCTGTAAAAAATTTCAGAAGAAAAATTTTAAAAAACTGAAAATCAAGAGGATTGGCCCTTATTTTTTATGTTTTTAGTAATTTTATCTTGTTTGTTTTATTTTTTTGTCTTTTATATTTGGTATTTATGGTTTTTTCTTTGTATTATTCCGAATTTCTCTCTTTTAAAATATAAAAATTGAAATTTTGGTCTCTTTCGATCAAAGAAAAATTAGGGGAAAGAGGTCTTTCGGAGAGAAAAGCTTAACTTATAAAAGAAGAAAAAGAAAAAAATTTAGTTAAAATTTAAAAAAACGCTCTAAAAAAGATAAAATTGGGGTTGCGTCCCCTTGTTGAAATTTATGAATGAATTATATTTGTTCTTACTATCGCAAATTACTGGCAGCGAATAGTAACCGTTTAATGATCAGTCATTCTAAAAAACACGACTGACAGCAATGTTTAAGTAATCGCGAGTGCGCCGAAGGAACTGGTGATGAGATTACGGAGTTGAAACGGCTGCTGAATCGTAACTGTCCCCTTCCACTCTATGGGTGATGTTATGCCGGCGACTGCGATGGAGCGTATAAGAGTTGAACGTCCACAGGCGATTCAAGACGTTCCGGATCAAGACGGATCCTGATTCGGGAAAAGTATCGCGGATATTTGGCAATTAGGACAAAGACCTCGAAAGTACTGGAGAATTTTAACGTGTCATCAACTGGAAACGAAATTATCAGGATTAGGATGGAAGCTTACGATAACGCAGTGCTCGATCAGAGCGCGATGGATATCGTTGAAACAGCGAAAAGAAATGGATCTATCGTTCGAGGTCCGATTCCTCTGCCTACCCGTGTCGAACGTTACACAATTCTTTCTAGCCCTCATGTTCATAAAAAAGCGCGTCAGCAGTACGAAATTCGCACTCACAAACGCGTTATCGATATCGTTCAGGCGACCGCCAAGACAATTGACGCCCTGAACAGAATCACTCTTCCTGCCGGCGTTGATATTAAAATCAAGGCGGGAGCCCGTTAAGAAACGAATAGTTTTCGTATCGGCCTTCCATACTGGAGTTTTCCGTCAGAATGCTTCTGCGGGCCGCAATGCGAAATTTCAATAAATAAAACTTGATATTACAGGTGGAAAAATGAGTATCGGTTTACTTGGTCAGAAAGTTGGAATGACCCAGCTTTACACGGAACAGGGAGATGTGATCCCCGTAACGGTTATTAAAGCTGGTCCCTGCACCGTGCTTCAGCTTAAATCAGTTGAAAAAGACGGTTACGAGGCTGTTCAGGTCGGCTTCATGGATAAGGCCGAACGGCTTGCGCGCAAAAGCGAGCTAGGTCATGTCAAAAGCCTTGACAGCAAACGTCAGAAAAAGAACGCCGAAGCCGGCGTTGCTAAAGTTCAAAAAGCGGAAACGGCTCCGAAAAAAGTTGTTCGTGAATTCCGTATTCCGGTTGAAGGTTTTGAAGTTGGTCAAAACATTGACGTCAACGTTTTCAATGACATTGTTGCCGTCGACGTAACAAGCAAGAGCAAAGGCCGCGGTTATTCCGGAGTTATGAAACGACATAATTTCGGCGGACAGCGCGCCACTCACGGTGTTAAGAAATGCCATCGTCATCTTGGAAGTACCGGCTGCAGTTCCTATCCGAGCAGAACGATCAAAGGAAAGAAAATGCCTGGTCAGTACGGGGCTAAACAATGCACCGTCCGTAATCAGAGGATCGTGATCGTTGATGCGGAAAATAATCTGCTGGTCATCCGCGGCGCCGTTCCGGGTGCGAACGGTTCTTCAATTGTTATTCGTCCGACAAACAAGCTTCCGGCTCCGAAGGCCAACAAATGGCGTTTGGCTTAGTGTTTGTCCATTTTCCGGATTGATTGATCCGGAGGTTGCCAACAGATATAACACAGAAAAATAAAAAATATCAGGAAGTGACTTGTCGAAAATCGACAAACATAAAATTTAAGGTGTAACATGGCTAATATTCCGATTTATGATAAAGCTGGCGCAAAAGTAGGGGATTACGAAGTTGATACCCAGGCGATTGCTCCTGAAGTCAACAAGCAGTTGCTGCACGACGCCGTTGTAATGTACCAGACGAATCTTCGTCAAGGATCGGCCAAATCGAAAACACGGGCTGAAGTTGCCGGATCAAAAAAGAAATTGTTCCGACAAAAAGGTACCGGTAACGCCCGAGGTGGTCATAAAAGAAGTGGTGTTCGGCGCGGTGGCGGACACATTTTCGCTAAAGCTCCCCGAGATTGGAGCTATCGTCTTCCCAGGAAGGCTCTTAAAATCGCGACCAATATGGCAATGGTTTCCAAAATTGAAGCCAATGTCGTAAAGCTTCTCGACGCTCTGCAAATCGAAGCGCCGAAAACAAAAGAAGTTACGGCTGTTCTTAAAGCCCTCTCCATTGATTCCTCGCTGTTGATCGTTATTGATAATTATAACGAAGCGATCTATCTGAGCGCGAGAAATATCCCCAAAGTCAGTGTTTTGCCGGTCTGCGATCTCAATGCTTACGAGATCCTGAAGCCCAAACAGCTTCTTATGACCAAAGCCGCACTTGATCAATTCGTTGAAGCGCGCAAATAAGGGATTTCATTGGAGTAATCGTTAATCAGATCCCGGCAGTAAGACCGGGTAAAACAATCAGCCGAAAAATCACAAAGTGACATTTATGGCTGGGAGGAATCATTAAAATGGCAAGTCAAAAAGATATCACAAAAACAAAGCTTGATCTGGCTCCTTACCAGATCATCCTTCGGCCTATCGCGACCGAAAAGGGTTATCATGTTGCCAATACTCAGAACACTTATACTTTCGAAGTAAATCCTCTTGCTTCAAAAACACAGATCAAGAGCGCGATTGAAACATTGTTCGAAGTTAAAGTGGTTTCTGTGGCGACGCAGAATCGTAAAGGTAAAGTCCGCAAATCGCGGCGCAGCACCGGAATGACCAAATCTTGGAAAAAGGCGCTGGTAACACTCGACGATAAAGATCGAATTGATCTTTTCTGATCAGAATAAAAAACGATTCAGGTAACAGGTGAGATAAATGGGAATTCGAATTTATAAATCGAATAATGCGGGCCGCCGAAATATGAGCGTCAGCGATTTTGCTGAATTGACTCCAGGCGTGAAACCCGAAAAGGCCCTTCTTCGTCCGAAACGCCGGGCGAACGGAAGAAATAATCAGGGCATCATTACCGTTCGTCATCGAGGCGGCGGAAATAAACGACAGTTTCGTCTGATTGACTATCGACGGAACAAAGACGGTATTGTAGCGCGCGTTGCGTCCATTCAATACGATCCTAACCGAACCGCGCGAATTGCGCTTCTGTTCTATGCCGACGGTGAAAAACGATACATTATCGCTCCGGAAGGTTTGAAAGAAGGAATGAAAGTCGTCAGCGGTCCGAAATCGGAACCCAAGGTAGGTAACTGCCTTCCATTGTCTGACATTCCGCTCGGATCTGAAGTTCATAATATTGAAATCAGAGCCAATTGCGGAGCGGTTCTTTGCCGAAGTGCCGGAAGCAAAGCGGTTCTGGTCGCCAAAGAAGACGATTGGGCGCAGATCACACTTCCCAGCGGTGAAATTCGCCGTGTTTCCGCTAATTGCAGAGCGGTTATCGGAGCAGTTGGAAATGGCGATCACATGAATATCGT
Source organism: uncultured Planctomycetaceae bacterium (assembly GCA_964652875.1). Lineage (GTDB taxonomy): Bacteria > Planctomycetota > Planctomycetia > Pirellulales > Thermoguttaceae > JAUNBG01. The sequence goes on from CAZZEF010000166.1 coordinate 9,505, forward strand.
TATCGGTAAAGCCGGAAGAAATCGATGGCTTGGAATTCGACCTTCTGTTCGTGGAAGCGCGATGAACCCGATCGATCACCCGCATGGTGGTGGTGAAGGACGTACCAAGGGCGGACGTCACCCGGTCTCTCCGACTGGAAAACCGACCAAAGGAACCTCAACTCGTAAACACAAGAAGGCTTCCAATAGCGCGATTATTCGTCGACGAAGAAGCCGTCGTTACGGAGTTCTTAAGTTGTATTAATGTTGTGAACCGTTCATACCGGATCACAAGTCCGGTATGAAAAGCAGTTTACCCGAAGAATATATAGTTTTTAGAAATAACTGGATGAATTATGAGCAGATCAGTAAAAAAAGGCCCGTTCGTTGTTGCCAGTCTGGCTGAAAAAGTCGACAAGCTCAACGCGCAGGGCAAAAAAGAGCCGATTAAGACTTGGGCTCGCGCTTGTACGATTGTACCGGAATTTGTCGGGCATACCTTCATGGTTCATAACGGCAAGATCTTCGTTAAAGTCTTCGTGACAGAAGAAATGGTCGGACACAGACTTGGTGAATTCGCTTTGACCCGTATCTTTCGCGGTCATGGCGGTAAAGGCAAACGATAATCGGAGACGAGGCGCATCATGGAAAACACAACACAAGAAAACAGATACACGGCGATATACAAATACGCGCCGGTCAGCGCTCAAAAGGTCCGTTGTTTTGCCGACCTTATTCGAGGCAAATATGCTGATGAAGCATTGGAACTTTTGCAGTATTATCCCAATCGAGGCGCTTTTGTAGTCGGTAAGACTCTTAAAAGTGCCATTCACAACGCTGAAGATCTTCGCGAGACTGATATGGAATCGCTTCGAGTGATCGAAGTACGCGTCGACGGCGGCCCCATGTTCAAAAGATGGCGACCGAAATCCCGCGGAATGTCGACGATCGTTAAGAAGCGCTCGAGCCATATTACCGTAGTTCTCGGGCAATTTTAGCAATATCAGTAAGGAAAAGGAATAAGAGCAGATATGGGTCAGAAAGTTA
>CAZZEF010000167.1:0-1303 GCA_964652875.1 uncultured Planctomycetaceae bacterium
GAAAAACGATTTGGACAAAGTCGGTGACTGGAATACGATGACCGTTCTTGCCCAAGGCGACAAAATGACCGTTTGGTACAATGGAACATTGGTCAACGAAATTTACGATCTCGGACAAACTTCCGGTAAAATTCAGCTCCAGTCGGAAGGGGCGGAGATTTTCTTCCGCAGTATTACCCTTGATCCGATCAACAATAAATAATTTTATTGGATCTATTGTTTTGAATAGCCAAACAATGCTCTTTTTATTGGCGTTTTGAATTTTTTGTTATGATCTTTTGAACAGCCCGTTAACGGCCGTCAACGGGCTGAGATCAGGTATACTGACTCTATTTATCGATTTTTCGTTTGAACGTTGAATACAGCCGATTAACGCAGTCAATCGGAGAAAAACGATAATTTTAAAGAAAGCAGTATAAAAACTATTTGGAATACAGAAACCTTTTCTTGTTAACGATCTTTGAGGGAGCAAGATATGAAAAGACAGCTGATTTTGTTTTTAATTCTCATCGGAACCGCTTTTGCAGGCGCGAAAGAAAACCTTCCGACAAAGCTGGACATCAAAAGGATTCAGGAAAGATCTTTTTCCGTTCCTGTCCGGCTCCGTTGCGAATATGAAATCAATCCGATCGGACTTGACGCCCTCAAACCGCGTTTTTCCTGGGAATGCGGATCGGAACAGAAAGCCTGGCAAATCGAAGTAACCAAGACAGACCCCTGCTCTGCGAAAGACGCGTTAGTCCAAACCGGAAAAGTTTTTTGGAACAGCGGGCAAATTAATTCCAGTGATTCTGTCGGCGTTGTTTACGAAGGACCGGCTCTTGAATCAGACTCCGTTTACCGATGGCGCGTCCGCGTTTGGGATAAAAACGGACATGAATCGAACTGGAGCGAACCTGCTTTTTGGACAACCGGTATTCTTAGATCCGACGAATGGAAAGCCAACTGGTTTAATACGGAACTTAACGAAAAAGACGCAAACGGTCTTCTGTTTCTGACAACGGAAGATTCACCGCTGATCCGTTACCGTTTCGATCTGAAAGATCAGCCGATTCAATCTTTTGCCTGCGTAAATGTTTTGGGCTATTTCGAACTTTATGTCAACGGACAAAAAATTTCCCAAGACGTGCTTTCCCCCGCCATTGTCCGGTTTGACAAAAGATCGCTTTATAAAGTTTACGATATCGCCGATTATTTGAAAAAAGGGGCCAATACGATCGGACTGCATTTGGCCAAGGGCTGGTACAGGGCGCCGCATTATGGCGCAACCGGAAAATCCCCCGCGGCCCGGTTTCAAACGCAA
>CAZZEF010000167.1:1313-6289 GCA_964652875.1 uncultured Planctomycetaceae bacterium
TTCACTTCGCCGACGGAACTTCCGAACTGATCGTCAGTAATAAAAACTGGCAGTGTCGGCCAAGCAATCGGACCGGACTGGGAAAATGGATTTGGAATCAGATGGGAGGAGAACGTCTGGACGCTCGTAAAAATATTGATCATTGGTCAGATCCAGGCGGTCGGGCCCCCTCTGATCAATCAGTCCATTCCGATAAAACCGCCTCCGGTGAAAATTCCGCAGATCAACAAGCTAAAAACAGTCATGACTGGCATTATGTCAATATCATTGATCCTCCGAAAATAACCGCCGAATCGGATCGAACCCCCCCGATCAGAATTATCAAGGAAATTGACTCTGTCAAGATCGAACACCGCTTTGTCAATACCAAACCGGAGTCTGCGCAACCTGTTTTAAACGACGGAAAAAGCGAAACAATTCTGATCGATTTCGGAACCAATTTGACCGGCTGGGCCGACATTCACTTTTCCGGTCTTGAATCGGGTCAACTTGTCCGAATGGAATACGCAGATCGTTTGGATCCCTGGCAGTCGATGAATCAATATGACGAATTCGTTTCCGCCGGTCAAACGAACGAATGTTTCCAATCAAAATTCAACTATCACGGATTCCGTTACGTTTATGTAACCTGGTCAAAAAAGCAAAAAGGAACGATCAAATCCGCTCAAGCCAAAGTTATCGCTCATCAGTTTGAACCGATGGGGGCGTTCTCCTGCTCCGATCCTGCGGTTATGAAGATGCATCAGGTCAATCTTTGGACTCTTCAGGCACTGAGTCTCGGAGGGTTCATGTCCGACTGTCCGCATCGGGAACGAATCGGTTACGGCGACGGTCAGCTCTCGATCGAAAGCTGCGTTATGAATTACAATATGGTCCGTTTTTATGAAAAATGGGGACGCGACTGGACCGACTGCACCGAGCCCGACGGATACATTTATCATAACGCGCCGCAAAAATATAATTCGGGCGGAGGCCCGGCTTGGGGGGGAACTCTTGCGGCTTTGGGCTGGCGCAACTTCCTTTTTTATGCCGACAAATTATTAATGGCCGAGATTTTCGATACTGCGGCCGGACATATCAAATGTCTGGAGAATCGTTCCAAAGACGGAGTTCTTCGCGGATTCGGGGGTAAATGGGACTTTCTCGGCGATTGGGTTCCTCCCGAACGCGGAATGGATACCCAAAACTGGCCGTCCCGAACTTCCGCCGAACTGTTTAACAACTGTTACAAGATCTATTTGCAGACGCTTCAGGCGAAAATGGCGGCCGCACTCGGTCAGCCCGCACTTCAAACGGAATACGAACAGAAATCCGCCGTCAACCGCAACTCTGTTCATCAAGCCTATTTCGACGAAAAAAAACGCGTGTATACCATTGATGAGCAGGCGTATTATGTCATGGCCCTGATGACCGGCGTTGTCCCAAACGATCTGCGGCAGGAAATTGAAACAAAATTGGAAAAAAATATTCTTGAAAAAAATAATGGACATCTCGATACCGGAATGCTCGGTACTTATTTTCTGATCAACTTCCTGATGGATTCCGGACGCAATGATCTTCTTTGGACTGTTGTTTCTCAAAAAACTTATCCCGGCTGGAGGTATATGCTCGACAAGGGAGCAACAACCTGGTGGGAACAATGGAACGGTTATTATTCCCAAATTCATTCCTGCTTCTGCAGTCTGGACGGCTGGTTTTATGAAGGACTGGCTGGTATTCGTCCCGACGAAAATGCTCCCGGCTTCCGCAAGTTCATTATCGCTCCGTCTGTTGTCGGTGATCTTCAATGGACAGAAGCCCAATATCATTCTTTTTACGGATTGATCAAAAGCCGCTGGGAACGTTCGAAAAACGGACTGAAAATGTTCATCACCATTCCTCCAAACACTTCCGCGAAAGTTTTTGTCCCCCTGTCCAAGAGCAAAACGAAAAACATCGGACTGAAAAACACTCAACCAATAAACACCGGCTTGCTGCCGACAGGTGTTTCTCTGTCCGAAAAAACGGATCAAGCGCTTATTTTTAATGTTTCAAGCGGTGAATATGTTTTTGAATTGAATTGACCGTTATTCAAAAAAGAATGGTCCCCCTGTATATAAAAGATATACCCTGAATATAAAATATACAAAGCATATAAAGTATGTAAAGCATATAAAGATATATAAAGATATATAAAGATTAAGAGCCTATCCTGAAATCAGTCTTTCGATTTATTATCGCAATTTTACTGATTTTATCCGATCTGTTATCATGATTAAAAAGTATAACGTTCTCGGAGAATTTGTCGATGTCAAAAAGTCGGGACAATAATTCAGACAGAGCCGGAGAAGAAATTGAACTCCTTCCGGAAAAGACTCAAAAAGATCTTCGGAATTTCATTCCTGTTGAAGACAAGTCGGTAACGGGCGCCGTTTACGTTCCTGTTACTTGCCGTATTTGTCAAATGCGTTTTTATATGCGGGAAGAGCATATCGGGAATTGGGTTCTTTGTCCTGACTGCGAAACGGAACTTGAAATTACTGATTGCGATTCCCGTTGGAAATATTTTGAAAAAAATGAAAACTTTCCCGAACTTGATCCCGTTCCGATCTCAAGAATATCGGCCGATTATCGAATGGTCGAAGGTTCTGTTGATTTCGGAAAAGATCCGCTTCCCGAAACAGATCTGACTGATGATCCGACCCTGTTGGAAAAAACCGCCGATCTTCTAACCGGACTTTTAGCGACGGATAAAATTCTGTCCAGCGGACAAATTACCGATTCAGTCATTAACGCAAACGATCCGCAGGACCGGCTTTTCCGGAACAGTCAAGAGGCGGCCCCGCCCATAGTCGCCTCCGATCCTTTATCAAAAAAATACTCCTCTCCCGGGCGATCTTTAAAACGATACTCCCCATCAGCAGATCCCCGGACAAAATCATCAGCGCTTCAAATTTTGCGGCGGATCTTCTTGAACCGTAAGCGGAACGTGATCTCCGCCGCGGATTCCGAACAATTTCAAAATTCGAAAAATAGACAGCTCAATGAATCAAAGGATCAAAAAGATCGGTTGGCCAAACTGATCCGAAGCCAAATTCTGTTTTTTATTCTGACAGGTACGACCGCTTTGTCGCTCGGTTTTCTTGTTACGCGTTTTGTCGGAGCCTTGTCCACCCATCCGTTTTTACAATATTACTCTTTGAATACAAAAGATCTTGATTTTGAATTCTTTTTTCTTCTGTTTCTGTCAGGCATCTTGATTTTTCCTGTTTGGATTGCCTTGTATTATTGGACCAATACTTTTATTCTGTCAGGAACAAACATTTTTTACCAAACATTAACCGGGCAACGGTATTTTCGACTTTGGAATTCCTTTCGACTCAGTGACGCGCAAAACGGATTCCGTCAATTCGGTTTGATCGGCTTGGCCGCCTCTCTTCCGGGCGCACTGCTTTATTTCATTTTAAGTCATTCATTATTTCGGGACTCTTATAACTCTCTAATGAAAACTCTTTTCGATCTGACCGGTAAAGCAATTCTGTATTTGATCGATTCAAACGATTGTTTTCATCAGGAAGACTTTTCTTCTGTTTTGCCTTTGTTTTCATTCGGAACAATAACGCTGTTTTCTTTAATTGCGCTGTTTCCGGTTTTTTGGATCTCGGCGGCCGTTTCATCGGACCGGCGTTCAACTTCATTCATTCGATCAAATGTTTTAAAAAATATCATTCAAAAACCGGGATGCTGGATCCTGATCGTTCTGACCGAACTCGTTTTATTCGTCATTCTGTTTTTATCGCTGGTGTCGATTCTTGTTCTTGCGTTAATGATGTTTCTAAACTTTCCGCTGAATCAAATCGGCGTTCCCGCTGTTCTCGTTTCCGTATTGATCCCGTTTGCGCTGTTCCTTATTCATGTCTGCTGGTTCCGGCTGCTGGGAAGAACCGCTTGTTCGATCCTGAATCAGAACCGCTGAGATACCCATTCCTTTTGTTTTTCAAGTCCAATTCGACAAGATCCGGTTGACACACAAAGTCAAACGGCGAAAAACAGAAATTTTCATTTTATTGAAGAATGAAGTTGCAAAATACAATTAGCCGGTACTCTTTATTTCAGCGTTCATCTGCAAACAGATCTTATTATGTAATTTTCGTTTTAACGTAAACAAACAGCCGGTTTACAGAAACAATCGACGGAAACAGCAAAAAACAAAAAGGCGAACAGTATAATATGTTCAAAACACGTTCGCAAAAAAAGCCTTCAAAAAATACTCCGGCAAATACATTCGGATTTATTCTTGAAGGCAATGATGTTTTCGGACCAATTCAACAAGATCCAATGGACCGTGTCAGTCCGGAATTATTTACGTTTCAGTTTTTCGACAGAATAAGCGGCCGGCGAAACCGTTTTACTTTTTTCCGGCGGCCAGTCGGCCATTTCCCGAATCGTTTCAAACAGGGTTACGCAAGCGGTTCGATAATCGACGCCGGCCAACTCAGAAATCAGGCGGGTACTTCGATCCAGCAATTTTTTATTTGACGCTTCGACATGCGCCATCCAGTTGCTGTTGAGTCGTCCGATTTTTCCCATCGACGCGGTTGAAACATTATTCAGGACCAGTTTGGCGGCCAGATGTCCAAAAAGATCAAGCGGAGTTCGGGGCAGATCCGCTCGAATGAAAAAGGAATCCTTAGAAGGAGAGTCCGGTCCGATAAATAAAATTTTTTTCGATTCAAATTCATTCGAACAGGCAAGCCAGTTTTGATTCCAATCGGACCCCGATTCAATTTTGATATTTTCTTTTCCAAGCAGGAACGCAACCGCCGCGTTTGGAGAAACATTCGTTCGTGACGGATCAGCTTCCTTACCTATCTGAAAGGTAAAAAGGAGATCTTTGTCGATTTTGGGAGGATGGGCGACAATGTTTTCTGTTGCGTTCATTTTTCGATAATGATCAGGGGTCCAGTTCAAGCATCGGGGCTCATGAGCCAAAACAT
>CAZZEF010000167.1:6299-9423 GCA_964652875.1 uncultured Planctomycetaceae bacterium
GCTAAGACGGTTAAGGGCATCACTGCCGCTACGCCCTGGTTTTCCGGCAGGGATCTTTGACAAAGGCCCAAGGATCCGGCGCGTTCTGATCCTGACAGGAATGAAACGGCGGTGTTTTAAATGTTGGTGCCCGTTCCGTTGTATCGGTAAAAATATCGAGTAAATAATCATCGGCGAAATAGGTTATTTTTCCCCGACGCTTATAAATATCAGCTTCGAAATCAGTATAAGCGGCCAGCGCGTCCAAATTTTCCGGCGTTCGCAGCTGTTTCAGCATTGTATTAAAAAGTCCCGCCGTTCGGGCTGGATCGAAACCGTCGAAACCGATTTTTTTCAATGCGTCCGCTCCCAGTCTCTTTTTCAAAACGGAAACGAGCGCTGTTTCGAAAGCGATTCCGGCAACGATCAGCTCCATCGTCGTCGCCTGCATTCGGGTCGAACCGGCTACTGACATCGAACCGGTCGTCAGATCCAAAACATTGACTCTCGGATCGGTAATAACCTTACGCGAACGATCAACATGTTCCGCTAAAAGGTCCGCCGGATTATTAAAAAGAAAACTGACCGGAACACCGATTTCAAGAGACGCATGTATTGTTCCGATCACCGATGAAGTTTCCCCCCCTTCACTGATGGCAACCGTCATATCGCCAGGCTTGAGTCCCGCTTCTTTGATCTGATTGCAACCGAAGGAGATAAAATCCTCAAACGATTCAACCGACCGGATCAGTGCAAAATCGCCGCCGGTCATGACCGCGTTCGTTTTTTGAATAAATTCTTCTTTCAAAGAAGCAAGATCCGGATTCGCCGCGGCCGCATTTTCCCAAAAATGACGGTGCGCCGAATCGATCAAAATGGCCAGTCGCCCCGTTGCGCCGCAGCCGCTGAAATGGATCCGTCCTTGGGACCAGAGGACCTGCTCCATGTCGGCGACCAGTTTTTGAAACGGAGCGGACGCAAGCACTTTTTCGATCACCGGCGGAAGATCGTCATCAACGCCCAGCAGCATGTCAAGACCCGCCCGGGTATCCCCGCGCAAAAGATCTGATAAGCCCCGCGTTTTCGGATGAGATTGTTCTGTTACAAGATAGCCAAGATGAAACTGCGTTTCGTTCGCGATAAAATTTTCCGCTTCCTCCAAAGGGGTACGATCCATTTCTGCTCCTTAACTGACTGATTCGATTTTTTACTGAATTTTAACACGGATCTTGTTCTTGTTCGTCTTTCAATATCCGCCGACGAGACTTTCCGTTTTCCGCAAAAACGGAAAAGCCGTCAACGCATGATCCGCCTTTAACAGAAAGTCTCCAAACAGTCTGTTTAAAAACGGACAAAATTTATTGACGGCAATACCCAATTATTTGACAATATAATGATGGGAAACAGGAATAGCCGCGGCCCGTATTTCCTCTTCTATTTTTTTGAAAGATTCTTTAATTTCATCTTTCTTTTTCCAATTTTCAATATAGGAAAGGATCTGATTTTTATAATAACTGAAATGTGAAGCTTTTTTGTCGAATTTTGTTTCGATGCAGTCGGCAGCGGCTTTAAAATCGTCAGGATTGATTCCTTTTCCCTTAAGGACCAGACGAACGAAGATCAGCGACCGAAGCGAACTTTCAATTCCGCGCCGTTTCTCACCGAGTACTCCAACTTTCATCGCCTGTTTATACTGCGGAGTGTTTTCATTGAGAGCCAAATTAATCCCTTTTTCCAATTCTGATTTTGAATATTTTCCGACTTTGATTCCGTCAATCGTCAGTTCCGCGGAATCTTTATCAAGGCCTTTAACGGACAAGATCTCCTGATTAAGATCTTCGGTGAATGGAATCAGATCCAAAATCGGACGGGCATCCTCAAGAACAGGATACGGCAGCGCGTTTTCAAGAAGATCAAATGAAATCGCCCCGTTTTCTTTTTTCAAATTACTGATTTTCGCGTTCCCGCATTGGACCGTTTTGACGGAAGAAGCGTCAATCGCAACCTTGGAAACAACATCGGGCGCCCCTTGCGCTTTCAGGAAAAGCCAAGCCATCATTGTATGTCCCGGCCCTTTCGGATGAACCCGGTCCGCACCGATTAAAGTGAATTCGGGATCCACTTTCTGCTGTTTGACATTCAGTGCTGTCATCGGCGCATGAAAATCGACCAAAAGTCCATTATTGTCTCGGGCCATTTTTTTGACGATTTCGGCGCAACGTCCCAACCCGTCATTACAGCCCGGCTGATTATTATTTTTATCATTAACGCAAGTTTGATCGAACGGCGACGGCGTTATGAAGATGTAATCGGCGGCAGCTCCTTTTTTCAGCGCACTCAACAATTTCTGCATTGAAGTCTGATAATTGTCCAGCGCTCTTTGCTGCCCCTTGAGCTGACCGGCGGTCGGTTTTGAAACATAATAACCGCGGCCGACATCGTTCATACCAAACATAATCGCCACTTTATTCGGTTTTTTCGCGATAACATCGTCATCAATCCAACTCATGGCCCAGTTTGCGGATCCTCCGCTGATACCGGCACTGAAAATTTTAATGTCTTTGCCGGGAAAACGCGTCGCATAATATGTATTAATATAATTGTGATACATACCGCCATGAGTAATACTGTCGCCCAGAAAACAAACCCGGTCTCCGTTCTGAAAAACCTCTCCGAAAACCCCGGCAGTCCAAACGAACATAAGTATCAGTACTAAAGTCAAACGTTTCATTATTTTTGCCTTTTTTTATCTTTCATAATCGAATACTGATTCATCTATTTATATTTCTGAAACTCATATTTCATCTATTGTTCCAAGATCTTATCCGCAAAGAAAACATCGATTGTCCTCTTCTTTTATCAATAAGAAAAGATCCCGTTAAACGCGGGGGATCTCCCAGCCCTTTCGTTGCTTGCGCGCAAAGAAGGACATGGCCAGCGGATCATCTTTAATTGTTTCGGTAACAGGATCCCATTTAATAACCCTGTTCAGTCGGGCGGCGATGGAGCAGAGATGACATACATTCATTGCCTGAACATGAGTAAAGACATCGGACATTGGGAGTCCGCCTTCCCGAATACATCGGAGAAAATTATCCTTATGAGATTCACGGGGCTTGCCTTTGGCCAAAGCAGCGTAATCCTC
>CAZZEF010000167.1:9433-10475 GCA_964652875.1 uncultured Planctomycetaceae bacterium
GTCGGTAAATTTCAGATGATGTTTTTCTTCGTAAGGCTTGCCTTTAATGCGATCCCGATTAACATGAATTGTTCCGTTTTCTCCTTCAAAAAGAATACCGTTTCCGTCCGGATGATCGTTGACAATTAAAAGTTCGGGGCCTTCGCTGAATTTGATGGAAATTTCAAATTCATTGCTTGTATTGAATCTGTTGTTGACCAGCGGCAGACCATTTTCAAACGGAACCGGATGTTTGGCTTTGCGTCCGTCGATCAGAACAGGACCTGTTCCTTTTTTCTGATAACCGAGAGCCCAAAGCGCGCAGTCAATATGATGAGCCCCCCAATCGGTAAACAGTCCGCCCGCATATTCATACCAATAACGAAAAGTGCCATGACATCGGGAATACCGGGGATTGCCTCGACCTTCATTCACTTGTTCCGAAGCCATATAAGGATATCCTTCGATCTGCCCCTGCCAAAAATCATAATCGAACGAATCAGGGACCTTTGCGAGCGGAATGTCAGGAGAGACCGGCCCTTTCCCCAAAATACAGGAAATACGTTTGAGCTTGCCGAGAATTCCCCGTTGAGTCATTAGAACCGCCGTTCCGAAAAGATGCAGCATGCTTCTCTGCTGCGTTCCAACCTGAAAGACCTGCTGATTATATTTCAAAGCGGCGTTTCGAATTAGCTGATTTTCTTCCAGCGTCATTGTCAGCGGCTTTTGACAGAAAACGTTTTTACCCGCCTGAAGCGCTTCAATGGCGATCTTGACATGCCAGTGATCCGGCGTTCCAATTGAGATAATATCTATATCCTTTCGATCAAGGAGTTCCCGATAATCATGATACGCTTGAGGAAGCGTCCGCTTACCGTCCCGAAACAGACCTATCCTCTTGTTTTTCAATGTTCGAGCAATTCCGTAATTATTATCAAGATCACAGACCGCGACAACATCGGCGCAATGACTGAATCCCGCGGCATCGCCCCGACCCATGTTTCCAACGCCAACACAACCGACCCGAAAACGTTCTTTCTCCGCGATTTTCTCCTGCGCCAAA
>CAZZEF010000168.1:0-4680 GCA_964652875.1 uncultured Planctomycetaceae bacterium
CTGGTCACCAAAGAAGCTTCTTCCGCCAAGGCCGTTGTTCGTTTTGAGACAGAAATTCTGGCCAATAAACATTCATTTGAATTCGATCTTCATCCGGCGAAAAACCGTCAGCTTATCGATTTTTCCCGGACCAATCCTCTTCGAACAAAAATTCAAGGCGATTATAAAATAAAAGTAACGTTTCAAAATGGATCCCATTCGACTGTTAACGAATTTCCGTTCGATCTTTACGAAAATCGCAACTGGTTCCGAACGGATCTGACGATTGATCAGCCCGATCTCTGGTATCCCAATCAGCTCGGTAAACAGCCTCTTTATCAAGTTACCGTCGAACTTCTTCAAAATAAAAAGATCCTTGACAAGATCGAATTTCCTTTCGGACTTCGAACCGTTCACTGGGAAGAGACGCCCGGCCCGAAACTGGCCGACCGCTGGGGCAACTGGCAATGCGTCGTCAACGGCAAAAAATTCATGATCAAGGGGATCAACTGGCTTCCGATCGACGCGCTTTATGATCTTCCTCTTGAAAAATACCGCTGGTATCTTCAGATGGCCAAAGACGCGGGAATTCAGCTGATCCGTATTTGGGGGGCGGGCCTCCAGGAAGCAGAAGAGTTTTATTCGCTATGCGATGAGCTTGGTTTGATGGTTTGGCAGGATTTTCCGATCGGCAACACCGACGCCGGTATTTGGGATCAGATCCCTTGGGAATCGCAAATCATGACGTCGATTTTGCGTCTTCGCAACCGAACATCGCTTGTTGTTTGGTGCGGAGGAAACGAATTCAATCCGTATTGCCCGGGAAATACCCCTCTGATCGGGATTATTGAACGGGATCTCCAAATTTTCGATCCATCGCGAAAATTCGTCCGAACCTCTCCCGACGAAGGATCCTTTCATACTTATCCGGACATGGATCCGACTTGGTATAAAAAGAATTACAAGGAATATCCCGCCCTTGCCGAAAGCGGTATTCATTCCGTTTCTTCCCTGCGCTCGATGCTCGGCGGTCTGATCAATCCCCAGGAATTTCAGTTCACCGATAAAATGTATTTGGAAGAATACCGCAAACTCTGTCCGGAATCGATCCATCATTTTGTTGAATATATGCCGAGCCGCATTCCGCGAATGCTGAGCAGAGCCTCGCATATCGTTAAAATAAAAGGGATTACGTTCGAAGACATGGCACTTGGAACCCAACTGGGGGCGGGCGAATTCTATCAGATCTTTTCCGAAGGAATGCAGGGAAATTATCCGATAACCGCTCTTCAGATACCTTGGGTCTTTGCCCGAACCTGGCCGGTTATTTCCGGAGTTCAGCTCGTTGACGGAACCGGTCAGCCGGTCGCCCCTTATTATTTTCTTAAAAGAACTTACGAACCGGTTCATGTTTCTTTGGATCTTGATCGAATTCTTTGGAAGCCGGGCGAACAATTTCCAATCGCAACAAAAATTCTTAATCTGTCCGATTCTTCCTCCGGAAAAGGATCGCTGTCCATTACCATTCTTGATGAACAGTTCAAAGAGATCTATCGGCAACAAAAAGAAATCGTCTGGCGTCAATCCCCATCGGTTCAAACCGAAAAACATCAAAGCTGGACTATTCCCGCCAATTACAACAATCGAATATTTTTCGTCATTGCCGAATTAAAAAGCGAAGGACGCCTGATCTCGCGCAGTGTATACTGGCCGCGTACCGTTCCGCAGATGAGTTCTCCCGAATTTTATCAAAAATACGTCTCCGGTCCCTGCTTCTGGCCGGAACTGACGGACGGACCTTTTCTTAAGAATGTTCTGCAAAAAGCGCCTAAAACACGTTTAACATTCGATATCATCAGTAAAAAATCCCATCGGGACGGACAGTACCGAATCACCGACTATTTGTTGAACGTTTCCAATATCGGGACAGCCCCGTCTCCTGTTACCTGGCTTGACCTGAAAGAAACGGCACCCCAATTTTATGCCGGAGACAATTTTTTCTGGCTCTGGCCCGGTGAGAAAAAAACCGTTCCGCTCAAAGTTCGAGAAAATTGGACCGAAAAACCATCCTCTCCAAACATTTTGTTAAAAACTTTTCAAAATTATACAACCCAAAACTAACAAGCACAGATATTCGCAACAGTTTTGTCTATTTGTTGTTACAAAAACAAAAATACTGGAGAAAATTGTTCCTGTCCGCAAGTTTAACATCGTAAACACCTTATTTTTACGATGTTAAACACGTTTATTATTAATATAAAAATATCTATACAAATAGTGTGAATAATACTTCTGAATTCATAAAAAAACATTATTTTAACAGATTGGACACCGAAAGTACAATCTAAAACAAGATAAATCATCTTTTTTTTATTTTAATACTTGACATTTATCAAGAACAAAAAAGTGGTTTATATTTATCCTCCGAAATAAAATATTTTATATCTTTAGACTGGATAAGAGATTAAAATTTAATTATTTTTTTAATATTTTGATTTAGCCTCTTGCATAAAATGGCAAAATATGGAATAATCATAAAAAGATAATATTTTCCTTTTAATCAATGGTTAAAAAAAAAGTGGAGGTAATCATAATGGTAAGAGGTGGTAAAAGAAGAGGTGCCGGTCGTCCGAAGGGCTCGGGGAAATACGGAGAATCAACCAAGGCAATCAGACTTCCGGTTTCGATGATCAAACCGATCGTTAAATTTATTTCACAAAAAGCTCTTTGTCTTCCGGCTTATACGGAGAACATGAAAACAAGCGAAGCGATGGAGATCCCCGCTGCCGAGCTTGAAAATATCGAACTGGCGAAATGGCTTGTCGAAGATCCCGCGGCAACGGCCTTTTTCAAGATCACCGATAATTCAATGTTCAACGCGGGAATTTACAGCGGCGACCTTTTAATTGTCGATCGAAAGGCTTTGCCGAGCAACGGAGACATTGTTATCGCTGATATCGATAAAAATTATCTGGTGAAAAGAATTTTCATTTCCGGAAACAAAGTTGAACTGCGGCCCGAATCGTCCGGGTACGAAACCATTGTTTACGAAAACTCCAACGAACTTGTTCTTTGGGGGGTTGTAAAAAAAATTATTCATCGCGTTTAATCAAATTTTTATTGGTCAATAAAGAAAGAGCCGAATCAGCAAAAATTTTTCTGCTGACTCGGCTCTTTTCGTTCAAAAGAATTACGTTTTACTTAACGAGTATTGCGCTTAACATTCGCGTATCGAACTTATTCAAAATTTGTAAAATTCGATCTTTTTAAAAGCGACTTTTCCTTCTTTTCCAAGATTACTGGCTCCCATTTGAACGGACGCAAAATACGAATCATCCGGAACGGTGAAACAGACGGTTTTGGTTATCCAGCCGCCAATCGAATCATGCGGAAACACAATATTTTGTTTTGATGAACTGTTGTTCCATTTTCTGTTCTTGTCCTGAAACGCAACACATCCGGAACAGAACCCCGATGTTTTGGATTCGTATCGGGCGGTCACTCGAAGGAAATAAGTTCCTCCCGGCTCAACCGCAACCGACTGAACGAAACAACCGTTGGTAACACACTCCATTTTAAGGATCCCGCCTTCTTCATAGCCTTTGCCCGGCAGTGGAACGTCCTTCATTTCCTGTTCGATCTGCCAAAAATTCCAATTCTTCTGTTTTTCTTTAAATTCAGAATTTTTCAATAAATTCGGAAGATTGGACGAAGCAAGCGCATCAGGATCCTTTACTGACAGAACGGCATTGGTAACACCGGGAACAAGTTCTTCCCAGGTTTTAAAAGCGGTTCCCTTCCACCAAGCCCCTTTTTCACCATAAATCCAGATAAATTCATCGGCAACACGGGTTCCCGACATTAAATTGCGACGCAGAAAACCTTTCGGATCGGCACTGATCTCCGGCTGCAGAATGCGATGCCAATAAGAATCTTTTTTCGACGGAAACATGCCGTCCATATAATATCCCGGCGCCAGTTTGACTTGCGTTTTATAGATATTGATATTCGATTTTTCGACCCGACCTAAATATTTCCGGCTCAAACTGATAATCATTTGATCATAATCAGCCGCTTTTTTGGCATGATAACTTTCCCCCTCCAAACCATCGTTGAGCGTCGCTTCCGGCGGCATGACCGACATGACCCCGTTAAAAAAAGGAACCGTCAGCGAAGTCGTTTTGCTTCCGTAAGACATCATATGCAGTGCCAAAACCGCGATATCAGGACAGGCGCCGAAAACGGCTTTTCCCCATTCCTGCCCCCGTTTACGGGCAATTTTGTAAGCCTCTTCATAAGACTGGCCCGTTTTGATCGTCGAAAAACTCCAAAACTTTTTTCCATACTCTTCAATATCGAAACAGATCCCGCGCATTCCGGTCTCTTTGACAATTCTGGCCGCGATTCCATAATTATTGCAGACCGACGCCCAGTCTTCGTCATTAAACCAGTCCGCGTCGCCCGGACTGACCACTGTATAATAAAAGTTGTCCGTCAGTTTTTCGAATTTTATTGATTTATAAAGATCAAGTTCTTTTTTAAACCATTCGTATTTCCAGGGATTTTTACTCATTGCGTTACTGCCGACAATTTTCTTTCCGGCATTATCGCCGTTGAACCGGACGGTAACGCCATCCATCGGACAGCTCTTTTCGATCTCCCGAACATTTTTGACGAGAAAATCAACAGTCGGATTCGACC
>CAZZEF010000168.1:4690-10313 GCA_964652875.1 uncultured Planctomycetaceae bacterium
GGACAACTCTATCATTTTTATTCGCGAAGGAGTCCAAAGATCCTTTTCCGAAGCTCTTCCCGAATTGATCAGCAGCAGCATTGCCATCAATACCCCGCAAAAGATCTTCAACAACATTCTTTTATTCTTTCGTTTTTTCATCTTGTTCACTCCTTTTAAAAAAGCGCCATTTCCTTTTATACTGCTCTTATTTTAAATTTTCCGTCAATTCCGTCGATCGACTGCGCGAATTGCCTGTTCTTTTGACGTTATTGCGGAAAATTCATTACGAAATCAGTATATCAAACCGTCTGTCCCAATATCTTTTTACCCGGATCTGCACTCAACGTATGCCGTATTTCCAAGATCTGCGCCCGCCGCGACAAAAGCAGAAATACAAAAACTCCGGTATCATTGGCGATAATATTCAAATACAAACAGGGCCGCTTCCGTCTCCGCCCATTTCCGAAATTATTCGATCTTTTCGGAAGAGTCAAACGGCCGTTCTTTTTGACTTATAATACGATAATTTCATTACGAAACCGGTATAAAATTTATTGTTTGACTTCCGAATGATCCTGAATCCATTGTTTCGCGTATTCAACCGCTTCTATTTTTTTATTGCAAAGCGGAGTACAATGAAAGATCAGACCTTCGATTTCCTTCTTTTTATAAAGTTGGAGAGCGTAATCGAGCTGATATTTCATCAAATCGGAATCAAGCGGTTTGCTTTCGCCAAAGTTCCACATATACACTCCGAGCAAAGTCCTTTTTCGCGGAAAGATCTTTCGGTAATGCTGAAAATCAGCATCCATTTTATTTATGTCTTTTCCGGACCAGATCCAATAGGAAATGAAATCGGCGTACTCCGCCTGCGGTTTGATTTTCTGTCGAAGCTGATGCGAATAAAGAACTAATCCCATTTCCAGCGGTTTGCTTCTGTTCTTGAGAAAACCGTCCAGTTCTTTCAACTCGGGAAAAGTCATATTGGACCGCGAGGCCTCAATTTCCCCTTGATCCGTTGGTATTTTTACCGGAGTTCCCGATCTGTAAAAATCGTCCAGGTAGACTCCGGTCAAATTGGGAATTTTATCAAACAGCGGCATAACGAACCGGCTTAACCGACGATAAGAATTATCCGAAATATTTCCTGATATAACCCAGGCAAGCCGTTTAACGGTTTTAAATTGTTCAAGATATTTTTCATCGGGCGCGCCCCAGCGAATAACACAAACATTCGGGATCCCCATCAATTGAATTGATTCGGCCATTGTGATGTTTTCGCTTACAGGAATTTTATAATTATTGCCAGGCCCGTCGTAAACACCGGTGTCATGCCCCCACATCCAAAGGTGATCCCGCAATTTGTTTTCGTAAGGAATCGGATTGCCCGGCAAAGAAGCCCCCCAAACCTGTTTTTCGACTGAAAAAAAAGCTGGTCCGAACATCGCGGCGGAAGACAGAACAGCGCTCTTTTTTAAAAAACTTCTTCTAATCATTTCGTCCGTCATTTTTTTCCTTTCATCTTCCTCGTTGCGTACATTAAAAACGATCTGCCGATTCCGTTTTGTTTTTTCTGTTTTAAACCGGAAAAACAACCGGCTCACAAAGTCTATCGGCAGAAAAATGAAATTTTAAATTTCGACAATAAAATAAACAAGCCGCCTCTTAATGATAATTGCCAATAATTTCAAATACAGATCTTATTAAACAGATCCGCAATTACCCCTAAAGGAACTATACTGCTTTTATTTTAAATTTCCCGTCATTTTCGCCGATTGACAACGTGAATCGACTGTTCTTTTGACGTTATAACGGAAAATTTATCATGGACTCGGTATACTATTCCAACATTCGCGCGGAAACAATTCCGGCACAGGTCAGAGCCAAACCGCTCCAAACAAACGCGTTGGCCTGTTCATGAAAAAAAAGAACGCCGAGCATTGAAAGACAGACGATCTGAACAACCGCGATCAGCGCGACTTTGGAAGCGGTCGCGTATTTGATCCCAATACTTTTCAAATAAAAGGCGAAGCAGTTGACCAATCCGGCCGAAAGCGCAAGGGCCCAGCATTGCGGTGACGGACTCAAAAACGCGGACGCTCCCCGATTCCAAAGAAGACATGTTCCCGCGACAACAACGCCAACCGAACAAACGGTCATCATCAGCAGCGAAAGAGGAACCTTGATTTCGGATCCGTCCGAACCTCTTTTTTTTCGAAGCACTTTTCGCAAAATAATATAAAAGAGAGCGTAACCGGTTCCCGCGATCAAGGTAACCAAAACGCCCCAACCTTTGCCGGACGAAAAAATGTTTTCCTGAATAACCGGCACCGTCTCCGACCGGCCCAGCGCCAGCAAAAAAACGGCCGCGATCAAAAGAAACGCAACTCCGCACTTGGCCGGAGTGATTTTTTCCCGAAGAAGAATCGACCCGAGCAAAAGCGTTTCCAAAAGCATAAATGTTTGAATCAAAGGAATGGCCAAAACAAGCCCCAGCATCGCGTAGGCCCAAAGATTCAAGCGCGCTCCGAAAAATTCACAAAAAAAACCGGCCAGCAGAAGCCAACCGAATGTCTTCCAGCCGGGAAAACGGTATTTCCTGCGCAACGTCAAAAAAACAATAATCGGTCCGACGATCAGAACCGTTACCGACTCTTTAATGAACAGCGTCCAGTCCGAACTCAATTCATGATGATCGGTCAGACACCGAACAAAAAAAAACGACAGACTGTAAAGAAGATCCGCGGCGAAACAGTAAAAAAAACCAAGTCGTTTGACCGCCGCTCCGGAATCCTTGACCTCTCCCGAAACGGGTATCGAATGAAATTCCCGCGTCATCTTTTATTTGCTTTCCCGGTAAAATAACATTGCGTCCCGAAAAAAATCGGCAAAGACGATAAAATCCGCGGCAAGACGGACCGTTTTCCCAACTGAACCAATATTCTCATCAATTTCCTTTAACTGATTATTCTTTTGATTTATACAACTTACGAACGAAACATGGTTTATTTCATACCGCCCTAAAAATTGTCATTAATATTCATTATAAAATATTTCCGCCGAAAAAACAAGCGGGAAAAATAATTCCGCCATCTTGAAAACGATCTCTTGAAAAAGAAACCAATTAATGCTATATTAATATTAAAGGATTTTATACTGCTTTTATTTTAAAATTTCCGTCATTTCCGCCGATTGACCGCGTGAATCGACTGTTCTTTTGACGTTATAACGGAAAATTCATGATGGAATCGGTATAGCGTATTTTTACCAATTTATTCAAACAAGGAATACCTGCTGTAATTTTACTTTTTCCACTTCAACGCCGAATGAACAGACTGATTACCAATTTCAATGGCGGAAATCGCGAAGAGTTAAAAAAGGCAACTGTTCACAGGAATTATTTGAAACCACTGATTTCACGGATAAACACGGTTGATCTATCCCGAAATACGGTATTTCGTCATAACGATATTAAACAGGATATTAATATTTGTTGTATTATCCTGAACAGGTTGTTTTTCGAAGTACTGTTCCGAAAAATTTTTGAAAATTACAATATTCCCCCTGTTTTACGACACTTTGATCATTAGAAGCAGCAAAGAACAGGTCTTAAAATTTTCCCAAACACGGATCCGGGAAAATCCGTGTTCCCCATGGTTACAGCCACTCCGTGAACGGTTACAAAACAAGAGCAGTATAAAAACGTTGACAACATAAAATAACGGCATAAAAACTCACGATCAACAAACAATCAAAAAAAGGAACTGCAATGGAAAAATATCTGCAACGGGCGGCCGAACTCTTTCATAAACCTCCCCGCAATTACAACTGCTCGCAATCGGTCGCCGAAATCGCGGGAGAAACGGAACTTGCCAAAACGCTTCAGCCATTAGGCGGGGGACGCGCGGAAGGAGGGCTTTGCGGCGCTCTTTACGTTGCTCTCCAACTGACGCCCGAAGAGAGTCACGAAAAGATCAAAGAGGAATTCGCTCAGCTCGTTGGCGATCTGACCTGTCGGGATATTAAGTCGAAAGCCAAAACATCCTGTCAAAAATGCGTTGCCGTCGGCGCAATGCTAGTCGATAAATACCGGACCAACGCGGGCCGGTAATCAAGGATCTTTCTCTAACGATCGGAAAACTTTTATGAAAATAAAAATACAAGATTTACTTCAGCTCCTGTATTCCGCGGTCTGTTTCCTGATCCTTGCAGGAGTAATCAGCCTCTTTTTCCCGGCGAAGCTGACCGCCGCCGAAAAAATGGATCCTAACACCGCCGGATCAAAAAAAACGGACGCGCCGTCAGGCGAATCGCGGAAAGATCAAAACACTCGTTCCGGTTTTGATCGTCTTGTCAGGGAATTTCAGGATCCGCCGCATGAATTCACCTTAATGCCGTTTTGGTTTTGGAATGACCGCCTGACAAAACGGGAGATCATCCGTCAGATCGACGATTTCGAAAAACACGGTGTTTACGGATTCACCATTCATCCGCGGATCGGACTTCCGAAAGAAACGGAATGGCTCGGCGCCGAAATGATCGACATGATGCGCACGGCGCTTCAGGAAGCTCAAAAACGCAAAATGTACGTCATGCTTTATGACGATGGAATGTATCCATCCGGTTCGGCCAGCGGTCAGGTGGTCGCGGAAAATCCCGAATACGCGGCACGCGGTTTCATAAAGTTCGAACTGAAAAAAGGGGAACCGCTGCCGAAGACAGGACCAGACGCCAAACCGGTCATTGAAATCGCCCGGTCGGAAGGCGGACGAACGATTATTTATGATATGTTTTCCGAAGGTAAAATCCGCGGTATTCATTACGCAGGCCCGGAAAATGTCAAAAATCCCCGGGAAGATCTTCCCCCCGCCGCCGATCTTCTCAATCCGAAAGCGGTTCAATGCTTCATTCGACTGGTTTATCAGCGTTATTATGATGAATTCAAACCTTACTTTAATGGAACGATCGTCGGAATTTTTACTGATGAACCTTCCATTCTCGGCCGCGGATCCAAACGCGGAATGGTTGAAGGCAATCTGACCGGACTCAAAGAAGTCAATAAAATATTAGGATACGATTTTACTCCGTATCTTCCCGAACTCTGGTCGAAAAACAGTCTAAAACAAAAAGAGTTCCGACAAGCGCTGGAACAAGTTTTGGAGGAAACGTATTACGGCCAAATCTCTCAATGGTGCCGAAAACACGGAGTCGCTTTTGCGGGCCATCCGGCGCGATCTTCCGATCTCGGACTCCTCCGAAAAATGGACATTCCCGGTCAGGATATCGTTTGGCGTTATATTGAGCCGGGTGAAAAAGCGTTTGATCCGACTCACTCCATGATGGGCAAAGTCACCTCCAGCGCAATGCTGCATGCCGGAAAACGCCGAAATCTTAATGAAGTTTACGGCGCTTATGGTCACGATTTCACCTTCGAAGAAATGAACTGGATCGCCAACTGGTGTTTCGTCCGCGGTCATAATATGCTGTTGCCGCACGCCTTCTTTTATTCCGTCCGGGGACCGCGTTTTGACGAACGTCCCCCCGATGTCGGACCGAATTCCGTCTGGTGGGGAAAATACAAACCTTATGCCGATTTCTGCAGGAGACTCTCTTGGCTGAATACCGACTCGCTGCCGAAAAT
>CAZZEF010000169.1:0-2438 GCA_964652875.1 uncultured Planctomycetaceae bacterium
CATTCCAAATTACTTTTCTCCGCTGAAACTGCCGATATCCTATCCATACCAACGAAATTGCTATTTTTAAAACAGAGCGGATCTTTAATTGGGTTAAAAAACATTTCCGACACAAAACGGAGAGTTTAAGCGGTTTTTGTAAAACAGGAAAAATAATCTATTTTAAATAAGGGAAACTTTGACAGTAATAAAAATTTGATCATTCAAAAAAAATATTTTAAAACTAGAGTGTTTTTTAAGTATTTTTAACCATTATAAAATTAGTGTATCGGTATTATTAAAAGAAGAACAAGGCAATACATGATTAACATGTAAAAAATCAAAAGTGTTACTTGTTTCTTATGGCGATAGAATTTTTTATAAAAACAAAAAATTTCTAAAATGATTAGTAATTCGTAGTAAAATTCTATTGTATTTTTGATAATAATGATTATAATATAAATTTTGTAAAGGTAGCCTAATTTCGATAAAACATCAAAATTTGGTTTTGGAGAAGAAAAATGCATAAGTTATTATCTATACTTTTTATGCTCTCTGTTTTTTTCCTGTCTGAAACTATTTATACCGCACAGGCATTTGCCCGCAATATTATTATTGTGATCGGTGTATCGAAAACAGAAGGAAACACTTTGAATGAACTTCCTTTTGTAGTGAACGATGTCAAAGAACTGACGAAGTTGTTTCAGAACAGTAAAAATACGCTTGTTTACATTCTTGCCAATGAAGATCCGACTAAGAGCAACGAGATCTATGCCACGGATAATATTTATTATATGGGCTCGCCCACAAAATCCAATATTGAAAAGAACTTGAATGAAATATTAAATAGTGTCAAAGATGATTATATTGATAATGACACAGTTCTTGTCTATTTCAGCGGGCATGGTTTGGTTTCAAAGGACGACAGTCAAAAGACTCTGCTGGCTGTTTCTGATACGTATGGACAGGTCATCGATAGTAAAATTAAAATTGATGAAAGCACGACGATTTCCGCGCAGTCTTTGCGTAAGTGTCTGAAAGAGTCCAAAATCAAAAAAAAGATCCTCTTCCTTGACGCCTGCCATTCAGGCGGTACACGTGGAGGACAGTCTGTTGTTGATTTTAAAGATAAATTAAAAGCCGAATTAGCCGAAGGAAACATTGATGAGGTTTTAACCTTGGCCAGTTGCCGGTCCAATCAGTACAGCGGACCGAAAGGCGATGTCATGTCCCTTTTTACCTATTGGTTATGTTACGGTTTGAAAGGATACGCCGACGGATACGCCGATTATGATGGTGATGGAAAATACGATTCGCTGGATGGAGTTACAGACACGTTTGAACTGTCAAATTATATCTCCAATAATGTCAAGACCTATATGCAGTCGCAGGGAATTACCGAAGGTCAGGATCCGCGGCAGGATGTTGTTCTGATCGGCGGTAAAAAAGCCTTGCATTTCAATCTTCCCGGGCAAAAAAGTCCCATTATTGAAGAATTGCTTCAAGATTTTGCCGAGCAGATCGCTACTCACGCCTTGGCTAATAATATTTCCTCCTTGAATTATAACGATTTCAAATCCGAATTTCTGGCGAAAAGCAATGTCGGCAATCAGAACGCACTCAAAGAAAATGAAGAATATTGCACGGATCGATTGGAAAAAGAGATTGGTACAAAGCTTGGAGGTTATGAACAGAAGATTCGGATTACCAAAAACGTGAACGTTCTTAAAAACGATAATAATACTATTGATGAAAATAAAAATTCGAAAGAACAGATCGAGAACAAAAAAATTATTGATCTGCAGAACGAGATCGTTTATTTTAATAGCTCAAAAAAATCTAAAGGGTATTACCTTTTGAAATCGACCCTCCATTTTTCTGATGGCTCCGATCCTTTGATCATTCAGGGAAAAGTTTCAAAAATTAAAACAGACGTAATTACGGATACCGAAGTAACGGAACCATCCAGTTCGAACGATCTGACGGAACCCGAACCCCGCGCGGATGAAGGAAGTGTCAAGACGGATGAATCAAATAATATTCCAATTAAACAGGATATCCCTGAAATCAATCTTCAGGTCGGCAATGTCAAACTGCCGGGCGTTTATATCGAAGTGAAAACTCCGAACGGTGTCTTCGAACGAAGAAATTTTGTTCAGATAGGCGATGCCCTTTATATTCCCTTTAATGTCGGAGAAGTCTATCGGATCGTCTTTGAGTGCAATGGGATTTCGCAGGTTGGGTTGCGTCTGTTGGTCGACAGTAAAAATACTTTGGCCCAGGAAGAGCCCGTAATCCTCAAAAAAATCGAATTTGTCGAATCATCCAATATCTCCAAATATCAAGCGGTTGCCGGTGTGAATAATTCCGAACCAAACGAAGAAGGATCGGCCGATCATCCTCAAACCAGTCTTGCCACATCCCCAGGACTGGAAAATAAAACTGAGTCCAAAGTTGAA
>CAZZEF010000169.1:2448-6146 GCA_964652875.1 uncultured Planctomycetaceae bacterium
ATTCCCAAGGCGTTGTTGCTCCGGTGGTCCGTCTTAATTATGCCCGATTTTGGGTCATTAAAGATTTGGGACAGCCCCTTGCGATTGAAGGTTTTTATAAAAAAATTAATGAAAATGTCGGCACGACCAGTTATAACGAATTTACTGTTGTTGACGCTTCCGATGAGGTCGTCCCCCCGGGTGAATATACTTCCAAAATGGGGATTATTACGATCGGCTTTTACAATCTGGTCAAAAGTATCATTACACGAGGTGAAGGAATTCAAAGAACAGTACCTGGACGTCTTCATACAAACGTTGTTCAGGTTGTTGATGGGTTGGAGTGTGGAGACCCCATTAAAATCATTAAAATTCGTTATGCTTCTTCAAACGCTATTAACGCCTTTTTGAACAAGCAGTCGGTTCCTTCTGGTCAGGAAAATAATAACACAATGGAAATCTACTAAAAAAGGTCGGTAATTCGAGTTTTTTTGATTAATTCTAAAAATAATCTATATTTTCCTTGAAATTTTGGACGAATAAATAATAATAGGATTAAATTTACAGGAAAATTTTTTCTTGTGTAAAAAATAGGCAAGAGAGAAAAAATGTAAAAATCGCGCGATCTGTATCGGTTGCGCGATTTTTTAAAACGCGTTTTAAAAGTTTTGGAATAGTGTTCTGAAACTTTCTATATTAATATTATAGGTTATGGGGTATTATTATGAGTAGTTTTTTCCATCGGTTGTCTGAAGTTTATTTGTCTTTGAATAAAAAAACCTCCAGCAGTATAAAGGCGAGTCGGGAGAAAAAGAATCGAAGGCTTTCGGCACGATCTTTGAGAATGGAATCTTTGGAAGAGCGGCAGCTTTTATCCGCCGTCAGTTTTGACAATTTCTCTGATGTTTCTATTGATGCCGCCCGAATTTGTGCCCCGATGGAGTCCCCTGTTCCCGTCGCCCTCCCTTTCGCCCAGCAAGGTATTGCTGTAGTTTCTCCTGTTACAGGTTTTACAGAACCAAATTCACCTGATCCCGGAAAAATCACGATCGGTGGTGAATTGACTTGGACAAGCGATAAAGGTTATACCGCTTCTCTGACCCTTGAAGATCCTAGCGCGACTGACCCATATAATACTAATGGTTCCTATAAATTCGCAGTAGATGATATTGCTACCGAGTTTACCTATGATACTACAGAACACAAATCGACTCTTGAACTTGTAATAACAGAAAAATCCGCAACATACAAAACGATTTGGATTGATTGGGATGGCGGCGATAATACCACTACAGGTCTTGATTACGATTTTCAAGAATATACGATAGACACCACAGGAGTAACGAATACAGATTTTTCTGGAACAGTGAGTTCGCCGGATGCAGGCACGACGATAACAACAGCTGCAGGAGCGTCTCATGGCGAATACACGCTGACCGCGACCGGAACGGTTGCGTGGAAAACGGCAACCGCGTTAGGTGAGGCAGTTGCGAAAGAAGGTTATTTCCTTAGCTTGACCTTTACCGCGCCAACGGGAGCGACAAATTCGACTTACGGAACAACGTCGGAAGATGTATCGACATCATTTACTACTCCGTATACATTGAATTTTTATTATGCGAATAAGGCTGCGCTTGCTACAGGACAAGAAGTCTATATTGATTGGGACGGTATCGATGGCGCGTTTACCCCATTGAAATATACGATCGACGCATCCGGTGCGATCTTGTCGTCTTTGGTTGGGACGATTGAAAATGATAATGCAATAAGTTCGGGCGCAACCGTAGTGGTTACAGGCACGGATACAACATACACGATCAGTGTAACCGACAATTTGACATGGTCATCGCAGACAGACAGTCAAACATTAATTTCAGCTAATGGTTATTATTTAGGACTTAAGATAACAGAAGTCTCAAGTGATGCCAAAATTTATTGGAGTGGAACGGATACAACAGGCGCGAAATTATCCAGCGAAGCGTATATTTTTAATATAACCGAAAAGTCATCCAGTTCCCGTGAATTTTGGATTGATTGGGATGGAGACGGTTTGTTAAGCGATAAAATTCATTATACGATAGACACCACAGGAGTAACGAATACAGATTTTTCCGGAACAGTGAGTTCGCCGGATGCAGGCACGACGATAACAACAGCTGCAGGAGCGTCTCATGGCGAATACACGCTGACCGCGACCGGAACGCTTACCGCGGAAACTAATAAGACAGATTCCGCAACAGACGAAAAGAAGTCAGGTTATTTCCTTAACTTGACCTTTACCGCGCCAGCGGGAACGGCAGATGCGACCTACCAGATAGGGACGAATACCGCGGTTACTTTTGACGGAACCCAAGATCTTGAATTGAGTTTTTACGTTGAGGATCTTTCCGAATTGACGGCAGCTTTTAAGACAATAATAATCGATTGGGACGGCGGCACAGAAACGAGCTATACCCCGATTACTTATACAGTGAATACAGCGGGAGTTACACCAGGAGGACTTTCGGGAAAAGTAGAAACTATTCCAGCTTCGACAATTTCGAATACAGCAGCCGGAGCATATTCGATAAATGTCACCGTTGCGCTTAACGCGGATTCATCAGGTCAGTATTTTATAGATCTGAATTTTACAAATCCTGATACTTTATCCGGTGCCACTCCGGTATTTTCTATATCAGGAAAAACTTTAGATGAAGGTACTGATTATACAGTAGAAGGAAATGTCTACACGTATAAACACATTGTTAAAAATAAAACAGAAGCTCCTGTCCTTACTGTAGATTGGGATGGTGACGACAATGATAATTATACTCCTGTAGCTTACACATTTAATACTTCAGCCGTTGATTTTTCCGGTGCCAACGCAAGCATTATGGGGCTAGATGTTCAAGGTAAGTATACAGAGATTATACAGTATTTTGATACTATTACCAATGCCTCCATTGCTGCAAATGCTGGTGAATACACTTGGATTCAAGTTAATAATAGTACCACTGAAGATATTTCCATTGCGTCCGACAAAAATATTGCTCTTTATCTTAACGGTAATACTGTTACCGCTACAAATACGAATACAAATACGAACGTATTGTCTACAGATAATGCAGATTCAACTGGAAAACTTACCATATTAGGTACGGGTATTTTGACGGGCAATGTTAATCATTCGGGTAATCTCATGACCTTTGGTGGAGATCTTGCCAATGCCCCGGATACTGCCCAGGATACGCCAGCTGTTAATAATATCACGGTCAATGGCGACATTATTAACAACACAACGGGTTCCATGACGTTGAGTCAGGGCACGATAAGTGCGACGAATGTGACGAACGAAGCCGGAGAAATGATCATCGGTGATACGGCCGATACGACGTTGTCGTTAACGCTAACATCGATTGATGGCGCGTTGAGCAACAAAGCCGAAGGTCAGATGACGATAGGTTCGGCGGCCGATATAGATCTGGCCATAACGGGCGATGTGAGCAACAGTTCGACCGGAACGTTTATTATAGGCAATGCTTCCGGCACGAAGACGGACACCGAATCCAAGATCATTACGATTACGGGTAAAGTAACGAACACTGGAACAAAAGCGACGATCGGGTCGGCTGCCGGATCTTATGTTGAGGTTACGGGTGACATTATTAATAATGCCGAAACAGCATCCATGACGTTGAGTCAGGGCACGATAAGTGCGACGAATGTGACGAACGAAGCCG
>CAZZEF010000169.1:6246-7979 GCA_964652875.1 uncultured Planctomycetaceae bacterium
CGAAGACGGACACCGAATCCAAGATCATTACGATTACGGGTAAAGTAACGAACACGGGCGCGGATGCGACGATCGGCGCGGCTGCCGGATCTTATGTCGTAATTAACGGATCTGTAACCAACGGTGATAAAGATGCTGCCAATAAGAGTGAATTGAAAATTGCCGTCGTTAATGTAACGGTTCAGATAAAAGGAAATCTGGTTAATAACGGTAATGGAAAAACTGAAGCGGCGGGAAACAACGGTATTATGACTGTTGGTGTTGCTGAAACAAAATACAACGTTACAATTACCGGTACGGTGACCAATCATGGCGGTATTGTTAAAATGGCAGAAAATGGAACAACAAAAGTTGAAAAAGTTACTGTTCAGCCAGGACAATCTCTGATCTTCAATAACGAAAAGGACAGCAACGGATACAATATTGTAAAATACTATTATGATCTCGACGGCGATGGTTTACTGGAAAGCTCCGACTCCAAACTCGTGCTTTCCGCAAAACAGCTCGAAGGAAAAGACGGTTTTTATATTCAATATGAAAACGAACTCGGCGAAATCAAAGGTCAGTATTACGTCATCGAATGGCAAGATGCCGCTCCGATTATTGACGCTTCTTTAACGGATCTGTATGATACGGCACTGGTCAAACTGGATGTCTCCGTTTTCACCGTTTCCGGAGTGAATGTTTCGAAATGGACCATCTCCTGGGGTGATGAAGCGGAAAACGCCGATCCTGAAACTTATGTCAAAAACGGCTTTACCTCGACGTTCCTGCATTATTATACCAAACCGGGTACTTATAACATTACTCTGAAAGTAACCGGCGAAAATAATGAATGGTCCGATAAAACCTATGTTATTTGCGCTCATCAGGTTGGAAAACAATCAGTTGAACTCGATAATCAGGAATCGGAAACCGTTTCGAAGGATCTTCCTGCCGCTGAAATTTTCGTTAACGATCTTCCTGTTGCGGCGCCTGAAATTACAATCAACGCCGGAATCAAAGCCGAAGCCGGACTGGAAAATAATCTTGCGCTTCTTCTCGAAGCTCAAAAAGAGGTTTCCAACGAGATTCTTGATTCCGATTTGAACGTGAATGTCAGCAATGCTGTTATTCCTGATGTTTATGATCTCGCGGTTGCGCTGGTTACATCCGAAACGGAAAACAATGCCGATATTATGGAAAACTGGAATATTCTGGATCTCGAAAACAGTAAAAAATCAACAGGATCTCAAAGTAAAACCGATCTGTCAGATATTTTTGCCGATGAAATTTTCCAGAATGAACTGGATCAGAACTTCTGATTTGATTTTTTGGCCCGTTCCTGTTGTGAATCGTTTTGAGACGGACAGGAACGGAGCTTGACAATTTTCTTTCCGCCGCCGAATACGCTTGGTTCGTTTTCGACGGCTTTTTTTATTCATGTTTTGAAAACAGTCTTCCTGTCCAACAGGTACTATACAGCTTTTATTTTAATTTTTCCATCATTTCCGCCGATTGACTGCGTGAATCGGCTGTTCATTTGACATTGTAACGGAAATTTCATCATGAAATCGGTATAACTAAAAATGCAATGAATATTATACTGTCTTCCTTTTAAATTGTCAGCGATTTCTCCCCAGTGAATTGATGAATCGCTTATTCCTTCTATTTCAGTATAAAAACAATAATGAGATCAATATGACTGCCGAAAAAGAGTTTGAAAAGTGATTGATGTCCAAAAAAAGGGCTTT
>CAZZEF010000169.1:7989-10231 GCA_964652875.1 uncultured Planctomycetaceae bacterium
TTTCCCAAGGCTGTACAATACAGCCTTGGCTTTTTAGCAAAGACAAGACATTGTTTTTTTAAGTCTATGTATTTAAGGATTTAAAATAGTACGCCCGGGGGGAATCGAACCCTCAACCTGCGGATTAGAAATCCGCTGCTCTATCCAGTTGAGCTACGAGTGCTTCCGCAATATGTTTTTTTGTTTTTACCGCATAAAAATTCCTGTTTGATCAGAAATTTCAATGCGTTTATTTTATCTTAATTCCTCATTCTGTCAAGAGTGTCTTTAACGGTTCCCGACAAGGTTTTTTCATTTCTCCCGTTTGAACATCGTTCGAACTTGCTTTTTCTGCTTTGTTGTTTAAAGAGTCACCGATTACCAGCATTAGGAGAGGGACTTTTAAACGTTATGAACAACCTGACCGTCCACCAGACGAATTGCCCGGTCACAGTCGGCTGCCTGTTCGTTGTCATGCGTTACCATGACGATCGTTAAATTTTTCTCCAAATTCAGTTCGCGTAAAAGCTTCATAATACCGATAGAAGTTTTCGAATCCAAATTTCCTGTCGGTTCATCGGCCAATAAAATACTCGGATCGGTTATCAGGGCGCGGGCGATTGAGGCTCGCTGCATCTCGCCGCCGGAAAGCTCACGCGGTTTATGCCGCAGTCGATGCGTTAATCCAACAACCTCCAAAAGATCCTTGGCCTGACGGTGATACCGCTTTCGATTGCACATGTATCGAAAGAGTCCGTCACGCACCATCAAGGGAGCAACGACGTTCTCCAACGTCGTCATTTCAGGAATCAAATGATAAAATTGAAAGATCATGCCAATAAAGCGATTTCGAAGAAGATCTCTTTTTCGGGCAGGGAGATTGTCCGTTCGCTGACCGTCAAAATAAATGGAGCCCGAATCAGGCTGATCCAGTGTTCCCATTAAATGCAGAAGTGTACTCTTGCCGGATCCGCTTTGTCCGACGACCGCCAGAAATTCGCCCGTTTTGACATCAATATTTACGTTGCAAAGTACCGGAATAAGCTTGGCCGCCTTGATGTATCCTTTGCAAAGATCATGAACCGAAAGGAGCGTTGGTCTTTTGGACGAATCCCGATACTCACGACTAATGACGTTTGTTCGTTCCTCCGAATGAGCAAATTCAGTTTGTCCGTCATGAGATTCGTCCTCATTTTGAAATACAGGTCTTACCGAACTGAGCGGAACTTTTGGCGCGCCTTTCGCCTTGAGCCGATTGATCAGTTCCTGACGATCGGAAACAGGATCCGCCGGACGGTTCTGTCCGGTCTGCGTTTCATTGATGATTTCCGAAAGAGCGGACAAATCGTCCTGTTCCCGAATTTTTTTTAAACTGCGTTCCATTATAAATTACCTTAAGATCTGCTTTCCGGAAAACCGTCCGGAAACGTATTATACTGCTTTTATTTTAAATTTTCCGTCCTCTCTGCCGATTGACTGCGTGAATCGGCTGTTCTTTTGAGGTTATAACGGAAAATTCATGATGGAATCGGTATATCAGAACAGGTCAAACTCTCAGCGCGTCCACCGGATTGAGTCGGGCGGCGCGCCAGGCGGGAAGAACGCCCGATAAAACAGCGATCATGATTGATCCGAGCATAATGTAAAAAACGGTCATCGGCTCAATAATCGCCGGTACCTCATGAAACATGTAAATGGACGGGTCAAAGACTTCATGTCCCATGATTTTGGACAGGAGCGCGGCAATTTTATTGATGTTGTGAACAAAGAGGAGTCCGAGTCCAAGTCCCAAACCGGATCCGAGCAAGCCGAGCAGGAGTCCGTACCCCAAAAAGATCTGCATGACTCCCCAACCGCTTGCGCCGAGAGATTTCAAGATGCCGATATCCCTTGTTTTTTCAATAACGATCATAAAGAAGATCGCCAGAATACCGAAACCGGCCACCGCAATGATCAAAAACAGAAGCACATTTAAAATTGAGAGTTCAGTAGCGACCGCGGCCAGCATGACCGCCTGCTGGTCACGCCAGGTCTTAACCTCAAATTGAGTTCCGGGAAACTGACTGCTCTGCTGAAGTAGGTCGCGGACGGCATCAATTGAGACCCCTTTTTTGACTTTGATCAGCAGATGAGTCGCCAGTCTCGTTCCGTCGGACTGCACCATGCTTCGCAGTTCCTGCAGTTTTTTGATCGGGACAAAAACGAACGTTTCGTCGTATTCGGCCATTCGGCATTCATACAGATCGGAGATGGTGAACCGGTC
>CAZZEF010000170.1:0-10127 GCA_964652875.1 uncultured Planctomycetaceae bacterium
ATTAAAACAAATAACGTCATTATTATTGAAAACGAAAAAGCATACATAAGGATCCGATCGGCATTTGTTCATTTGTCAGAAACAATATTGCCGCGATGAAAAAAGAGAAACGGCCGGTTATTCATCAGACGAGATAAATATCAAGGCGCTCTGAAGAAAAATATAAGTCCGCCGTTTTTCTTTTACTGATTCATTCTTTTGATGGTGATTATTGCCATTCCCAGCCTTTTCGGCATGATTGGCGCAGGTATTGATCCGCTTCAGGACAGTTGACAACGGACATCGTTTTGGGATCATAGTTAAATTTTTTACCGCAGCGGTAGGAAGCAAGCGCGAGCAGAACCGCCTCGGACAATCTTCCCGAATAATCGAAATCGCAACTGGTTTTTTCTCCTCTGCGAATTGCGGTCAGCCATTCGGCATGATGACCGGGTGATTCCGGAATTTTATCTTTCGGCGGCTGAAAATCGTTGAATTTGTTTTTTGGCAGAAGAAAATGTTCCGTGTAATTGACATACAGCGCACCGAATTCACCGATAAACAGAATGCCGTATTTTCTGTTGTCGATTCCGTATTTACGCAAGATCTTTGGACGGGCATTTCCGTCATGCCAAGACATGGTCAGCGGTCCGTCTTTGGTCTCAAACAGATATTGGGTCGAAAGATCGCGCCCGGCGAAATCGGAGTTCGGCGGGGCCGGTGAGGTCGTTTCAATCGTTTTGGGATAACCGAGATCAAGAGCCCAAAACGCGAGATCCATTAAATGACAGGCCATATCGCCCATTCCTCCGCTGCCGAAGTCCCAGAAGGATCGCCAATTACCGCTGAGCCAGCATGTTTCGGGTACGTCAATATCCGACCGGAGCGCGTCATAAGATTCCGGATTGCCGCTGAGATAGCAAGGCTGGTATGGACGAACTGGAGCAGGCCCCAGCCAAAGATCCCAATGCAGTTTCGACGGTATTTCGATCTTGTCTCGTGAGGCCGGTTTGCCTCCCCAAATAACGGCGACCCAGGCTTGAACATCCTTTATCTTGCCAAGAACTCCGGATCGAATGATCTCAAGCACGCGCCGGTAATTCGAACTGGCGTGAACCTGTGTTCCCATCTGTGTGACCAAATTCTTTTCTTTGGCGATCTTCTGCATCTGCCGAACCTGCCAGACGTCATGCGCCAGCGGCTTTTCGCAGTAGCAATGAATTCCTTTGTTCATGGCCGTGCAGGCGATAGGCGCGTGAGTATGATCAGGAGTCGTAATCACAATTCCGTCAAGTTTATCACCGAGTTCGTCAAGCATTTCCCGCCAGTCAATATATCGTTTGGCTTGAGGAACTTGCGCGCATACCGGATCAAGGATCCGTTCGTCGATATCGCAAACGGCGATTTGATTTTCCTTATTTGTCCCGGCCAGATGGAAGCTGCCCATCATGCCTCCGACACCGATATGACCGATATTAAGCTTTTCGGAAGGACTGCGCGATGCAGCCAAAAGCGGGACCGGAAATGCTCCGAGAAGGGCACCGGCCGTGATCTGTTTTACAAATGTTCGTCTTTTCATGTTGGTTCCTCTGTTCACTTGGCTTGCTGTCGAAATAATATTTTATACTGCTTTTATTTTTAATTTTCCGTCATTTCCGCCGATTGACTGCGCAAATCGGCTTTTCTTTTGACGTTATAATGGAAAATTCATGATGGAATCGGTATATACTGCAGGAAGTTGCGATTCGCCCCCGTATGTTCCGGCCGATATTGTGATTCACGGCCTCTTAAGAGGACCGAAGAAACAAATAAAAAACGAGTCGCTTGCAGTATGAAAGAAGACCTCATTTACTGAAAATGAAAAATCTCCGCGCGGTTCTTTATTTACCGTTGACAGTTTGGTATTTTGAAGAAACGGCGGAAAAACGATCTGAACCTTTTCTTATTTCAGTATAACGAATGAAATTTAAAAAGTCAAGGATCTTTGAAAAATCAAAATCATGCGGCGGGTTATAATCGGGACTGTCCGGACCGACAGTTCAATTGAAGGACGATTTCCGATCATTGATCAACGGTGTCGGTTTAAAATGAAAAAATTTTTATCCTGCCGTCTGATCTGTTGTTTTTCGTTTCTTTTTATGATAGAATTATAGTTGTGTCTCATGATTATAACGAACAGAGGACGGTTTCATTTTTTGTTTTCGCTTGACCGATGAAAGAGTTCCGACAGGAAAATCAATCGATAAAGTGGATGGAAATGTCTTCGCGTAATTTTATACAGATCTCCTGTATTCAGTTGATTGACGTTATGGATAGGCTGTTCTTTTGGCATTGGAACGGAAATTTCATTATGGAATCGGGATATAAAAGATTATCAGAAAAGGTTGTAAAATGACGGTTTCAACAGTACGAAAAATCTCGTTTTATCTTATTGTCGGCTCAATAATACTGCTGGTCAGTCTTTCTGACGCATTGGCCGAGACTCCCCGATTGGCGGATCGGGGACTGTGCGCTCATCGGGGTGATCAGGGAGCGGCACCGGAAAATACCGTGCCTGCCTTTGTCGCGGCGGCTCAAGCCGGAGCGCAGCAGGTTGAACTTGACGTTCAGAAAACCAAAGACGGAAAACTTGTTATTATGCATGATCTGACTGTCGATCGTACAACTGACGGAAAAGGAAAGGTAAAAGAGCTGACCTTTGACGAAATTCGCGCACTTGATGCCGGTATTAAACGGGGGCCGCAATTCAAAGGAACCAAAGTTCCGACCTTGGAAGAAGCGCTCGACTCCTTGCCGGATAATATTTGGATTAATGTTCATGTCAAGCCGGGCGAAGGCATTGCGGAAGATTCCGTTCGACTCATTCAAAAGAAAAATCGTTTGCATCAGGCGTTTTTGGCTTGCAATCAAAAAGGAATGGAAGCGGTTCGAAAAATTTGTCCGTCTGTCAAGATCTGCTGTATGGAACGGCAAAAGCATACAAGTGATTATGTCCGAAAAACGATTGAGTTAAAATGCGATTTTATTCAGCTGACTGGAAAATACACAAAAGACGATATTGCCGCGTTGAAAAATGCCGGTGTTCGAATAAACTATTTCGGAACGAACAGTCCGGCCCGGATTCGTCAAATGCTCAAAGACGGAGTTGAATTTCCGCTGGTTGATCGCTTTACCGAATCCTGGCCGGTTGCGCAGGAATTCGGGATCGAACTGAATCCCGTTCAAAAGAAGTAAATTCATGCGAAACCGCGAAAACATTGGAATGGGGAGAGCGGCGGTACTCTTGCTTGTGTGAGAATAAAGTGAGGTTTGTTGTTCGGAATGTTATTCGGGCCTTTGGTTATATCTTCCAACATTTCCGTCAATGGACTTCGTGAATCGGTTGCTCTTATAACGTTGGAACGAAAAATCCATTTATACAGTTTTTATTTTAAATTTTCCGTTATTTTCGCCGATTGACCGCGTGAATCGACAGTTTTTTTGACATTATAACGAAAAAATCATGAGGGAATCGGTATAATATCGATTGAAAATAAAATTTTATCAGTAATTTAAAAATAAGGAGTATTTTATGAAAAAAGTAAAGATCTTTTTAATGTTGGCTGTTCTTTGTTTATCGGCCGGTCAGGTTTTCGCTGCCGGTCTGAAAGCGAAAGCGGTGTTTAAGTTCGCCGATCCTAAAAAAGAGGAGGTCCGCGAGATCGAACTGACCGAAAAGGCGGGGATTCAATTTCTGACGATTAAAGCCGATTCCGTTCCGGAAGAAGCGACCCGACTGAACATTTATCATCCTTGGGCGCAGGCTCAAGCGGGCGAAGACGGTTTTTACGTTTTATGTAATGGAATGTATGGTACCTTCCGCAAACAGAAAAAAGACGCCGAATACCGATGCACACATCATGTTATGTCCATGTATGGAGTAAGGTCCCCGCGCGGCGCTTTCACCGCTATTTTAAAAGGGTTCCGATATGAAGCAACTTACACTGTTTCGTATAAAAAAGGTGTTTATCAGATCTCGCCCGAATATAAACTGGACGGAAGCCGGCCTTACAGTGATATTACGATTGAATTTCATCCGCTGAAAAAAGACGCTTCTTATGCTGATGTCGCGAAAGTCTACCGACAATATCAACTCAATAATGGAACGGTCGTATCACTTAAAGAACGAATCAAAAATCGACCGGAATTGGAATACGCGGCTAAATCAATGGAAATTCGAGTTCGTATGGCTTGGAAACCGGTTCCTTCTCCTGTTAAATACCAAACTGCCGATACCGAGCCGAAAGTCAAGCCGGTTATTACGTTTGAGCGTTTCAAAAAGATCGTTGATGAGTTCAAAAAACTGGGAATTGATAAAGCGGAATTCTGTCTTGTCGGCTGGAATATTGGCGGTCATGACGGACGTTATCCGCAGATCCTTCCTCCCGAACCAACGCTGGGCAGTTATGATCAATTAAAAGAAGCGATTGCTCACGCGAAAAAGAACGGTTTCCAAACTGTCTGTCATACCAACTATTCCGACTCTTATACCGTTTCTCATCTCGGCGGATGTTGGGATGAAAATTTCCTTCTCGTTCGAAAAGACGGTATGTTCAATACGTACACAACCTGGGGCGGCGGCGCTATGTATGAAACCTGTCCGAAATGTATGTTCGAACGCTTTCCGGATAAAGATTTTCCCCGTCTGAAAGATCTTGGTTTCCGTGGTCTTCATTATATTGATGTCTATTCAACGGTTAATCCGCGAACCTGTTATTCCAAAGATCATCCTTTGACGAAAGAAGGGTTCGCCGTCTGGACCAAAAAGATCATGGCCAAAGCTCAAAAGGACTTCGGCGGTTTCGCGTCCGAAGGCGGTTTCGATTATTGTATTTCCAATCTTGACTTTGCTCTTTATATCTCCTTTAATAAGCCGGGAGCCAAACTTCCCGCGCTGGTCGACCGACATGTTCCGATTTGGCAGCTCGTTTATAATGGAATCGTTTTGAATAATCCTTATACGCATACGACGAATTACACAATTAAGGATTCAATTGCCCGACTTAAACTGATCGAGTTCGGCGGACGACCTCATTTCTATTTCTATTCAAAATTCCTCACAACCGGAAATAACTGGATGGGCGACGCCGATATTACTTGCGATACCGATGACGATCTTGTTAAAAATGTTCAAAAGATCAAAGAAGGTTATGATGAATTTGAAAAATTGCGTTGGCTTCAGTTCGAATTCATGGACGACCATCAGCAGATCGCCGAAAATGTCTTTAAAACTGTTTTCTCCGATGGGACAATGATCATTACCAATTATAACGAAAAGCCCTTTATGTTCAAAGGACAAAAAGTTAATCCGATGAACTATATCGTCATAAAATAGCAGCAGAATTTTGCATCCCAGCTAAATTTTGAAAGGGAATGAATTGACGTGTTAATCTCCCTCTAAGATACACTCCCGCTGGCCGCTCTTGGCAGGTCATGTTTATATTGAGTTCGGCAAGTGACCAACGGGAACGATAATATGTTTTCAGCGCGTTAGCGCTAATTGGGGTCCAGCGCCCTTGCGCTGGCAGCGCGTTATCGCTAATTGGGGTCCGGTGCCCTTGCGCTGGCTGTTCGTGTTATATTTATTAAGGAAAATTCATGAAAAAAATACTTCTTCTGTTTGTAATATGGATTTTATCAAGTGTATTGGGGGGGGCGGATGAAAAGAGAGTGTTTGTCCGGGTGAGTAAAGAGAATCCGAAATACTTTGAACTTTCGGACGGATCGCCTTACATTCCGATTGGCGTGAATCTCTGTATTCTTCGTGAACGTAACGAGACGGGGGTATTAGAGCAATTTAAAAAAGATACCGAACGCGGTCTGCGGAAAATGGAATTCTATTTTAAAAAGCTCGCGGAGAACGGCGGCAATTATACGCGGATTTGGCTTAGTTCCGATTTTTATGAGATTGAACATGATAAGATCGGGGTTTATGATCCGGCCGTTTTGACTCGAATAGCGGAGACATTGGCACTCGCAAAAAAATACGGGATCCGCATAAAATTCTGTATGGAACATTTCCGATCGATCAGTGCCAAACCGTCCGTTCCGTTTTTCAACAGAGATGTGTATGTTTCCGATTCCAAACATTCCGTTAATGAGTATGTTAATACCGATTGGGGGCGCGATCTCTATCTGAATCGATGCCGGGCCATCATCAGTCGTTTTAAAGATCATCCAAATGTTTTTGCCTGGGAGCTTTGGAACGAAAGAAACTGTATGCCCCACTGTATTGAATGGACGAAAAAAATGCTGCCGGAAATTCATAAAATGTCGCCGGATCAGATGGTTATGCAGTCATTGGGGAGTTTCGATTCGTCGAACGCATTAAAGTATTATCCGCAAGTTGTGAATATGAAAGAGAACGACGCGGCGCAGGTTCATCGTTATCTTGATCCCGGGGCGCCATTAGAGATCTGTCGGGGACCAATGGACCGTCTCGGCGCCGATATGGTTACAGTCATACGCGAAATGGTTAAAGACAAACCGATCTTGGCAACCGAAATGGGCGCGGTTGAATGGCGTCATGCGGGCCCTTCAAAATTGTATGATCTTGATCACGAGGGAATTCTTTTTCACGATATTCTTTTCGTTCCTTTTTTTGCGGGCGCGGCGGGATCCGGGCACTGCTGGCATTGGTATCAGTATCTTGAGAAAAACGATCTTTGGTATCATATTGGCAGATTTTCCAAAACGGCTGCCGGTCTTGATCCGGTTAAAGAGCGTTTTGAACCGTTTCAAAAGGATCAGGATTTCGTCCGTATTTACGGACTTCATGGAAAAACGCAGACCGTGATCTGGCTTCGCGATCAGGAGAGCAACTGGAAAACGGAACTGATCGAAAAGAAGCCGGCGCCGGTCCGAAAGAATTTTACCCTTGATCTGACGAAACTGGGGATCAGTAACGCGTCTTCTGTTGTTCTTTACGATCCCTGGCTGGATCGGGAGATCTCCGGTTCGATAGAAAACGGAAAATTGACGCTTCCCGATTTTCGGCGGTCTTTTGTCGTTAAGATCAGATATTGATATAATGGCGTCAGGCATCGACCGGACGAACGGGTAAGCCGGATTCGTTCTTTTATTTGTGTTTAATATCAAATACCGGCGGCGTAAACGACCGTATCGAACAATTTAATCAGTAGTGAATATCGAGAATATAATGAATGAGTATGCCAAGATTAAGCAAAAGCCGGGTCCGTTTTATAAATGGGAACTTCTGATCCTTTTGTTTTTTGCGCATTTTTTTTATCAGGCGGATCGGGCTATTTTCGGTATTGTAACGGAAGAGATCGGCAGTGATCTCCATTTGAGCGATACGCAGCTTGGCCTGACCGCATCGGTTCTTTTTTTTGTTTTGGCGATTATGGTACCGGCGGCCGGTTTTATTGGTGATCGTTTCAGTCGCAAATGGATCATAACGATTTGCATTCTGTTTTGGAGTCTGTCTACTTGTTTGACCGGATTGGCAACCGGTTTGATCTCTTTAATTCTTTTCCGCAGTGTCGCAACCGCGGGAACGGAGTCTTTTTACGGACCATCGTCGACGGCTTTAATTGCCTCCTTTCATAAAAAAACGAGAGCCGCCGCCCTGTCGATTCATCAGTCGGCACTTTATATCGGTGTTATGATCACCGGTTTTCTCGCTGGCTGGATGGCTGAAAATTATGGCTGGCGTTCGACTTTTTATGTATTCGGCGGACTGGGAATTGTAATCGGTTTGATCTTTATCAGACGCTTGAAAGACGCTTCGGAATGTAGGGGTGAGCAGAACGAAAAAAGAATTGACGCGGATCAAATATCCGAAACAGTTCAAAAGGATCTCTGTTCGGGTCATACTCTTCAAAATGCATGTTCTGCCGATCGGTCGATTGAAGAAGAGAAAGAGATCCGAAAGGAAGAAGAGAAATTTTCAGTGGTTCAGACCGTTCACGAGTTGGCGAAGATCCCGACTGTATGGTTGCTTACCGCCGGTTTCGTCGCAATTGTATTTGTCAATAATGCTTACCTTACATGGGCAACCGCTTTATTGAGCGAAAAATGTCATCTGTCGACAACGGCGGCGGGAGGAAACTCAATGTTTTATCATCATCTCGGCGCTTTAATTTTTATTTTGATCGGCGGAATTGTTTCTGACATAATGGTTCGGCGGTTTATTTCGTTTCGGGTTCATCTTCAGTGGCTGACGATGCTTTGTGGGGCACCGGCGATTTGGCTCCTTGGAAACTCGTCCGAACTGACGACGATACTGCTGATGATGTTTCTTTTCGGAGCGATGCGCGGACTTTATGAATCGAATACTCACGCGGCCATTTTTGAGGTTGTTCCGGTTCGATATCGGGCATCGTTGGTCGGACTGATGATTATGTCCGCGTTTCTGATCGGTTCGACATCTCCATATTTTATGGGCGTTCTTCAAGACCGATACGGTAAGGCGGAAGGCTTGTCGATTGGTTTTTCTTGTTTGGCCGCCGCATGGGTACTTGGAGGACTTGCCGTTATGGCCGCCGCTTTTCTGACCTACAAAAGAGATCGGATTAAAAACTCTTGAAGAAAGATCGTTTCTGTTTTTGAGACCATTAGAATTCTCATGAACCTTTATTCAAATCAAAAAAATATTTTCGAAGAGGAGGTTTTTAAGTGAAATGATTCGGCAGCGATAAACAAAATCAGATCACATTTTATGGTCTGCTTTGAAACTGTCGTGTGAGTATTATTGCGTTTTTTCTTTTTATATTTTTATAAATGTATTATTATGTGCTATTCAGAAAATTATAGCGTGACAGAAAAAAAGAATCCTTCAGTGAAATATTATATGCCGATTTTATCGACGTGATACTTCCATTACATAACCATCATTTGTTCATGTATATGGATTATAGAAAATATTTCTGATTAGATCGAATAATTCGTTTATGTCCTTTTAGAGCGCCTTGTTTACAATTATACTTATGGCGAACAATGTTTGCTGTAAGTTATTTATCCGTACTTTAAGTTGTTTATACCGATTCCATCATAAATTTTTCGTTATAACGACAAAAGAACAGCCGATCACGCGATCAATCGGCGGTACTGACGGAAAATTTATAATAGAAGCAGTATAATACGTGAAAAGAACAATACATTATTAGAGGAAGTAAAACAATGCTTAAATTTATCACTTCGAATACATACTATTTGGTTTATCCTTCATGGGGAAAATTTAAACATAAATGGGATGAGTTACCCGATATATTGAGTAATGTTGCTCCGCCAGATGAAAAGTTTTGGGGTGAGGAGTATAAAACGAGATATGATTGGAGTCAAACTCGTATTAATTATATTAATGGACCAGAAGGAGGGGGAATTATAGAATATGACTATCCTACTAACGGTCTTCGTTGGAAGGGTGATCACATTTTCGATATTGAGAACTACAGTTGGAATGGTACTATAGGGTCGCCTCAAGGTAGCGGTGTATGTTATTTGACACAGCGAACAAACAAAATATTCCTGCGATATGGAATTGAAAAACGATTCACTCAATATCATCTTAATGCGTACTTTGATCATGTTCAATCGGTTGGTGACAATTTATATCTTGCATTTGTCAGCGAACCAAATAAATGTTGTAAGCAACGTCCTTTGAAACATTTTATAGAGCTTGCGTGTTATTTTCATATTAATGTCACCCCGTTGGATGATTGCCCAAAAGAGATCGCGAGTGAAAAATCGTATTGGTTTAGAAACCCCCGATATGATTATTTTACCTGGTTTCAGTTAAAGACGGATATTCAGGAAGTGCGAAGACTGTTTGCCTTTTTGATGTATTGTGGATTGGCTCTTAAAAGTAACGCACCAAATTTTCAACTTGTTGCTCAAATAGAGGGGAATCCCAGTTCGACATCAGGGTATCATGATACACCGGAAGTAGAGATGGCAAACAGAAAAAAAGCAATGGAAGCAATAGACGCCTATGAAGCTGAGCTAAAAAAGTTGCCTCCGGAAATTTTGAAGAAAGCCCTGAGAAATATGAAAAGAAAGGCAAAAGGTCTGGTTTGCTTTGATGATTTTAAACAAAGTGACGATGATAGGGAATCTGATAAGAAACAGAATGAAGGGAAAAAGAAGAA
>CAZZEF010000171.1:0-5788 GCA_964652875.1 uncultured Planctomycetaceae bacterium
CAAGAGCGTTTGGCCAGGTGTTTTTGATCGTTATGATCAATTCATTTCTTCCTTCGTTAACGTCGGAAGTTTCTTTGCTGCGGGCCGTTTGTTTGTCTTGGGATACACGATCAATATTGGGTGTTTGATTTTGACCGGATATCGCGTTCTTGGTCAAGTCGGGATCATTCTTTTGAATGATCGGGGTATCGGCCGGGGCGCATTTCAAAAGACCGGTAACATCGAACCGGCGCGGGGAACACCAGAAAATCCCGAGATCTTTTCCGTTAAGACGGACTGATCCGATCTCTTTGAAAAGTCCGGGATTCAGCCAGATGCGTTCATCTTTGTTGAGTTTGCCCTGACAGTAAAATGTCAGACGATAAACCGCCGTTCCGCTGAAATATCTCAACTGTTTGTCGAAGGATCGGCTCCAGTCGAAAAGATCATGAACCGTTCGGGTAAAAGAGATCCGGTCCGGCGATTCCGGCCGATAAAAGTCAATTGTCCATTTGCCGGAAATTTCAAATAATTTTTGATATTCCGGAAAGTTCGTTTTCAATGTATTTGTCCGATCATTCAAATAAGAGTCTGTTCCGGCTTTTTCTCTGAATACGATATAAAGACCTTGAAAAGGTTCCAGTCGAAGATCGACTGCGGTCCGCAGTGAATCGGTAATCGCGGGGCCGGCTGAACCGTTCGGGAAGTAATTGGAATACCGCCGATTGACCGACGCGGCCCGAATCGAGCCGGTAACAGGATCCCAAATTTCAGGAAGAAGCAAATTCTTTGCGAGTTCATCCGATGGCCGGGAAACAGGGAGATCGCCATTGGAAGATCTTTTCAAATGCAATGATCCCTTTTCGAAAGAATCCGGCTTCTGTTCTTTTGCTGAAAGATCCTGTCTGAAGATCCCGGTAAATTCGACCGGCTGATCCGACTGGTTGGAAAGAAGATAAACAAGAGAACCGTCACCGATCGTTCGTCGAATCCAGGCGACAGGGTCACCGATATGAAGCCTTGACCCCGGCGGATTAGCGGATGCGGACGATTTAATCGGTCCGGCGTTTTTTTGATCAGGATCTGTTTTTTTAGTATTTTCGGGAACTTGGGGAACATGATCCGGATCGGCGAAAACAATTTCCAGCGCGGGGGCAACCTTAAGATCTTTCAAAACGTCCCGAACCGTTGTTCCCCGGTAAATACGCCCCTTACCGTATTGATTCGAACCTTTTTCGGAAGATCCCTTCCAAAGTTTGTCAGCGAGTGTCCTGACAAGATCGTCCTGAATTTTTCCGTTGATCAATCCGGTGGTTCGCTCCGGTTTTGGTCCGATCACAACAGCACCTTCGCGCACCAATTGTTCAATTTTGTTTAAAACATCGAGAGAAATATTTTTCCGGTCCGGCAGAACGAGAACGCGATAAACAGAACCGCTTGGAAAGATGATTTTTCCGTTTTCGACCTGGGCAAATTTGAGAAGGGCTTCTTCGTTAACAACGTCATAATCATAACCGGGAAGAACATGGGCGGGATCATCGATTTTTCCCCGAACAAAATTAGGGATCCAGTCGCCGTAATAAACAAGAACATCCGCGGACGAAATTCCCTGCTGGAGCAAGAATTGACTTCGATTGAGATAATCGAGAAAATCGGATCCGAAAGGCCACCAAATACAATTCGGATTGCAGTGAGTTCCGGCGAAATAAACCTGTCCGGGAAAACCGGATGATTTCGGAATACAGACGAACGTATGCCAGACAAGCCGATTCATGCCTTCGGAGGCCGCGAAATCGAAACTCGGCCGCAAATTTTCGCCGATTGATGTTTCCCAGTGCGGCCCGATCGTTGTGAACCCTTCCGCTTGAACGAAATGACGGTTGTAAATATTGGCCGCGGAAGCCGCCTGTTTCATGAAATGACGGTCTTCCAGTTTGATCCGATGCGTTTGGGATTTGCACCAGAATTCCATCATCGGGATCTGTGAATGACCAATGTTCATTAGCGCATCGACGGGGGCGCCATGCGGTCCGCCGCTTTCCGGATGAATTTCAAGACCGTGTTCAAGAGCCCGGTCGCGAAACCGGTCATAATGATTTTCGGCGATGCAGTCGGCAATGGTTCGGCGCAGATCATTCAGAAAGCGATTGGTGACATCGCGGCTTTCAAGGATCTTGTCCGCAAAGATCGGGAGAAAACGGTAAAGATCGTATCCCCGACGCCGGAGAAATTCCGACCGGAAGTTCCGCGACCAATTGATCCCGCCGAGTTCCCAGCTTCCCGCATGACAGTATTTCCAGGTTGTTCCCGCGTGTTTGCCCGCCAGATCGACAAGCGGTTTCATGCGGAGATCCCAATAAAGATCAAAGGTCGACGGATCAAGAGGATTCAGACAAAGCCCCCCTGTTCCGGGCGTTTCCGTTGAGACTCGGCCATGAGAACTGATCGTGTATCCGATGCGAATGATCGTCC
The DNA here is from genome assembly GCA_964652875.1 of uncultured Planctomycetaceae bacterium. GTDB lineage: Bacteria > Planctomycetota > Planctomycetia > Pirellulales > Thermoguttaceae > JAUNBG01. The sequence goes on from CAZZEF010000171.1 coordinate 2,452, forward strand.
AGCTTCCCCGGGGCGCTGTCCAGTTCAAAAAACCGGGCCGCTTTTCCGGATCACAAGTGTTTTTCTTTTGATCGTTTGTATCGCTGTTATGCCGGTCGTCCGCTTTGACAAAGAAAGAGGTTACGTCGATAATTTCATCCAATCGGGCATCGATTTCGCCGGAAGTGGACGGGAAATCGTCCATTAAAAATTCCGCTTTCGGGGCCGACCATTTCAGTTCGCGGCTGGCGGTTTTATCGGCTAAATTACTAATCTTTTGAGTTCGGCGAGCAACTTGCGGACCGATCCAGGCGAATTCGGCGATTTGAATGTTCCGGGCCTCGGTTCGTCTGTTCTGTTCAACCTGCGGGTCATACGCTTCGTCGATCCGTATTTGAAAAAGATCGCCTTTAACAGACTCGAATTTAACTTCCGATTTTTCCGTTTTATTCAGATCGAAAGTACCGAGAAGTGTTTTTTGGTTTGAATTTGTTTCGGACTGAAAAACAGAGATCTTTTTGGGACCGTATCCGGGCCGGGGAGTCAGCCGCAAACCGGATACTTCAACTTTTCGATCGAACCGAAAAACGAGCGTCACCGGAGGATTGTATTCACTGACCCAAAGTGTTTCCGAATTGCCGTCGATTAAATTGATGACGGGATGATCTTTCTTTTTGGATCGGTAAAAGGAGATCTTCTCTTTCGGGGGCGCAACGGCGGAAATATCGAGTCGGACGGATTCGCTGTTCCGCTTGTTCGGAAGCGCGAATACAGCAAGATCTCGATAATAATTTTCATTTGTTTTCGGTTGCGGCAAGAGTGTTTTAACAGGAGTCTTTCCGTTGGACTTGATCTCTGTTTCGGAAGTTTCAATCAGCCAGGCGGCATTTTCGGGGGTTACGAAAGGGGCGCCAAGATTCCAGCCGCTTTGAATATTCAGACTGACTTCAAGATGATTTTTGGCCGCTTCATTCAGAGCGAAAAGAAAAAGACTGTTCCATTCGGGAGAACCGAACTGCGGCCCGGAAGGAACGTCTTCCGTATAATCGCGCCGGGCCGCGCCGCCCCCGTCAAAAAGATTCAGACCCCCGAAACCAATTTTGGCCATTTCCGAGAGGTCGCGGCGAATTGCTTCCTGATCGACATTGGAATTGAGCCACCACCACCAGGCGCGCGTTTTTGCCGATTCAGGAAGTTTTGTCCGGTCTTGAAACGCCTCTTTCCAGTCGCCTTTAAAGATCCGGTTTGAGGCAGATCCTGTCGTTATCGTATTTTGGGGGGAACTGGCTGTCGGATCCTCCAAAGCTCTTGATAAAGAATTTGATAAAGGATCCGACTGAAAAATATTGGGCAGTAAAAAGAGCATTACTAAAGAGAGTAAAAATTTTTTCATAAATGGACCTTGGAATTTTTTATGTCGCGAACGGAAAGGAACCGTTCCGATTGATTTTTAGGACTCGTTATACTGCTTTTATTTTTTATTTTCCGTCATCTCCGCCGATTGACTGCGTGAATAGGCCTGTTCTTTTGGCGTAATAACGAAAAATTTATGATGGAATCGGTATATCTTTTAAAAATGAATGACTCGGTAATAATAAGGGGAGATCTGGTCTGTTATTGTTTGTAAACTGCAGGAACGGTAAATATTACTGCTGTTTTTTGACGGAAGCAGAATGATTCGGCGGTTTACCCCGCAATGATCTTTCAAAGTTTGGGACAAAGATTTTTCCGAAGAAAAACCGCAGGATTTCATATTTTCCTTTGCAGCCGAACGGAATTCAGAACAACGCAAAGAGAGCTGAACCCCATTGCGGCGGCCGCGGCAACCGGACTGAGCCGCCAACCGAAAATCGGGTAAAATATTCCGGCCGCCAGCGGTATGCAAACGGCGTTGTAAACGAAAGCCCAAAAGAAATTTTCCTTAATAACACGGACAACGCGTCTGCCTGACCGAAACGCCCGAACCGCGGAGCGAAGATCGCCGCCGGTAAGAATAATATCGGCCGAATCAAGCGCAATATCTGTTCCGGTCGAAATGGCGATACCGAGATCAGCGCGAACCAAAGCGGGCGCGTCATTGATTCCGTCTCCGATCATTGCGACATTTTTGCGTTTGATCGGTTTGGGGGAATCGGGGCCGGATGGACCGAAAACGTTTGAATCGGATCTGTTTGACCCGCCGAATCGCGGCAAACCGTTTTCCTGAATAGAGCGGACGATTCGTTCTTTATCGGCGGGAAGAACTTCCGCGAAAACATTTTCGTATTGCTTCTGACCGTTTGACGACGAGTCATTCTCTTGATCGGGAATGATTCCAATGGCTCGGGCCGCCGCTTCAACAGTTCTTTTATTATCGCCGGAAAGGAGGACAATTTCAAGTCCCAACTTTTTAAATTCTTGTATTGCTTCAAAACATTCAGGACGGGGAGGATCGTCAAAAACGAGCAGTCCTTGAAATTGTCCGTTACTCGCGGCCAACAGAACCGTTGAGCCTCGTTGGTAATAATGGTCAATTGTTTCCTGCCATTCGGAAAGATCAATTTTCGATTCTTTCATTAGTGTTTCACTGCCGGCGAGAAATTCCCGTCCGTTGATCATTCCGCGAATGCCGCGGCCCGGAATTGTTTCGAAATCGGATCCCGGCGTCAGTCGCAGTCCCTTGTTTTTTAGATGGTCCCGAACTGCCCGGGCAAGCGGATGATCGGAACAGAATTCGAGCGCGCCGATATTTTCAAGCAGATCGTTTTCTTTGCCCGGAATACGGGAGATGATTTCAATCAGTTTCGGTTTGCCTTCGGTAACGGTTCCGGTTTTATCGAGAATGACCGTATCAATTTTATTAAGTGTTTCGAAGGCGGCGGCCGATTTGACGAGAATGCCGTCAAGAGCGGCGCGGTTGGTACCGGCGGCAATTGCCAACGGCGCGGCCAGTCCGAGTGCGCAAGGACAGGAGATCACCAATACGGCGGCGGCTGTTGAAACGGCGGTAAAAACAGAAGATCCGGTCACCAGCTGATATATTCCGGCGGCAAGCGCAAGAAAAATGACGATCGGAACAAAGACGGCGCAAACACGGTCAGCCAGCCGGGCGATTGGCGCTTTGGTACCGAGCGTTGTCCGAACAAGATCAATAATACCGGAAAGCGTTGTTTCCGATCCGGTTTTTTCCGCCCTGAATTCAAAATAGCCGTCCTGGTTCACCGTTCCTGAAAAGACGGAATCGCCTCTCTTTTTTTCAACGGGAATGCTATCACCGCGGTGCTAAAGCAAGGATATCAAAGCTGTTACCTTTTTGCAAAGACATCTTGGATTATCTGAATTATAATGCTGACATTATAATTTGTCAGGGTGGCTCTAT
>CAZZEF010000171.1:5798-10097 GCA_964652875.1 uncultured Planctomycetaceae bacterium
CGGTTAACAGCGACTGATCGACGGAAGAAGATCCTGAAATAATTTTTCCATCGGCTGGAATTTGTTTGCCCGGTCGAATGATGACCAAATCTCCCGCTTGAAGTTCGGCGGCGGGGATCTCTTCTTCCGACCCTTCGCGTCGAACGGCGGCCGTTTCGGGAACAAGATCCAGCAGTCGGTCAACCGCACCGCTTGTTTTGAATCGGACCTGACTTTCCAAAAGACGTCCAAACGTGATCAATGTCAGAATCGACGCGGACGATTCGAAACAGAGTCCCATCTGCCCGGCGGACTGGTTTGACGATCCGGAAATCAGCATTTCCGCCAAAAGATAAACGCTGTAAAAAAAAGAAGCGGACGCTCCGAGTGAAACTAGCGAGTCCATGTCGGGAATGCCTTTGAAAAGATGACGGAATCCGCGGAAAAAAACGGTTCTGTTGACGACGATGATTATAAGAGCCAAAAGAAATTGAAGAATGCCCGATCCCTGCTCCGATAAAGGCGGAACAGGGATTTTTACCATTGGACCCATTGCCAGATAAAGAAGCGGGATCAAAAAGAATAAAGAAAAGAGAAAACGAACAGTCAGATCTTCCAGTTCGTTTCGAAGCATTTTTTCCGTCTTTTTCTTTTCTTCCTGAACACTGGTCATTTCCGTCAGTTCGAAACCAAGCGAAGCGCCTTTTTGCAGAATCTTCTGCGTAACAGCCTCAATATCAGTGTCCGGTTCAAATTCCGCCGTTAATGAATGATTCGGAAAGCTGACACGAACCCGGATCAGACCGGGCAGCGATTGAACGGTCTTCTCCAAATTGGCCGCGCAGCCGGCGCATCTCATACCGGAAACAATAAATGTCTTTTCTGTCTTTGGCATTTTTTAACGTCTTTTCGATTAAATGAAATTTTAGCCGGTCGTCAGGAAGGTTCTGGCGGACATTTTATACTGCGGACCTTCATCTTTCCGGTCTGTTTCCGTTTGTCTTAGAAAACGGGGAACTTAACATTGCGTTACGCGATCTCTCAAGTGGATCCGGTATATTCCGCGAAACAAAATTTTCAGCGATCTGCTATATCGATTTTATTGCCGTTTTTCCGTTCCAATGTTAAAAAACGATTCCCGGAGTTAATCGGCGGTTCTTTTGACGTTATAACGGAAAATTCATGATGGAATCGGTAAAATTTTGTGTCAAGCGTTATCGGATTACTGCCGGGAATCGGAAGTTCGTTTTGCTTTTCGTGTCAGTGCGGCGGTCTCATCCGCGACTTGATCGGTCAACAAAGCAGATCGGACGCGCCAAAGCCAGTTTCCTCCGTCATGTCCGGGAAAGTTTATCCGGGTTTCGCCGCCGAGTCCAAGAATATCCTGAAGCGGAAAAAGGGCAATATTGCCCCGGGAATTCAAAACGGACCGGAGGACCGCTTTTTTTAAGTTGGCGATTTCCGGACGCATCGGAATCGGACGCTGCGGAATACCGAACAAAAGTTCCTGTTCTTCTTCCCAATTGCTCTCGGACCAATGCCAGCCGTTCGACAGTTGGGAGGACCATTGCGGATTTTTCCGATAGTTGATCCTGATTCGTTCCGATTTTTTTTGAAATTTTTTCAAGACTTTCCAAACCTTGATAAAATTGGGCCAGTAAGGATTTTTGGGGCCGCCTTTTTCAAGACTGGTCAACCAGGCAAGGATCGGCGGAGTATCATGAGTTCCGGTGCAGACGACAAAATTTTCCGGCCAGCGTTTGATCGGATTCTTTATTTGGCTGTTATCGAACGAGAATTGAAGAACGCCCATTCCGGGAAGATGATAATGATTGCGGAGCTGGTGAACTCCGGCGTTCATAACGCCGAGATCTTCCGCCAGAAAAGCCTCTTTCGGAAGTTTTTCGAACAGAACGTCAAACAGTTTTTCCTGCGGGCCGGGAATCCAGCCTTTTTCATAAGTGATCCCCTTTTCGTCGGTAATCCGCGTTTCATCGGGCGGAAGATTTTCGTCGGCGGGGAAACTGTAATAATTATAAAAACCGATAAAATGATCCAGCCGGACCGCGTCGAACCGTTTCAGTGTTCTTGTCATTCGGGCCAGCCACCATTGAAAGCCTGTCGCCGCATGCCGATCCCAATCGTAAAGCGGCATATTCCAGCGTTGCCCTTTCGGATTGAACGAATCGCCCGGAACGCCCGCAATGCGAAGCAGATTGCCGTTTCGGTCAATTTGGAACAGTTCCCGATGCGCCCAGGTATCGGCACCGGATCGGCCAACGTAAATAGGGACATCCCCCAAAAGATAGATCCCGTGTGTATTGCAATAACTTTTGAACTCCGTCCATTGAACATCAAAAACGAGTTGAATGAATTTCGCCTGTTCCGCGGCGCCCAGAAGATCGCTGTCTGAAACGAGCCGGTCGGAATACGATCCGTCCGGGCGCACGAGATCCTCATGAAAACGGTACTCTTCCGGCCAGCCGGACCAGTCAGGAGATCCGAATTTATCGGCCAACGCTGAATAAAGAACAAAGTCGTTCAGCCAGTCCGCGTTTTCTTCCGAAAAACGATCCTGTTGACATCGGAATTTTTCGCCTCCTTTGTTTTCACGAAAACGGACAAACGCCTTCTGAAGCATTTTGCGCCGAAAGTTTTGGGCCGCGGGATAATCGGGCCGATCAGATCCGGTGTCGTTTAAATATCCATTCAAATCGTCAGCGTCAAGCAGATCCTGTTCGACCAGATCTTCGAGGTCAAGATAAAGGGGTTCACCGGCGAACGCGGAGACGGAAGCGTAAGGAGAAAAAGACCGGTCGATCGGATTGATTGGCAGCATTTGCCACCAAGACTGTCCGGCGCGGGCAAGAAAATCCGCGAACCGCCGGGCATAACGTCCGAGGGCTCCGGCATCCTTTGTTCCGGGAAGAGAAAACAGCGGTAAAAGAATTCCGCTTGAACGAGTTGATAAGTTCATACCGCCGCCTTTCGATTTTTATGTCTGTAAAACAAAAATCTGACCTGAGATCAACTTGAAAACGGTGAATAAACGATCTTGGCCGGTTTCAAATTGTTTGATACGCCCCTCATTTTACAATTTCCATTTTTCCTGTCCCTGATGAACGTGAACGGACAGATCTTTTGACGATGGGACAGGAAAAGTAAAGAATGACCGGAACCGGACGAGTTTCTCCGCGTTTGTTGGGGAGTATACCGCGCCTGTTCGGCGTTGAATATTTTGTGTATTATATTCAATACCGAACAGACGGTCAGAAAAAAGATCAAAGCCGGATTTCAATGCCGTAATCTTTTTTCAAAACAGCGAGAAAACCTTTTTCGATCTCTTCAATTTCGGCCAGTTCCATTGTTCTGGTAACGGCGTTGTATTTAACGGTGATCAGAACAGCGGCGGTTCCTTCGGCAACGCCTTGTCCCTGATAAACATCGAGAACATCGACACTGACGATAAACGGATGCGCATTTTTAACGGCGTTGACGTAATCGACCGCATGAATCGAGCAGGGAACAGTGAAGTTGTATTCGCGCTGAACGCCGGGGAAACTTGACTCGAAGGTAATTGTTTTTCGGCGCGGGACAAAGCCGTCGAAATCCATTTCAATATAAAGGACATCGCTTTTGGCCAGTTTGCCGTTTTCAAAATTATCGAGAACTTTTTTGGCGATTCGTCCGACGCATCCGATCACTTTTCCGTTGACAATGATTTCCGCTCCGGCGGTCGGATCCAAGAACCCGACCGATTTTGTATTGCGGATCTGATAATCAAGGCCGTAATCGTCGAGAATGCAGGCCGCGGCGGCGACAGCGTCGTAAACGTTGTATTTTTGATCTTTGGTCAGTCCGAACCCTTTCGGATGTTTGGTTCCGGTCATGAGAACGGAAAGAACGTTCCGTTGATTGTAACCGGTATCGGTCGATTCGTCGCGGTAATAGGTCTTGCCAATTTCGAAGATCCTGATTTCCGGCGTTCCAAGAGCCAAATTGGCGATTGCCGAAGAGATCATGCTGTAAGCCATTGTTGGACGCATTAGTGCGTAAAACTTTGACAGCGGATTTTGAATAATGATCTCTCCGTAATACGGACTGGTTTTATCGGTCAAAAGGAGCTTGTCCATTGAGTCGTCCGGAATAAATCCGAACGTCAGGAATTCGATGAAGCCGAATCCGACCATAATATCGCGCAGGCGGTTTGAATTGGCGTGAACAGGGTTTTCCTTATAGGGAGCATAAAGTTTGATCGGTTGCGGTTCGATGTTATGATAGCCGTACATACGGCCGATTTCTTCGATCAGATCGATCTGT
>CAZZEF010000172.1:0-6303 GCA_964652875.1 uncultured Planctomycetaceae bacterium
TATTAAGAAACCAGTTTTCTGTCAATATTGTGTTTTCATAACATTGGACGATTGCTGTTGAACCGGCGTTTTTTCTGATATAAAACTGAAAAAGAAAACGAACAGATCAGAAAAATGCTGAACAGGGCATGACCGGAAAAGAGACGGATCAGACCGTCTCAAATTTCCGATTCTGACATTGAATTTATTTCCAGACGCAAACAACGCAGGCGCGGCAGTTTCGATCGGTCGAAACCCGAAGCCAATGCGCCTGAAAACCTTCCGGAAAATTGTAATTGATTTTTTTACCGGGGGGAACATTGATCGTTTGATAAGGAACAAAACCGTTATGATCGAAATTAATTTCGATCTTGAAAGCAACATTCTCTTGGGCGTCATGAGAGAAAACGATCATTTTTTTATCATAACCGGTCATTAAATAAGGGTCGCTCATTTCACCGGCTTTGATCTTGGTTTCAAAAAGCGGACCTCCGATCCCGGCTGGTTTGCCGAGTTTCCAAAGATCGTCGATCTGTCCGAACCATAATCCCGTACCTTTTCCGTTGTCAAAATAATGACCGTCTTCGGAAGAATTTTTTTTGGTTCCGCAAAGAACAAGAAGTCCGCGCCAGGTACAAAAATCATCAATCAATTTTGAGTGAGAGGCAACCGGCTTGATCTTTTCATAATTCGGAACCACCTTTAAATCGACCCGGGGGATCTCATAAAATGTTCCGTGAAACTGGGCCATGTAACGCTCGGATTCCAGTTCCCGAATTCCGCGAACGATCCGATGATCGAATTGCGGCGCGCCTTTGGGGAGACGAAATCTTTTTCCTTGATAATCGGTGACAATAACCGAGGCGCGGTCAATACTGAAATCGCCTTTTCCGCGTCCGCCGATTTTGCGCAGATCTTCCGGACCGGTTGTCAGGTTCGCGTCCGTTTTTTCGGACGCTTTGATCGAATTACCGGATACTGCCGAACTGTTCGAATCAAACGAATCGAATTGAATGGTCGATCCATCATTGGAAGGACGGACCTCAAAATAACGGCCGGAGTCGTTCCAGGAATTTTTGCAGAGCCATTGCAGAGATCTGTTCTTCAACGCGGGCCGAATAATACCGCCGGAAAGGATCTGTTTCGGCGTTCCGAATTTGTTCGCGGGATCTTTTTTAATCGCGGAATTATCCGCTCCGGTCAGAGCGGCTCCGGTATCGCCGGGATCAAGATCCTTAATATCATAAAGTGAGTCGAATATCTTTTGTTCTTCGGAATTATTTGCTCTTTCGGTCAAATAATGAAAATAAGCGGTCGCTTTTCCGTCCTGTTTCGGAACAAGGCGGATCCATTCGGCCTTGAGATCTTCCGAAAAGATCCGGAACGAATACCCGGAAGCGCCGACATTGGCCGTTTCGAATCGGGACCAGTTTCCGTTTCCGATCCGGTCAAGCTGGATCTCGAAAGAGGATCCGGGCGCGGCCTTTAAATGAAGTATCCGCTGACGATAACCGGCAAAAAGATACGGAACGGACGGTTCGTCTTTTTTAACATCGTCATTCATGAACGGACCGCCCCAGCCGATTTTCGGACCGAAATTTTTCAGATCGTCTTTCGATCCGAACCAAAGGTTCGACTGCGCTTGTCCGCAAAGAGAGTTCTCCTGCATCGAAGCTTCATCGGAAGCGAGAACGATTTGATTTTTCCAGCCGCAAAAATCGGGAATATAACGCAAGTGAGAAGCAATCGGCCGAATACCAGCGGTATTTATCGAAGAAAACGTTTTCGGAAAGTCGAACAAGGTCGCGTGCATAACCATCAAAAACTGTCCGGAAAGTGTTTCACGAATTCGGGGCCATTCGGTAAACCAGCCATGCCGGGGGTCGAACGCGTGACTAGCTTTCGGAACGCGGAATTCTTTCCAGGTTCCTTGATCAAGCAGTTCAAGCATGACGGACCGTTTGTCCCAGCCGATAGACCAGATCGGATCATTTTGACTTTCGGCTCCTTTAATCCCGTTCGGTCCGGTAACATCGGTGAATTGCCGCTGTTTGAGTATTTCGAATTTTCGTTTGCCGTTCCATTGAACGAGAATACCGGCTTCTTCCGGATATTTTTGATCGCCGCCGACCAAAAGGGTTTTCGGTGTTTTCTGTCCGATAGTTCCGCCATTATTGGCGAAAACGACTCTGTTTTGACCGGTGTAAGCCCCTTTGCCATGCCAGCCGGGAAACGCTTTGTCAAAGAGCTTCGTTACTTTCAGTGTGTGAACATCGGCTTCATAAATGATTCCTTCCATATCATAAAAGTAGATCTTGTTTTCCGGATCGAACAGGTGCCGCATCGTTGACGTCATTCGTCCAACAAGTTTATTGGGATCGAACGTTCTGATCTTACCTTTGCCGTCGATTGCGTAATAGCCCATAAAGAGCTGATTGCTTTCGCGATGAATCAGTCGATTGGCGTGAGTTCCGCCGAGACTTTCCTTATGAACGGTTAAATGCAGATCATTGTCAACACTGTAAAGTTTATCATTGCTTCCGTTAATGCTGTGTTGCGGGTAGGTGAGATACCAAAGTTTTCCCGCACAGGGGACGAGCGCACCGATGCCCGCTTCCAATGGCCGGTTTTTATCGTTCGGATACTGATTGAACGCGCACAAATGCGGATAAACTCCGCTTATTCGAAGATATTTTCCGTCTTTATTAAAGATCCGTTCATCGGGATCCGCGGCCGGTTTGAACGCGGTAGTTTTGGAAGTTTTGTCTGAAGTGATGAACTTGTCAACGGATGATTCTTTTTTATGAACGGGGTTCCATGTTGGATTTTTTATTTCCTGTTCAATGAAGACCCGCATCGTTCGGGCCATGTTGTGACCGAGTTGACGAACCGATTCAACAGTAGCGGGTGCGCCTCCGGCGTTGGCGTAAGGTATTTCAATTGTGTTGCCGAAAAAGGCGTTCGGCAGAGAATCGCACCATTGCCGGAACATCATGTGTCTGCTGTTTCCTGTTCCAACATTCCAGCTTTTTCCAAACGGGAGATTATTGCTTTCCTGATAAGGAATGACAGATCCCTTTTGCTTTTCGGTCAGAATATCGGCGAATCGTTTGAGCTGCGCGGCCATATAAACGTTTTCCGGTCCGGGATAATACAGAATTTCATTAATGTCGCTTCGGTTCCAAGGACAGTGAAAATCATGCAGGAAAAGCCGTTTTCCCTTACCCCATTCGGGCACAAGAGAAGTAATGGCAGCGATTTCCGGATGAATTCGCTGAACATAGTCGCGGTTGTGATCATGCGGAATGCGGTTCTTGCCTTGATCTCCGTCTTCAACGCCGTCTTTATCGACGAACGGAACCCAAATGAATTCAACATTGTTCAAGAGCCAGTTTCCGTCTTCGCTCCCGGAGAAGATCTCTTCGACGATTCCTTCAATGGCGTATTCAGCCATCATTTCGCAGGCATGATGACGGCAGGAAAGAAACGCTCCGATTCTGTTCGGATTACCAGCGTTGCCGAAAGTAAAATATTCAACATCCCGACCCCGTTTCGACTTGCAGAGGATCTTTTTGGTCAGTTTGAATTTATCTTTATTGGCGTCCAGAAAACGCTGAAGCGTCTCTTGAGTGTAAACCATCGCGAAAGCGAACCGAACGTCATTTTCTTTCGATCCGAAATGATAACGAAATTCGTTCCAGGAAAAATCTTTTTCGCCGAGCCAACGCCAGCTCTTTCCCTGATCAAGACTGATGGCAGGACCCCGGGCGCCGACGCAACGATGTTTGAAGACGAATTTCAAATCGCGGTTCGCCGCTCCCTGAACGCGAAAGGCCCAGTAAAACCAGTCGCCTTTCGTATCGCGAATGTCCCGATCCAGATAAACGGTATCGCCCTCAATCTTGAAGACCTCAATATTACCGCCCGGAAATTTTGTGTCGATCTGAATTGATCCCGATTTAAAACATACTGTTTTTACCGGCTGCGCGGAAGCGGGATTAATGGCGTCTTTCTTAATGGCTTTTGCTGTTTCGGCCGCGTTTATTTGAAAGACCCCAATAATAAAATATACGAACAGCAAGATTAACAACTGCGGAAAATACAATTTCGTACCAGGTGAAAATATTTTTATCATAATAACTTCGGTGAAATAAATGGCCCAAGGTGATACTTGAAAATAACGGGTTATCAAACATTGAAACGGTTCTGCCGTTTTTATGCCGCGGTTAAATTAAAAATCATGATTTCCGCCGATCGACTTTATGAAATGGCGAATCTCCAAACATTGAAAGTAATTTCATAATGAAAACCTGTATCATTTCACTTTTTTCATTATCCGTTAAAATAGAATCGGGAGCGGGATCCCCTCCCGTCTATGACGAAAAACTTTCTGTTGTTGTTTTTGAAATACATTTCAAATTGCCGCGGGCATCTCAATCGGCTCACAAAGGCAATCGGAAAAAACAAAAAAAGTCCTGAAATGCAGAGAATTATACTGCCGACATTTGAAATTTTCCGCCCTCTCCCCCGATTGCTTTTGTAAATCGAAAGTTTTTTCGGCTTCGTTCCGGAAAATTCATTATGGAAGCGGTATAAATTAAAATACTCCCGATCGTGAAGACAATCGGGAGAGTGATGAAATTCTTTAGAGGAAGTTCAGCCGCTCATTAAAATCGTTTAATGAATTTCGGCCAGATCAGGTTCGGATTGAGTTTTAACGCGTCGGCGAACGATTTGTCAGCGCCGGCTTTGTCGTTGTTGGCCAATTGAACCAGTCCATTCAGATAGAACGAATAGGCGGTTCTTTGCGCGGCGGTTCCGTCTTCGCCGAATTTGGAGAATTCATCGAATTTCTTCGCGCCGTCGATACGGATCTTAACACTGTCGGCGAATTTTTTCAAGAGAAGATCCGCTTCCTTGTTTTTGCCGATTTTACGCAGGGCCATAATTTGGAAGTAAGAAATTTCGGAGTCAGGCGTAACATTGGCCAGTTCGGGATTGGCGCTGTCGGAATAGGCTTTTTTGGCCTGATCCGTTTTGCCCATCGCTTCATAAACGCGCCCGATCAGATAAAAGATCTTGGCGTTCTGACCGCCGCCTATAACGCGTCCGACTTCCAAATTTCGAGGATAGGTTTCAGCGATTTCAAATTCCTTGATCGCCTGTTCGTATTTTTTATTTTTGAGCAGATCAAGTCCGGCCATCAGGTGCGCATCGACAAAACTGTTATGAACGGCGCGTCCGCCTTCCCAAACGCGGAAATGACGCTTGCCGAGAATGTCAATCGCTTTGGCGTAATTGCCGGTTTCGTTGTAAAGTCCGACAAGTTGAATAACCGCGTCGTCATGTTTTAAAACCGTGTCAAGATGTTTTGACATCAGTTCAAGACGTTCAGCCGCCGGTTTATTGATTCCGGAATAAATAACGTCCAGTTCGGAAAAGACCCGGGGATCGGATCCGTCTTTGGCAATGGCATTTTCATAAGCGGCAATCGCTTTTTTGACTTGTCCGGCCTGATTATAAGCGAACCCGAGATTACGCCAAACGCGTCCGTAATTGGGATCAAGCTGAGTCGATTTTTCCCAGGCGGCAATACCGTTTTCTTTTTGTGTCAAATAATAAAGGAGATTTCCGTAATAATACCAGCATCGGGCGTCATTCGGATTTTGAGCCAAAACAGTCTTAAAGAGATCAAGTTCTTCCGTTCGGAACGGGAAGCAATAATCGGGAGATCTTTTACTTCCTTCGGCAAAGGCGGATTTAACTTTTTGATCCGCCTGACCGTTTTTCTTGAAAAGCGCGTATCCCTTGTAATAGAACGGCATCGGACTGTCGGTGTAAGGTTTTCCGACGGCCAGTGCGGCGTCAATTAATTTTATTGATTCGTCATAAGCGCCGATTTTGAGATAATCGACAATCATTTCAAGCATTTCCTGCAGTCGGATCAATGCGTCGCCGCGCTGATTGTCGAGCTTGGAGAAATCTTTAACCGAGCCTTTTTCAAGGAAGCAGTTTTCCACCTGACACCAGTAATCGATCGGATCTTTTTTCAAAACGGATTCGATCATGTCTTCCGCCTGGTCCTCTTTATCGAGCTTTCGGAGAATATACGCTTTGAGTGTTCGCGCTTTGGTGTTTTGGAAGTTGGTGTTCAGCGACGAATTGATCAGCTCAAGAGCCTGGTCAAATTCCTTTTCAAGACAGGCAATTTCAGCCAGCGCGAAAAAGGCGGCGGACTGATAATCGGTTGTCCAAATGGCCTTCCAGTACTGGTCTTTGGCCTCCTTGATCTTTCCTTCACTTCGCAAAACGTTGCCAAGTAAA
>CAZZEF010000172.1:6313-10070 GCA_964652875.1 uncultured Planctomycetaceae bacterium
ACCGCTTTTGAGAACAGTGTAATTATGACCAAGTTTGGCAATGGCCGTTTCAAGATGTTTTTGCGCGCCGGTCCATTGTCCCTGTCGGGCCAACCGCAGACCAACGGCGGTATTGACCCGGGCGTCCGTCGGGTCGCGGCGCAGCGCTTCGTTGTAATAGACCATCGGATCAAGTCGGGCATTATGAAACTGCTCAACACGCAGACCGGCCAGATAAAGCTCTTCGTTGGTCTTGATCTCGGCCGGATTGGCGGTCGGTTTGACTATTTCAGGCGTATCCTGTTTTTTGAGAACGACCGGAGTATACGAAACAAGTTCTTTCCCTTTCGGACAGATCAAAGAAGCGGTCAGATCATGATCGGCGGCATCTTTCGGAACGGTGAAAGTTTCTGTAAAAGGATGAGCGGGGTCAATATTGATCTTTTTCGAAACGAGAGTTTTTCCTTTGCAGGAAAGAACAACATTTGCGCCTTCGAATTTTTTAGTAGCGCAAAAACCGACGAACGCTTTGTCTTTGGCGATTCGTTCAAGATTGACAGCGCCGTTGACGGTTGCGTTTTTAACATGTTTGATGCCTCGGATCGGGAACCAGATCTGCTTGACTTCGCGGACTTCCCCGGGGGCGATCCAGCTGTAATCAGGCTGATTGTCGCTCCAGGCGCCGACCATCAGTTCAAGATATTGGCCGTCTTCGTCGGTGAGCATTTGGTCCCACATTTTTGCGCGTTCGTGATTTCCCCAAAGGAAAAACTTCTTTCCGCCGACAACATGATGATTAGCGACATGAACCGTGCCCGCTTCTTTGCCGTGATCGTATCCGGCCAGAAAATCATTTTCAAAATCCCAAGCGAAAACGGATCGGAACTGGTCGGTATGATTTTTCCACCAGCTGAAATCGACTCCTTTATTGATCGGCCAATCGACGAATTTGATCTTCGCGTGATCGGTTCCAAACTGAACGCTCGGCGGAAAAATTACTTGATAATTTTCATTGCAATGAACGGAAACATTGGCCCAAGAGAGCATCGACTGGAGCGAATCGGATCGGTTCATAATGCGAATGGTCGCTTCAAGACAGGAACTGCCCGGAGTGACTTTCAAGCCGACGGACCATTTCATACGGTGCCGAAGTTCCGTTTCACCCACCCAAATTGATTTACTGCCGTCCTTGTTTTTGACCAGTTTCCAGTCAACGGCCATAAAACTGGACGGACGGTGATGGTGCGGAATATTCCATTCGACCCCGCCGGACATCCAAGCGCCAATCATACCGATCAGCGCCGGTTTAACGACATGCTGACGATAGAAAAATTCGTAATTGTTCGTTTTGTCCGTCGCCTGAAGAATACGACCGCCCATTTCCGGTAGAACGCAGATCTTCAGATATTCGTTTTCAAGATAAAGGCCGTTATAAGATTTATTGACTTTGCGGTCGGTCAGAATGTCATACATCGCGTAAGGATAGGTATGACCTTGCGCGCCTTGATAAACCCGGCCGGTAAAATAGATCGGGTTCAGATCCGGGGCTTCGATCTCATAAGTCGGAATAACAACCGGTTCCGATTTGACCGTTACATTGTCCTTGGCCGAGGCCGCCGCGCACAAAACAATCAGCGCCGCCGCTGCCAATGGACATAACAGAGAACGTAATTTCATTTCTATCTCCTGTTGCAGGCGTAAACATTTAAAAGGAAATCATCTTTCTCCAATCAATGTATTTTTACACTATCTGCGTTTTATATTTTTCTTAATTTTCGCGGATTGATTTTTATACTGCTCTTATTTTAAATTTTCCATTATTTCCGCCGATTGATTGCGTGAATCGGTTGTTCTTGTCACATTGTAACGGAAAATTCATCATGAAATTGGTATAATCGACAGTGTTTTTAACGAATGATCGGAATTTATACAATATTCATTATATTTTAACTTTTTAAAACTGGCTGGTCAACAGCTGGAAGAGATAATTTTGAAAATATTTATTCATTGTAAAACCGAATAAGAAACGCAAGTCGAAAGAAAAAGCCGGAAGACGAAACCATCTTTCCGTAAAGGCGGAACCATAAAAAGCGGACAGGATAAAATGGATTGCCGTAATTAAAAACAAATGTATTAAAGAACGGCAGGAATCTGTTGTATTTTAAAATAAACCAAGATATAATAATGGACAATCCGGAAGTTAAAGATTGATCATTTATCCAGTTTTTAACTTCCGGTAAAAGATTAAATGTTCGGTTTTATTATGAAATTCAATTTTACGATAAAATAACGTCAATTTACAAAATCCATCGACGAAAAAGAAGCAAAATTTAAATTACGGTAAATATAAAATTCCCCGGTTTTATAAAATTAATGTAATGGACATAAAGATATTCAGTCTGTTAAACAGAAAGGAAAATTATGAAAAAATTGTTGTTTGTCCTGATTTTGGCCACTCTGCTGACCGGGTCGGTTCGCGTTGGATGGGCGGCCGAACTGAAAGAACCCAAAGCTCTTTTTGAGCAAAAGTTTGATGGTGATCACTCCGTTTGCAAAGGATGGGGATACTGTCAGCTTTCCCGTCCGGTTTTTGAAAAAGGTCTGATGAAAATGACCTTTACCGGCTCGGATCCGTTTATAAATATTGGTGGACTTGATTTCAAGCCGAAATGCGGTCAATATATAGAAATAAAAGCAAAGTCGAACGGAAGCGGCGAGGGTGAGCTCTTTTTTTCCGAAACGAAAAATGGAAAATATGGCGGTTTTTCTCAAGAAAAATCGACGCGATGGCCAATGGTGCATGACGGTCAATGGCATGTGTACCGTTTTTATCCGGAATGGATCCGGCTTCCAAAAATTATTCAAATCCGCATTGATTTCGGCGCGCCTGCCCCGGAACAGATCAATAAGAGCGAAATAGAAATTGAACACATTAAGATCCTTGATCCTGAATTCGACAAGGCGCCGGAGATCAAACCTGTTTGGGATCTTCGCGGGCTGGAAAGCTGGACTATCGAACAGAAAAATGAAAAGACGGTTTATTCAAGTCCTGTTTTTTCCGCTCAAATATATCAATCCGGCTTCTGGTTTTATTTGGATACCGTAACCGGTCGGAAGGCGAACATTGCCAAAAACGCGCGGGGAAAACTTCGTATTTGGAGCAATGAAGGCAAAGGAATGTCGGAAATTGTCTTTCCATTCCGTAACCGCAGTTTTATTTATAATTTGGATCTGATCGGCGAATCGTTTGCGACGGGCAGGATTCACAAGCTCGAAATCGAACTTCCGACGGAAGACGCCGCAATTCGCGAGATCGGATTCGCGGAAGATCCGCATGGTGACGGACTGTTGGACAACGTCTATCAAGGCCCTTCCGAGGCGATCAACCGGGCCGGACAGACAGTTAAATATCTTGTAACACTTCAAAACGCCGGCGGCGGTGTTTTGGACGAACTGCATCTTGGGTTTGAAAAGAAAGGCGACTGGCAGGGAACCGAGTTGATCGCCGCGGAACAGGACGGAAAACCGATCAAGAATGATGTTCTTTATCCGATCAATCCGTTGGATACTGTTGAACTTGCTCTCATCTTTAAAACGGTTAAAGCGGGAACTTTCGAAGGATCACTTGTTCTCGAAGACGGCGGGGGACCCTATTTTCATAAAACAGACATTAGTTTAAAAATCGGCGCGCCGCTCGGTTTGGCGAAAGCTTCTTATGTTCCTGAACCGAAGCCGGTTAAAACCAAATACGAGTTGGGGGCTTATTATTTTCCCGGCT
>CAZZEF010000173.1:0-9420 GCA_964652875.1 uncultured Planctomycetaceae bacterium
GCCGATCAAGCAAAGGTCGCCGACAACGCAAACGCGGTCAATAAAAAAGGGGCGGGCAATAAAGCAAAGACGGCCGATCAGACAAAGGTCGCCGACAACGCAAACGCGGTCAATAAAAAAGGGGGGAGACAGGATTACCTTATTCTCAACGAGGACAACGATCATTATTTTAAACTGGCTCCGGAAAAGATGACGCGAAAGGCTCTTGAAAATTATATTGATCAATTCGCGGGGACCAAGGTAACGCATTTCTTCATGTGTCCCAACGGACAACGGACCAGTTACCGATCAAAAGTTCATGAGTCAATTTGGGACAATATTGACCGATATGAAAGTCCCAATATTTGGAGTCGAAACGCCAAGGCTCTTTTTGATCAGGGAATCGATCCTTATTCTGTTTGGATCGATCAATGCCGGAAGAATAAAATTTCACCCTGGCTCACGATGCGGATGAACGATGTTCATTTTGTGACAACGCCCGGTTATTTTCGCAATACCGATCATTGGAACAGTCATCCGGATCTTTGGCGTGTCCCAAATTACAAGGGGAATGACTGGATGAGTTACGCATACAATTACTCGAAAAAAGAAGTGCGCGATTATCATTTGGCACTTGTTCGTGAATTACTTGACCGTTATGATCCGGACGGAATAGAACTGGACTGGATGCGGTTCGGATATCATCTTCCGCCGAATAGGGAAAAGGAATGTTCCCGCTTTTTAACCGAATTTGTCGAACAGACGCGAAAAGCGGTCGATGAAGCGTCTAAAAAAAGAGGACACGCGATATTACTGGGTGTTCGAGTGCCGTCAACGCCGGAAGCGTCCGATAGTCTTGGAATGAACGCGGTCGAATGGGCTCGAAAGGATCTGATCGACTGGTTGGTTGTCTCGAATTTTTTCGCTGCCAACGATTATGAAACGAATATCGGCCGCTGGCACGAAATGATTGGCGAAACGAAACGTCCTCTTGTCATTGCTCCTTCAAGTGATGACGGAACATCTGCGGGACCGGGAATTGTTCGAACTCCGACCGATCCCGCCCTTGTTCGCGGCTGGGCGATCGGGGTCGAATATCTCGGTGCGAATGCTCTTTATCTTTTTAATTATGTATACAAGCCGATCAATAAGCCGGAATTCCGCGAAATTTTAACCGAAGGGCTCGCGCTCAAGAATATTTTGAACAAGGAACGCAGACATCCGGTTTCTTATCTCGACTGCGTCGCGCCCGGAATGAATCAAAAAATCCAGCTTCCGAAACCGACCGGACAACCATCGGAATTTAAAATCAATTCGGGTAAGAAACCGTCTTGCGGATTGGTTCGCGTCATTCTCGCGTTTGATAAAAATGACGTGTCGGATCTTGTCGTTTCACTTAACGGCGCGGCTCCCTCAGGACAGACCGAATTGAAAGATCTCAAACGATACAGCGGACAGGCGAAACGGGCAGACGTTTGGGAATTTCCGCTTGCCGCGCTTCAGGACGGCTTTAATAAAATAAAGGTCAAGCCTTCTGAAAAAACAGCAAACCGGATCGGCTCAAAAATAATATGGGTCGAAATCGCCTGCGGTCAATAAGAGTCTGTTTTTTGATTTCAATCTAAAAATATTATAAAAAGGCCTGTATTCGTTTTTATATCGTCCATCATGAATTTTCCGTTATAACGTCAAAAGAACCGCCGATTCACGCAGTCAATCGGCGGTGATGACGGAAAATTTAAATAAAAGCGGTATATTAATTTTTAGGATGGGCTTTAAACTGCTTGTTCCGTTATATTCAGGAAAAACTTATATCAAACAAAAGCGGTTGGCAAAATTTCGTAAAAATTAAAATATGTTGATTGAGAATCTTGAAAATTTTAAAAAAATACAATATAATAAGGAAGGACGGATTGTATTGACGATCTGTTGAGTGTCTGTTTTATTTTTATATCGTGTCGGAAAAATTCTTGTTGTATTATTTAGAGATGTCTTTCTGAAGAGGTGAAATTAAAAAGAACAAATAGAAAGTAAATCTAAACGACATGCCTTTCTGTTTTGAAAATTAATATCGGTTTTATGGTGAAATTCCGTTCTTTTGACATTGAAACAGGATAACAAGTGTCAAATTGTCAATTTATAAAAGGATTTTTTTATGTTGTTCTTATTCAGCTTTTTGAAAAAAAATATCCGATACGATCTTTCTTGTGTGTTTAGTGAATCGATTTTATTGGATCGTTTTTGTTTGTTTGTCAAAAAATACATTCCGTTGCGGGATCAAATAAAAATATTCGGCGGACGATGTCGGGGGAATGCGACACAGAAAAATACATTGGGAGAACAAAGGGGATTGTTCCGGCTTTGCGATGAAATTTCCTTTTCGGTGAAAATACTGATTATTTTATCGGTAATGATATTATTTGCGGAAAATTTCAATAAGTTACCCGCGCAGGAAATCAAAGCGGCGACCGATCAGTCAATAACTCAGGCCAAAGGGACTGAAACAAAAACGTCGGAAGCAGCCGATAATAATTCGCAAACATTTTTTTCCGGCCAGTCGGAAGAAGCGGATCGGGAACAGAAAATAATAGATCGTTTTTGGCTTTTGCTTCAAAAGAATCCGCGTCCGGGAACATCGTTTGATCGGGTTTTCGATTGGTATGCCGAGTCAGGGCGGATGAGCGAACTAACCGAAAAATGCGAACGTTGGGCTCAGGATGAACCGCAAAACGCCAAGGCCCCGCTCCTTCAGGGAATGATGGCCCGCCGCCTTCTGAAAGACGATCAGGCACTGGTTTATTTTGAACAGGCGTCGAAGCTGGATCCGAACGCGCTTTACCCAATGATCTGGCGCGGAGAAATTCTGGTCCGGCTTAACCGGCTGGATGAAGCGTCGGAAGTTTTTGAGAAATCGCTTGCCTTGAGTCCGAAGGAAGAAGATGTTCGGGAGATCATGATCTCCTTGGGCCGGATTTACGAGCGGCTTGGCAGCAGGATCAAAGCGGACGATCTTTGGAATCGTTTTGAAAAGTATTTTCCCGGTGATTCGGAGATCGAACTTCAAATAGCGGAAACTTTGGAGGAAGAAGGCCGTCATGAAGAAGCGCTTAACCGTTATCGCCGTCTGATTGATCGGACGAAAGAAGACAAAGCGGCGCTGGTCCGTTATGTTTTAGCCGCGGCCGGGATCAAACTGCGGCTCGGTAAAAAAGAGGAAGCACTTGGTGATTTCGATAAAATTCTGGCAGAACTGACCGACGATGGATATCTGGCTGAATCCGTTCGAGATCGGATCGAATGGGTCTTTATTCGAACCGCCGATTATGCCGGTCTGACCCAATATTACCGGTCGGCGCTGAAGATGAAACCGAATCAGCCTGAAATCGTTCGTCGGTTGGCTCTTGTTTTGATTCGACAGGATCGAAAAAAAGAAGCGCGCAGTCTTTTGGAAGAAACGATTGAAAAGGTACCCGGTAATATACCGTTGCGGCTGGCTCTGATAGATCTGGCCGTTGAAGAGAACGATTATCAAAAAGCAGCCGGTCTTTATTCAGAAATTGATCATCTGGACCGCAATAATCCGGATCATTTGATTCAATGGGGGCTGGTCCTTTTACGGGATCCGAAAAAAGACGAATCAGAACGGAAAAAGGAGGCTAAACGCGTTTGGATCCGACTTCTTTCCGGTCATGAAACGGAACCGGCGCGACAGATCATGCTGGCCGATCTTCTTTTGGAGAACGGGTTCGCTTCCGAAGCGGAACCGTATTACCGGGCCGCGGTCGAACTGGCCCCGGGGGATCCGATTTGGAAGGAACGGCTTGGATTTTATTATTTTCGAAACGGAGATAAAACAAAAGCGATATCCGTTTTCGAGCAGATGGCGGCAGGGAAAAACGAAAACGCGGATTCACTTCTCCGGTTGTCTGAAACATATGAGTCGCTCGGATACGTTTCAAAATCGTTTGACGTATTACGCAGATCAGTTCAACTGGCACCCGATGATTTTGAAATTCAATTAACGTACGCAGTCAAACTGGTTGATCAAACGCTTGCGGGATCGCATGTTCAGAACGGATCCGGGAGTTCGGACATCGGTTATTTCGAATCGCAGAATCGGAAAGAGCGATCTTCCGAAAAGGAATTGAATTCGTCTGATAAAAGAATTGTTCAAAACAAGGAAGGAAAAGCCAATCAGACGGATCTTGTTGTCGAAGCGGAAAAACAAATTGCCCTGCTTGACCGTTTGGCGCAGGATGATCGGCAAAAGGAGGAAACGGTCGAACTTGAGATTCGTTTTCTGACCGGAACCAATCAATTGGTGACAGCGGCGGAACAACTTCTTGCGAAAACCAAAACGAAACCGACCGACGTTCGGAGTTATTGGAAACTCGGACTTTATTACAAAGCGCTGAATCGTTTTAATGAATCGCTGATCGCATTGGAAGCGGGCTTGAAACGGGAAGAACCGTCTGTTTGGCTTTATCGAGCGGCTTTGGAACTTAACGTTCAGACCGGTCATTTGAAACGGGCGGCGGAACTGACAGAACGGCTTGCGGAACTGGATCCTTCCCGTCGACTGGAATATCTTCGCCGATTGGCGGAAATTCAGCGCGAACTCGGTTTGGGAAATGAAGCGAAAAAAACGGGAAGACAGATCCTTGCCGCCGGATCAGGTAATCCGGAAAATGTCCGTTTTTATGCGGATCTCCTTTGTTCTCTCGGTGATCAGAAAGAAGCGCTTAATGCTTTTCGACAGGCAGTTCGTCTTAATCCGATGGATGTTTCTCTGCAAATGTTACTGGCGGACTCGTTTGACCGGATGGGGCAATTGAATGAAGCTCTTGATATTCTTTGGCGGATCTTTGACCGGACGAACGATTTGGAATTTAAAATATCTTTGACCGGAAGAATGGTTGGTCTTTATCAACGGTCGAACAAGGTTCAAGTGATAACGGATCGGCTTCGGCAAAACGCGAAAGATCCAGCCAAACATCGGGAAAGTCTCTTTTGTTTGGCGCAGGTTTATCTGTTGATAAGAAATTATGAAGCGGCCCGTCAGACACTGGAAACTCTTTTGCCGGAAAGAAAAAATGAACAAAAGGAAGATGTTCTTCTTCTTTCACTGCTTTCGCAGACAGCGCAAATGCAGGGGGATACCGATCGGGCGATCCGGTATCAGCAGATCCTTGGCGATACAACTGAAAACAGTCAGGATATTGAAAAACTGGTCAATCTTTATTATGCTTCCAAACAACCGGAAAAATCAAGATCTCTTTATATGAAATATATTTCAAATAAAAAAGATCCTGTTGAACTTTTCAATACGGTTAACCTGCTTTTGACGCAGTCGGAATACGAACTGGCCGCCCGGGCTGTTGACCGTCTTGAATCGATCCGTCCTGAATGTTGGGAATCGCTTTATCAAAAAGCCGAAACTCTTTACTGGAAGGGGCAGAAGAAGGAAGCGGACGAAATCTTTAAAAGGATATCCGGTCTTTCCGATGATGCGCGCTCGCTTTTTTCGAAAAATCAAAATGACCATTCCGCTCAAAATGACCTTCAAAAAAAAGAAGATCGTTTTCTTCTCAAAAACAGTATTCAAAACAAATACTGGACATTAGAAATGTCTTCTGATTTTTTTTTGACAAAGGATTATATATTATTTGAAAATGTTTTTTCCCCGGTCCTGAATAAAATGAAAAAGGACAGGGCGGACAGTATTATTACAACACTGTTCCGGGAAAAACTTCATTTGGGATTTTACGGACAAAATCTTTCCAGTTTGGGAAACACAAATATTCAAATGGGGAAAGCGGGGCCCGTCTATCCTCTGTTTTGTCCGAAAACAATCGCGGAAGCCCGGAATATGGCGAATCTTTGGCGCATAAAAATAGCTTTGGATTCGGAGCGCCGCAGCGACGGTCAAAAACCGATTTCGCTTGAAAAGATTCAATGGCTCAAATTGGTAAAACAACTGTTGAATCAGTATCCTTTGGAAAGCAATGATCCTCAAATTATTGAATCGAGCCTTTGGATTCAGATCTTTTCTGCCGTTATGTATCCCATTGAATACAATGAATGGACTAATTTCAATAAAAACTTCGAAATAACCTCCCAAATGACCCTTGAATCGATTGCTCGACTTGGCGCTTTGGGTGATCCGCAATATGAAACTGGCTATTGTTTTTGTCTGCTTAATGAACTGGCCCGTCCGAAAATTCTGAAAAGATTTGATGATTACCTTCAGGATAAACGTCTTGACCGGATTCTTGATCAGTTCACCGATTCCGGCGATAAATCGAATGAATTGAAAAAAGTCGTTATACAATACGCGGAGGATCTGCGGAGTCAGAAGTTTCGATGGCCCGAAAGTCAAAAAACATCTTCTGAAAAATTGGAATGGCTGCAGAAATTTCTTACAAGAAAAGCCATTGAACTTCAACAAAAATATAATACCGGTTTTTCCGGACAGAAAGCGGTTGGGGCTCAAAGTCTGTTCAACATGAATTTTTATGAAACAGGTGTTCTCCGCGATTTGTCGACAGTATTATTTTATCAGTTGAATTCCAATGACTGGAATGACGAGATCTTTTATTTCTGCTGCGAATATTTGCGGCGGACCGGTTATGAAAAGGAGTCAGATCAGCTGATAAAAAAATATGAATCGGGTCTGCGTTTGAATTTCCCGCAAAAAGAATCGGATTCGTTGATGAATTCGGCGGCTTTGTCAGAATCAAAAATGTCCTCAACGGCGATCATTGAACCAAAGCGGGGAAATGATATTGAAAATTCCGCGGAGACCCGGACAATCACTTCCCCAACCTTACAAAATAATTTATCGCTTCTTTTCAATATTTTTTGTTCTGATCCTTATAACATACTGCTTGGAAAAGAAACGAAGGAGATTCAAAAAGCGAAGTTGGATTTAACGACCGCATTAAATGCGGAGACGAAAGAAATTTACCGTCTTGGCCAACAAAATCTTTCGGTAAAAAACAACAGGGAAAAATTTGTCCGGCTCCAATTGAAAAATTTGGATCTTCGTCTTAACAGGGCATTGGATCTCTTGGGGAGACGTTGGAGTCAATCGCGGTTTGTCAAAAGTGACGCGGTCAGTATGCCGACGCTTTTGGGAATACAGAATTATATCAAAATGGACGATTCATATAAGACGATCAAGTCGGCGCTCCGAAAGAAAAACGAAAATTCCGTTATTATTGACCGGGAGGATCTAAATAAGTTTTATGAGGTTAAGAACCAGTTTGTTTCGATATTTCGCGATTATATTCACTGGGAGAACATTCTTGATCTTTCTGAGGAATCGGTCAGCGGTTTTAACTGGAGCGGTTTGCCGGGGGGAATCAGCAATACGACCGGGGGCGGATACGGAGAGATCTTGAGTCCGCTTAATATATATTTTAAAAATTTAAATATTCCGCAGGATAATGAGATCTTGAGGCTGTTAGGATTCACGAAAACAAGCGGAAATATTTCTTTTCTTTACCAGTTTTTTTTGAGAGTCCGTCAATTGGATGAAATGATTGCCGAAGGACAGGTCAGCAGCGATCTTTCAAAAGAGGATCTGAAGCCATTTTTTTATTCCGCTCTTGAAAAGGAGTTGAACCATTGTTTTTATTCTGATCGCGAAAATACAGGATCCGAATCGTCGAAAATATTGAAGGATAATAATCAGAACAGTATACCGCAATTCTCTTTTAAAACTATTCAAAAAATCGAATATTTTATGAATATCTTATCGCTGTCGGAAGATGGATTGAACTTTCAACCTGTATCAACGGCCAAATGGCGCGATTATTTTTCAGAAAGTATTCAAAAGTCGAAAAGAAGAGGACAATCCCCGAATCCGGTTAATCAGGCTTTACTTGCTGTTTTTTATGGGGCGGAAGGAAAGTATGCGGAAGCGGTTAAAACATTTGACGAAATTGATTTAAAGAATACCAATGATATTCGGTTCAGGGAAATTACGATTCTTGGTTTGGCGATGAAAGATCCGGATCGGCTCCGGGCGCGGCTTGTTCTCTGTTTAAAACGGCTTGCCGGATATACGCTTGCCGAGACAGATCTTATGCAGGTACGGCAAGGTTATCTTTTTCTTGAAAACAAAAAAGAAGCGGAGGCTGTTTTTGACCGACTTCTTTTGAATGCTCAAACACCGGAAGTATTATATAAACTTCTTCAGGAACTTAGAGTCAAGGGGGACGAATACAAGGCAAGTGACATCGATTTTGTTTTAAAAGTATACAGAGCCAATAATGCGGTCTCTGGCGGCAATTCATACGAAAAATACAATCGGGAAATAGCGCTTGAGCTTATTCGCCGATACGGAAAACTTGATCTCATTTTGTCGGAACTTGAAAAACAGGTAAATTCGGTTTCCGGATCTTATGATCTTCAGGCGGATCTTGTTGATGCTTATGTCATGTCGGGAAAAATGAAAGAAGCGCGGGCTCTGCTGAATCAAATGGAAAAGAACGTTCCGAATATTGGAGGAAGAATGTTTGAATTCGCCCGATTGTGTTCGGTATCAGGGCAGACTGATCTTGCGCTTAAATGGCGCGGAAAGGCTTATGAGAAACAGTCTGATCTTGTTCTTAATGATTTTTGGGAAACCGCGAAGTATTATGAAACCGCCAATACAATTCAGGATCTGCTGACGATCTTGCGCAAAATTCCCAAAGAAAAACTGGCCTCACATTTTCATAATGTTGCCTCCAGTCTTGTTTCCTGGATGTTTAATAACAAATTCCGACCGCAGGTCAAGGAATATTGGAATGAAATTTGGGAATCCAAAAACGAGTCCGAATCGGTAAGAATTTCAATTCGAAAGACACTTTGTCAGTATATTGTTATGAAAGAAAGCAGTGTCTTTACTCCTTATTTGAAAGAATATGTCTTTGATCAAATAAGATCAAAAGAAGGAGTAAACATTGACAGTCCGGCCAATGCCCGTATTAATATTTATAATTCGATTCATTATATACATTCCTGGTCTTATGAACGGATCGGATCCATCTCGACGACAATGATTGAATCGGTCAAAGATTATGAACCGATCCGGCTGGAAATTCAAAAGATTATTGCCGATCATGAAAAGAGCCCTTTCGAAAAAAGAGATCTTGGTAAATGGACCGACGCGGTTTTGCTTGGGATCATGATCGATTTAAAAACAAACAGATGTCAGGAAGCGTATGCCGATTATGAACGATTGGAAAAAAATAAACTTCTTAAACCGTATATTGATCAGTTTGCGCCGCTGATTGCGTATGTTTTTTCTGATGTTGAGGATAAAGACTGCAATTTAAAGGCGATCTTCCTTTTTGACGCGATGGTTCAAAATCCGTCGATGCAGAATTATGTCAGCCGTTTGATCGAACGACTCAATACGCTGTATTGCAAATACGGCATGAAGGATTCCTG
>CAZZEF010000173.1:9430-10023 GCA_964652875.1 uncultured Planctomycetaceae bacterium
AGAATCTGGATTTACTGAAAATGTGCGGGAACAATGATTATATTCAATATCAACAACGAATTATTCAACCGTTCGCTCTCATTGAGGATTTGAATAGTTGTATTAAAATTATGTGCGACCTTGGTTTCGCTGTTGATGTTCTTTGCTGTTATTTTGATAAATGCCGTTCGGAAAACTGGTTTGCTGTCCGGATTAATAATGAAGAATATTATTTTAACAAGTTTATGGACCGGATCAACGAAACGTATACCAAAATAACTTGCGAAGACTGTTTGAATAATCCTCATTTACTTGTCTCAATACCGCGAAGTGAATTGGTTGATCCGTATCAAGACAGAACAGACAAAGTCCCGCCAAAAATTAAAAGAAGATCTTCAGAATCGAAAAAAACGAAAGACGATTTGACGGCGAATGAAATGACTCCGGCGATAAAAGATCAGGCAAGAAAAAAAGATTCGCCTGTAAAAGAAAAAACATTGGAAAAAGAGATCAGGGAGGATCGGGTGACGCTGTTCACACGAGTCGAATCCGAGTCTCCTTTTGAATGCTTTTTCTTTGATATCGATGATTTTTCCAACGCCTTGACTAGGATA
>CAZZEF010000174.1:0-9965 GCA_964652875.1 uncultured Planctomycetaceae bacterium
GCGGAAAATTCATGATGGAATCAGTATATTTTAAATTTTCGACGAAATACGCCGAGACCATGCCTCATCAAATATTGAAAAAAGAAATACACCTGTTTAAGCAAATTCTTATCGTTTAAATTTCAGGAAAAATACAGTCAGCTATTTCTCGTGTCTGCTTTCATAAACACGACTTGACTTTCATTTTTTGTTCTTTTTCTTTCTCTTTGTTACTTGGTTTTCAGGTGTCTGGTCGATACCTGAAAACCTTTGGACACATTCAGAGAGACATCGGCCATTTATAATTAACGGCCGATGTGAAAGCAGATCTCCTGATCTGAAAGAAAAACGAGATCGTGTTCTGCCGGATCAGCTTTCGAATCAACCGTGAATTTTGTAATATCCATCGGCGGACAACTTGGCATTTTCCATTTTTCCCATCAGGGAACCTTCGAACTCAACGGTGTAAGATTCGGCACCGCCAATAGTTTCGAGCAGTGAGAACGCGCGTTTCCAATCGACTTTACCCTGACCGATAATCAGATTGTTGGATTCTTTAAGATGAACGGTCTTGGAACGACCGGGATATTTTTCGATCAGTTTGTAAGGATCGGCCCCCTTATTGACACAATGCCCAAGATCGATCTGAAGAACGACTTTACTTCCACCGGCATTGGCGAAAACTTCCCAACTGGAAAGATTGTTTTCTTTATCAACAATATCGAAATCGTGCTGATGGGCATGATATCCAACACAAATACCGGATTTTTCCGCAACTTCAGCCGCTTTGGCGAAATTCTCGCCCGCCTGTTTCCAACCGTCAACGCCCTTGTTTTGCATACCCGGACAAATAATGAATTTGGCTCCGAGCGCGGCATGAAATTCAATTGCTTTTTTGAGATTTTCAGGATCTTCGATCAAAACGCGACTGGAATGGGACCCGTTGCAGATCAGACCGGCGTCATCCTGGAACTTTTTGAGTTCTTTGGCGGTGAAACCATGATGTTTTTCCATATCTTTCGGACCGAATCCGGCGTATTCAATTCCTTTATATCCGCACTTGACAATTTCTGCGAAACGGGCGGCCGGATCGTCGGTGATTCCTCTGACCGAGTAAAGTTGAAGGCAAAGCGGAATATTTTTGAAAGCAGCAAACGCTTCAACGGAAAAAGCACCAGTATAACCAAGGGCTAACGCACCCGCGGTCATTTTCATCATGTCTCGACGATTCATCATCATTGATTATATCCTTTCCTAACCATTTAAATAAAATTCTGCGGCAAAGAACCAAAAGTCCTGCCGATAAACAACTTTCTTATATAAAATATAAGTATATCATAAAAATCCTGCCGGTGTCAACATTTTTCAGAAAATATTTTACCGACATTCTCCAAATTTTCAGGATTCCGAACAAAATTTAAGATTCCGCGGCTATTGTCTTAAGAGAAGCCGCCGCATTCGTTAAAAATTCATCGATTTCAGCGCGATTGGAAAATCCAACGACCATAACGTCAGCACTTTCATAACGCAAAATTTTATCGATTGACCTGCGTCGAACTTCTGAATCTTTAAAAGATCCCTGTCCAAGAACTTTCATAACGATGATTCCTTTTCCCTTGTCATGACAAGCGTCAACCGCGGCAGCGTTGTCTTCCCAAGATCCGTCCATGTGCGCCCCTTCCGAATTCAGTCGGACATGAAGCGCATCGACCCAAGGTATATTAATCGCTTTTTGAACAGAAGTCAGCGCGTGACAAGTAATTCCATGTCCGCGAATAATTCCTTTCTGTTTGAGATCTTCCAGTTCGTCAAAATACCGGGCGAATTCCGTATCCCAACTGCCGTTTCTCATGCAATGAAGCTGAACAAGATCGATATAATCAGTATTGAGTTCTTTCAAAAATCGCTTAACAACGATTTCGGAGGCGGGCCGTTCTTTTTCAGGAACGCCGCCCTTGACGTTCACCCATACTTTGGTAATGAGCGTGTAACTGTCCCGAGGTTTGTCCGCCAACGCCTGCCGAATCAAACCGTGAGTTCCGTAAGCGTCGGCGCAGTCAAAAAGCCGCATTCCCCGTTCGTAAGCATATCGAATAATATCAATCGCCTTCTCCGATCCGAGCCGCGTCATATTGCTCTGTCTGTTGTATCCATGCATACCGGTTCCCAATCCGATGCGCGAACAGGTGATCTTGTCCGTCAGGGGAACCAGCGCTGTCGGATCGGCGGAATGGATCTTTCGCCGGTTTTTTTTCTTCTCTTCACCCTGAATAAAAGGGACGGAAAGCGTCACTGTTCCGGCACCGACAACGGTACTGCGAAGAAATTCTCGTCGTTTCAATGTCATAGCGTTTCCTCTTTTCTTCTGTTCAAACTACTGAAAACCAAACTCCGGTTTCAATTACCGGATCATCTGATTTCTGGCGGAGTTCAAAATTATTTTTCAATAAAAAACAGACACAAAATTTATGCTTAAAATGCCTCTTTCGATTTAGGCTATTTTGAAATCAATCCTGTAAAATGAAATAAACGGGTATTATAAATCGACTGTTCTTTGGACGTTATAACGGAAATTTCAGCATGAAATCGGTATATTGCCTTGAAATCAATTTCAGGACAGGTTCTTAATATGAATGATCTGCGAAATGATTCGTTAAACGGTGTATCCGTTGGGAAGTTCTGTAATCCGACTGCCTTGTAAATTTTCCGTTTAATGTCGATAACAGCCGACGGACGAAGCCAGTTGACGTCTATCACAAAATTAAAAAAACAATGGCCGTCAACGTATTTTTTATTTGAATAAATCGACAAATACTTCAATAGCGAAAAACAAAAAAGCAAGTCCGATCAGCCGGTCAAGCCAGGGCCCGGTTTTCCGCATCAGGACGATTACGGCAGGACGCGAAACGGTCATCGCCAAAACGACAAAAAAACCGACAGCGCCGGTTATTCCGGAAACAACAAAAAACAGCCGCTGACCAAACGTAAAGTAATCGGGAATGACAACGGTAAAAAAGACCAAAAACCATAACATTACCTTAACGTTCAGGATATTGGTCAGGAATCCGGTCAAAAGTCCGCCTTGCGAAAGAAATCCTTTATCATCATCCGGTGAACTTTCCGCGATCAATCCTCTGCTTTTCAGTGATTTTACACCGAGATAAAACAGATAGATCCCGCCAAGCAGTTTCATGGTCAAAAAAAGAGCCGGCGTATTTTTAATAACAAACGCGACCCCCAGCAGACAGTACAACGAATGAATCAGCAAACCGCAGCCGATCCCCAGGGCCGTTGCCGCCCCGGTTCGAAAACCGCGGTTGAGTCCCATTTTGGTTACGATCAAAAAATCGGGGCCGGGACTCATAACCGTCAGAAAAAACAAACCAAGCGCCAGCGTGTAATCCGCCCAAAAATTCATCTCCATATCAGTTGCGTTTTCTCTCAATTCCAATGTCAAAAAAAAAGCCGGTCCGCAAAGTCCGCTGACGAAAAAACAGATAATTAAATTTGACGCCAGCACAATAACTTTCCGATCATTTCAAATACCGTTGAATCAAAAAAACGTTTTTTTCAATTCCCGCAGATGTCTTTTATACTGCTTTTATTTTAAAATTTCCGTCCTTTGCGCCGATTGACTGCGTGAATCAGCTGTTCTTTTGACAATGCAACGGAAATTTCATTTTCGGAATCGATATTGCTGACAACACTATCGGCAAGATCAAAATGAAATCGAACGCTTTAAAACCTATTTCGGATCTTGTGTTTCAAGGAGACCGAGATCAATAAACTGACCTCCGTATGTTTGTTTGACATGAACGGCAATAAAGTTTTTTCCTTCTTTCAAAATTTCGCCGGTATTCGAAGGAAGCTCGAAAATCTGATACTCCTGGGTAAATTTTTGAACGGTCAGAACCTGAACACCGTTAAGATAAATTTCGGCGTCCTCATCATGAAACATCATCAGAGCATAACGGGCATTCGGTTTTCGTTTCAATTCGAATGAGCGGCGAAGCCAAAGATCGGAAGATGTCCAGACAGTATTGGCTTTGGCGTGTTCAACTCGCCCGAAACCGCCAGGCCCTTCTTTCCAGTCGGAATCGTCGAAATCAATGGCAGACCAGTTATTGGCGGGCTTGACCGTTTGATAACGCCAGATCTGAGGTTTCGATCTCGAATCGGGCAGAACGACAGTCTGTTTCGGCATTGGAAGATAAAGAAGCCGATTGATCTTCGCGGTGTTTTCCGCGCCCATCTTATTAACTTTGCGGTCATACGTCAAAAAGCCGTTGACCTCGGTTCCGTAATCAGTCGTTTGTGTATAAACGGCGGCCGAGAGGCCCTGATCGATCATCGGACGAAGTCGGTGAATAAGTTCGGCGTATCGTTTTCGAAGATCTTCCTGACTATTGGCCATCGCGTACCCGTAATTCTTTTTCTTATGCCAGCAGTTCTCGATCAGCTCGCAGCCGATTCCTCCGAATTCCCCGAGAACAATCGCGCGCTTTCCGTCCGGGGAAGGACAAGCAGGACCGACATAACGGTGAATATCGAGCAGATCGCCGCATTTCATGTCATACCAGCCGCTGGCGCTGTTGACCAATCGGGTCGAATCGAACTTTTGCGTCCAGGCGGTAACTTCCTTCGTCCGGAACTGCCCCCAGCCTTCGTTGAACGGAACCCATAAAACGACGGACGGAAAATTCTGAAGCGACTCCATAATCCCGGCCCATTCATGATAATAATCCGCCCGTTGAACTGCCGTCTTTTCAAACTCTTTAATACCTTTTTGACCGTATCCGTTACTGGGCATATCCTGCCAGACAAGAACACCGAGACGGTCGCACCAGTAATAAAACCGGCGCGGCTCCATCTTGATGTGTTTGCGAAGCATATTCATTCCCATTCGTTTTGTTTCGATTATATCGAACTTCAGCGCCTCATCGGTCGCGCAAGTATAAAGTCCGTCCGGATTCCAGCCCTGATCAAGAGGGCCATATTGAAAGATAAATTTCCCGTTGAGAAGAATACGCAAATCCTTACGCGAGATCTCTTCCAAATCCGACTTGCCGGACTCTGTTCCGATTGGCGTTTTTCGGAAAGACTGAGTGAGTTTCGAGAGGTCAGGTCGCCATTGATACAGCGAATGATCCGTATTAATTCCGATCGTCGACGTTCTGACCCCGAAATAACTTTTAACGCGGTCAATTATTTTTCCGTCCGTCCCAAGACTGTATTCGACATCATAAAGATTCGGCGAGTCAGGCGACCAGAATCGGGGATTTTTCAAATTAAACGAAAGAACCGCTTTTCCATTTCGAACCTTACCCGAGGCGGTAATATTTTCCTTTTTGACTTCCGCCTGACAGATCGAACCGTCCGGAGCGCTGATTTTCAGTCGAACGGTTATTGAGCCGTCGAGTACCGGCTTGAGTCCGGATCCCGACGAGATCACGTCAAGATCCCTATTGCCGACGATCGGTGAAGTTTCTTTTAAAACGGACGCCGCTTCCGAGTGTTCGAAATCGTTCGCGGAAAAATGAACCGGCATTTGATCCGATGATCTTCCCTCTTTCTGCTCGACCGCCGCATAAGCCGCCGCCGAAAGAATATAACCAGCCCGGGAAACAGGCTCAAGCCAAACGGAATCCCAAATACCGGAGACACCTCCCTGCTTGCCATGCGGCTGCCAGCCCCGGGAATCCGGGTCATAGGCCGAAACCAAAAGTTCCTGCTCCGCCGCGCCGTTTAATAATTCGGTAATATCAAAACTGAAAGGAGCGTATCCGCCGATATGCTTTCCCGCTTCCCGACCATTCACCCGAACGACTGCAATCCAATCGACTTTTTCAAAATGAAGCAAAATACGCTTGCCCTTCCAAGAGTTCGGAATATCGAATGTCCGCCGATAATGAATTCTTTTTTCCGGACCTACTTTCTTTTTAACCCCCGAAAGCGCCGACTCAATCGGAAACGGAACAAGTATTTTTCCGTCGTATTTTTCAACTGTCCTTTGATCTTTTGATACAAGCGCGTAATCCCAAAGACCGTTAAGCGATTTCCATTCGGATCTTGTTAAATTCGGACGCGGATAATCCGGCAGCGGATTTGCAGGATCAACATCGTCGGCAAACGGTGTATTGACCGGAACCGGCTGCATCTTCCATCCTTCGGCACTCCAGACGCGCGTTTCCGTTCGAAACATCGGAAAGAGTGTCTCTTCCAATGCGCCGCTGACAAAAAACAAAAACAGAAGAACAACGATCGAAAAATTTATACCGTTCCCATTTTCAGTATTCCGTACTATTCGCCGATTGACTTCAGGAATCGACGGCTCTTTTGACGTTGAAACGAACCATCGGCAGCAGAGCCGGCCAATCGACCGAAAACAAGATCCCATTGTCTCTTCGTTTTTCAAAGAAACGAACAAATTTTTCGACGCATCGCCGCACAAATTTTTATTTGGGACAACAGAAATATTTTTCATTTTCAACTGGGACCTCTCCGTTCACAAAACATGACATTCCTTGTTCAAAACAGGCATCAGACAAACACGTTCGACATACATTGATCAAGGAGCTTTTCGCAGATTTTCGTATTTGACTTTCCAACCGTTTTTGGGAAAGCCGGGCGCGTTTTCGTTCGGGGCTCCATCCCAACCGGCAGCCATAAGCGCCGTCGCGTAAAGGATCCCGCCATTTCCGGGAAGATAGGGACAAGGTCCGCCGGAATTAACACCGCGTTCGTCATAACAGTTTCGCGGCGAATCTTTCAGAAGAATATCGACCGCAAGATCCGGTTGACCGGTACGCGCGGCGGCCATAGCGGTCCATGGGAAATCCCAACCCCAGCATCGGTGCCATTGCCAAACGGAAATGACTTTTTGAACTGTTTTTTTCGCAATGTTGGGATCGACTCCGTTCAGCGGCGGCAGCATTCCGTAAACGCCGATCAGATCAGGATGCTCCCAATTCCGGCTGTCAGTATAAGAATCGAGCCAGTCCGCTGAATGAACATAAAGACCGTCTTCGCTGACCGGAAGCGGAGCCATATTCTTTTCAACGTTTTCCCAATCGGTATTTTTCGGCAGACCAAGCCGCTGACGCCAGATATTCGCCTGCCGCAATCCGAAACGCCAGTAAGCGAGATCAAAAACGGCATCTTTGGTAACTCCCCGTTCGCAAGGAGGCATGATCGGATCAAGATGATAAATGCCTTTGGCGTCTTTAACCGGATAATCGGCCATATAAACCGCGGTTCCATTGAGAATGTCGGCCCATTTATCAAGGGTCGTTTTCGCAGGACGGGCCCGATATTCCAGCTCGGCAAAAAAGAACGGGTGCGGTTCTTTCCAGACAAGCATATTACTTCCGACCCAAGGGGCCGTCCGCCCGTCCGGCGCGACTTCCTTCTGCCATTGATACCCTTTATAATCAAGCTGTTTGGCATAAAGACGGGCATTGTCCCTGAATTTCGAATAGCATGAAAGCGCCTCGTCCGCAAGATCTTCCCGCTCCCAAAGAAAATAATGAGCCAAATGCCACCAGGTCATTTCCATATGAAAACGCCCTTGCCACTGATCAATCGCCAAAAGTCCGCTTTCGGAGCAGGGATAACTTCCCGCCGAACTGGTTCTCATCAAGAACTGCGAAAGAACGATCCGCCGTTCCAATTCCTTCCAGCGCGAATCGGAACTTTCCGATAAATCAATCGCTCCTCCGGTCAACCAAAAATTTTCCCAACGAGCCTTCGACGCTTTTTCCGTTTGTTCAAAAGTTATTCGAGAAGAATGTTTGGCAAGTTTCGGTCCGAAACGAAAGGAAACCTCAAATGATTTTTCCCGCGGAATAATTCGAAACACATGCTGATTGGATCCATGAACAATCGACGCGTTCCGGCAAGATATTCCCGCTTGATATTTCCATTGATCAACGGTTCGGTCCAGCTCAAGCGCGGTAATATTTTCTTTGAGTTCGTTATAATCATTTTTTTCCAATACCGCGGTGACCTTCGTTTTGTGTTTATCTATCGCGCTGAAGTCACCGCGCCCCCCTTCGAAGTCCCAATATATTTCCTTCTGACCTTTGTTTTTTTCATGTGTCCAGCGGCCGGTCTCTCCGATCGGAAGCGAAAAATCAAGAACGATCTCCATTCCTTTGGAAGAAGCGAGCGGGGATTCAACCCGAAGGGAAACCGTGTCGGTATCGTCAATCACCGTTTGAACTTGAACCGGAACGCCGTTAAGCTTATATTGAGCGGTATGAACACCGGTCCAAAGATCCATGTCTCTTTTTTGATCCGTAATTTCTTCTTTCGAGATCTCCCTGCCGTCCGGATACATCAGCCGAACCCGGGCTATGTTGGCCCGATGCGGGTTCTTTCGCAGCCAGAGACGCAGATCCTCCTTGTCCTTCGGAAAAATATCAAGACCCTTGTTGCGTCCTTTCTGCATCGTGCCCGCGGGCGGAATATCGGATGGTTTGTATTTCGACGGCAACGGCGTTTCATGCCAGCCCCAATGCGAAAGGGTCGTTCCAGCGAACGTCTGCATTCCGGTTCCATCAACATTGAAACAGAGTTCGCCGTTGCCGACCGGGACCAGAAGTCTTGTCCGTTCACTTCGTATATGATGACGCTCGACCAGTGCGCGCCGGTCAATTTTTTCCTCTCCCCAAACACAAACACAGAAAAAAAGAATGATCGTCATTACAAGAAAAATTCGTTTCATTTTGTCACCGTTAAAAAATTTTTGGTTCGTCTAAACAGGTTATTGACCTATTTTTCCGCATTAAAGATCTGTCGGTTCGCAAAATCAACCGAACCCAATAACGGAAAATTAAAAGGAGGGTCTTCTGTCGTCATTAATTTGAATTAATTTTAACCAAACCGCATCCCATTTGCAATAGATAAAAAAGAAAAATACTTTCGGCTCAGCAGGAATTTACAAGAGAAAAACCAAATCGGAAGAAGATCGACAAGAGATCACTCTTGCCCCCCAAAACCAGTCGATCTGAACAGCAGATCCGGGAAAAGACAAGGCCATGTCCGGACAGATCCGAAAAAAAGGTCCGGCAGTAATTGGATCACCGCCGGACCATTTTTCGAAAATCAAATTATACTGATTTCATTATTTCATTTCTGTTTTACCGTCAAAAAACGCTGTTGTCAGTATAAAAGATTGATAAAAAATCATTTGACGTCCTGCATCGCTTTATAGAACTCATACCGCTTGTTGATATTTTCCTGGAAAGTTTCCTGGAATTTTGCGGCAGCGTCTTTATTGAGTCGGGCGAGCTGATTGAACCGGTTCTGTTTGGCTTCGAAATCTTTGAGGAAACCTTCAGGAGCCTTACTGGCAAGATTAAAGGGTTTCTCAAGGCGCGGATCGAAGGACCAAAGCGGCCAGTAACCGCACTTAACGGCTTCTTTCTGAAGTTCAAGACCGGCCTTCATATCAATACCGTGATTGATGCAGTGCGCGTATGCAATGATCAGGGACGGACCATGATAGGACTCGGCGGCGACAAGAGTCTTAATCGCGTGAGCCGGATTGGCGCCGATAGAGATCTGACCGACGAAGCAGGTACCGTAATTAACGGC
This sequence comes from uncultured Planctomycetaceae bacterium, assembly GCA_964652875.1. Lineage (GTDB taxonomy): Bacteria > Planctomycetota > Planctomycetia > Pirellulales > Thermoguttaceae > JAUNBG01. Next base: position 9,577 of record CAZZEF010000174.1, read on the forward strand.
CATCATACCGAGATCTTTTTTACCGGTCGGTTTTCCGCCGGCGGCGAACTTGGCGACCGCACCCATCGGGGTCGATTTCGAAGCCTGTCCTCCGGTATTGGAGTAAACTTCAGTATCGAGAACGAGAATATTGACATCGCGATTTGAGGCGACGACGTGATCCAGTCCGCCGTAACCGATATCGTAAGCCCAACCGTCACCGCCGAAGATCCAGTTGCTTCTTCGGATCAGGAAGTCAGCGGAGGCGGAGATCAGTTTGCCGTTTTCGCAAGTCCAGTCAGCGACTTTGGCTTTGAGTTCACGAACCCAGGAGCGCTGCTGTTCAATTTCTTCTTCGGTTTCCTGTTTATTGTTCAGAAGGTTTTCAACCAGCGCGGCCTCCATCTGCT
>CAZZEF010000175.1:0-9928 GCA_964652875.1 uncultured Planctomycetaceae bacterium
CTCTTGTTTCGTCGACTCTCGTTATGACGGTCGAGTGCGGCGCGTTTTTGACGGTTTCGGGATCATTCCTGCATTCGGCGGCGATTTGTTTCATTACGGCGATGAAATCGTCGAGCCGTTCCTTCGATTCCGTCTCGGTCGGTTCGATCATCATCGCTTCATGAACGATCAATGGGAAATAAATGGTCGGCGGATGATAGCCGAAATCCATCAGACGTTTTGCCAGATCAAGCGTTCGAATTCCGTATTCGGCCTGTTTGGCGTTAGTGGCGACGAATTCGTGTTTGCAAATCTCTGAAAAAGGAATGTCATAATCATCCGAAAGGCACTGCCGAATGTAATTGGCATTGAGAACCGCATGCTGACAAGCCTGACGAAGGCCTTCCATTCCGATACTTTTAATATAAGTGTAAGCGCGGACGCAGACACCGAAATTTCCGTAAAATGTTTTGACTTTTCCGATCGAGTCGGGGCAGTCGTCTTTGAGATCGTAAAAACCGTCTTTGGTCTTGATAATGATCGGCGAAGGAAGGAATTTCGCTAAAAATTCTTTAACGCCGACCGCACCGGCCCCGGGTCCTCCCCCTCCGTGAGGGGTTGAAAAAGTTTTATGCAAATTGTAATGGACCAAATCGAAGCCCATATCACCGGGACGCGCAACGCCCATAATCGCGTTGAGATTGGCTCCGTCATAATAAAGAAGCCCGCCCGCCTTATGCACGAGTTGGGAGATCTCCAGAATATCCGTTTCAAAAAGTCCGAGCGTGTTCGGATTGGTCAGCATGAGTCCGGCGACGTCCTCTCCGAGTTTGGCCTTGAGATCTTCAATTGAGACCCGGCCGGCATCGTTCGATTTGACTTCACGAACTTTATAACCGACAAGCGCCGCGGTTGCCGGATTGGTTCCGTGCGCGGAGTCGGGGATCAGAATGACATTGCGCTTTTGATCTTCCCCCCGGCTTTTATGCCAAGCGCGAACGATCATGATCCCGGTCATTTCTCCATGCGCTCCGGCCGCCGGTTGAAGTGTAAACTGGTCCATTCCGCCGAGTGCCGAGAGCATGATCTGAAGTTCATACATCAATTCGAGCGCCCCTTGAACGGTATACGGTTTTTGATAAGGGTGAATATTGGCGAAACCGGGAAGTGCGGCGGCCCATTCATTGATCTTCGGATTATATTTCATTGTGCATGAGCCGAGCGGGTACATTCCATCGTCGACCCCGAAGGCCCGATGAGACAGTTCCGTATAATGCCGAACCGCTTCCGGCTCACTCAATTCCGGGATCCCGAGATCCGTGTCGCGCCAGTGATCTTCCGGAATTGTTTCCTGAAGATCAATTGGCGGAAGATCCTGAAGTGGAAAACGGAAATAATTGCTTCCTTTGACATTTTTTTCAAAGATCAGTTTCATTGTTCCAAACCTCCTTTATTTTTGCGGACCGCTTCCGGCTGTTTTTCGTCGTTTTTTAAATTTTCGTTGACGGATCCGCAATTTTCAGGTTTATCTTGACGATCCTCTGATTCGTTTTGATTTGATTCGGAAGAAAAGTTATCCGATCCGAAACAGAATTCGCGCATATGGAGAACCAGTTCATCGACTTCTTCGCGCCGCCGTTTTTCCGTAAAGGCCAGCAGGAGCGCGCCGGGGAGTTCATAACCCCCGATAATTCCATTTGAGAGCAGATAATCGTTCAGACCGGCAGGGTCATCGACGGAGACGGCGAATTCCCTGAAGAACGGGGCGGAATACGGGAAAGAGAATCCGAGCCGTTCCAATTCAGTGTGCGCGTACTGCGCCATATGATGAGAGCAGTAGGCGGCTTGTTTGAGACCGAGCGGACCGGTAAAGACCAGATACATCGCGGCGGCCAGGGCGTTAAGAGCTTCGTTGGAGCAGATATTGGAATTGGCTTTTTCGCGTCGAATATGCTGTTCCCGGGCTTGAAGTGTCAGGACATAGGATCTTAAACCGTGTGAATCGACGGTTTCACCGACCAGTCGGCCGGGAATTTTTCGCAGAAGATCCTGTCGGACCGCCATAAAACCAAGGTGTGGACCGCCAAAACTCATTGGATTACCAAGTGTCTGACCATCGCCGACAGCGATATCGGCCCCCCAGCTCCCCGGCGAACGAAGCATGGCTTGCGGAATCGGATCGACCGACATGATCAGTAGCGCTTGGGCGTCATGAACCATTTTGGAGATCTTTCCGACCTCTTCCATTATACCGTAAAAATTCGGATACTGAATTATTACCGCGGCGATATCATCGTTTCCGTCGAGCATATTGTCGAGGACTTCAAGATCAATTTGTCCGTTTTTCGACGGGATATAATCAAGGATCAGTTTATCGCTGATGTTATAGGTCCGAATGATTTTTTTATAATCCGGATGAAGAGTTTCGGGGATCAGGATCCGTCTTTTTTTGGCGGTGTCGGCGGCGATTTGACAGGCTTGAGCCAAGGCGCTTCCTCCGCAATAGAGCGAGGCGTTGGCAATGTCCATATCCAGCAGACGGCAGACCAGCGACTGATATTCGAAAATCGCCTGTAAAATACCCTGACTGATTTCCGGTTGGTAAGGGGTGTACGCGGAATAGAATTCCGAGCGCTGAAGCAAATGTTTGACCGCCGCCGGAATATAATGATCATAACAGCCCGCGCCAAGAAAGATCGGGCAGTCTTCCGTCGAAATATTATCCTGCGCCAGCTGTTTTAGCTGCTGCGTTACCGACATTTCCGATTGACCGCTTGCTTGGGGGAGTTTGCATTTTATACGGATCGTTTCCGGAATGTCAACAAAAAGGTCATCCAATGAAGAGAGCCCCAGCGTATGAAGCATCTCTTTTACCGTCGAGTCCGGATTGGGGGTATATCTCATTTTTTCTGTTTCTCCTGTCCAAATATACCGATTCCATCATGAATTTTCCGTTACAATGTCAAAAAAAGCCGATTCACGCAGTCAATCGGCGGAGATGACGGAAAATTAAAATAAAAGCAGTATAATAGATCCAAACATCATTTATCGGTTTTTATCAAAAAGAAAAAGGTTATACCGTCGGCATTTCAATTTTGCGATAACCGCCGACAAACATTGTCAATTGGCAGTGCATTTAGTGAAATCGAAAAACTGCAATGAAAACGGTATAATGACTTTTTCGTCATTGAATAAAAAACGCGGATTTTATACTGCCGTCATTTTTATCATTTCATTTTTCCGTCGGTCAATTTTGTGAACCGGTTGTCCTTCGGTCATTGGAACTGGAAAAGGGAAAATGAAACAATATACAACGGCAGGAATTTTTGGATTTTCCATAAGTACTGAATTCGCCGTTATTATACAATATAAAAACAGTTCGGTCAATCAGGCCAAAAAACGTTGATCAAAAGAGCGAAAAGACATTGATACAGTTTTTATTTATACCGATTCCATCATGAATTTCCGATATAACGTCAAAAGAAGAGCCGATTCACGCAGTCAATCGGCGGAGATGACGGAAAATTTAAAAGAAGAGCAGTATAAAAAGGCCCGAACAGGTAATTTACCAGAATCTGCGGAAAACGGCCGCCAAACTGTTGACGAAGGATTTTGAAAGGCGGCCGATTAAGGATCAGAGCATTTTTGTTTCGCCGCCGTTAATGGTGCCCATTGCTCCCCAAACGCCGAACGGACTTTCGCCGGGATTGTTTTCCGGTTCTCCGGAGTAAGTCTGATTACCGACATCAATGGTTTCGCTGACAAAACGAACCGCGCCGTCAGCCATTGCAACATTGACGCCGCCGGAATGATTGCTCGAAGGAGCGCGGATTCCGATCCGGGAAGTAGCGCCGGTATCTTTGGGGGTACTTGCGCAGTTCGGCGAGTTGGGAGGCATGACCGTTTGAAAGGTCATACATTGCGGTTGTCCGTTAGTAAAGATCGAACCGCGGCTCATATAATTTGTGTTGCCGGCATAGACATATTGGCTTTTCATCTGCAGCGGCTCAAGAGTATCTCTTGTATTCGCGCAGTCTGACGGGTGAAAGGTAACGGCACTGTCGCAGACAAAGTTTGATTTGATATAAGCGTTGTTCTGACTTGCCGCGGTTACCGTTTCCGAAAGCATGACGCTGTTACTGGTCCCGTCGAGAATGGCGGCAATTGGGCGCCAGTTGGGTTTATAAGCAGGATTCGCGAAAGAAAAACGCTGTCCGTCGAAAAAACCGCGGGCAAGAATGGAGTAATCCGCTCCCTTGGTAACCGTATCGCCGATACTGCCGATATAACTCCCCTTTTGGATATCGTTGACGTATCGATTGCTTGATTGCGGATCGGAAGGACAGGAGAGATAAGAGATGCTCTTTCCCCGAAAGACGGTGGCGGTCATTGAGGGCCAGACTTTTGCGCCCGCATAGGCAGTATAAGATCCTGAATAGACGGTCGACGCGCTCAAAAACTGATCGTATAATGCCTGCTGTTCCGCAAACGGAAGAATCATGACATGAAAAGAAAGTGTTCCGCCGGCGCCGCCGTCCCATTCTGCCCCATTTCGCATGGCGGGAAAAGCCAGCATGGCGTCATGATAATTGTGCATCGCAACGCCAAGCTGTTTCAAATTATTGGTGCATTGCATACGCCGGGCCGCCTCCCGCGCCGCCTGGACCGCCGGTAGCAGCAGGCCGATTAAAATACCGATGATCGCGATGACGACCAGCAGCTCAACTAATGTAAATGCTTTTCTTTTCATTTCTTTTTTCCTCTTAAAATAAAGGACAACTGTTCACAACAATTATTGATTCATCTGAATAAAATTGCCGTCTCCAAAGGAGAAACTGTCTATTCGTCTTGAAGCGGAGGGCAATTGCTGATTGATCAGAGTAAAATTGCCGTCTCCGTTTCCGGATTCTATAAAAACATATTCTATTGTCAATATAATTTCAGTTTTTCACTGTGTTCAAGTAATTTTCGAAACGTTGGGGCAGTCCCGGCGATTACGTTTTGATTTTCTGTTCTAAAATAAAAGAACAACAGATCATGAAGCGTCGGTATATACTGATATATTGGTTTCATGATGAATTTTCCGTCATAACGTCGAAGAAGAGCCGATTCACGCAGTTAATCGACGGAAATGACGGAAAATTTAAAAGAAGAACAGTATAAAAACTGTCCGTTTAAAAAGGATCTCAAAAAAGAGTGTTTCATTTGTCTTGGAACACACTTTGTCAAAATTGACCGAGTCCTTTTAAAATGGTCCAGGTAAAGATCAGGACCGCTGCCAGCCGATTTTCTCAACAGTGTATTTTTCGAGAACCGCGGGATCCGGTTCACATCCGAGGCCCGGCTCCTCCCAAAGTTCCGCGCTTTTCCAAACGCGATCTTCTTTTCCGTTTTCTCCCGGCTCGGTCCGATCAACACAAACAACCGGCGTCCCGGGATCCTCAACAAAGATCTCGTCAAAGCGAATATAATCGCAAGCTTTGGTGAAATTGGGGAGCGAAGCCAGCGCCAGTAACTGACGATATCCGATCGACGACTGAAGATCGAACGATCCGTAACAGGGAAGGTCGGCCTGCTCGGCCAGCGTTGTGATCTTTTTGGCCGGGGTAAAACCTCCGACCCGGGCCGGTTTCATACTGAACATCCGACAGGCCTGAAGATCAATCGCGATTTCAGCTTGTTCCGGTGTTTCGATCGATTCATCAAGAGCCAAGGCCGTCCGCGTCTGCTCCTGCATCATAGCGTGAGCAACAAAATCGCAAGGGGCCAGAGGCTGTTCAATCGCCGCAGGCAGGAAATCTTCCAGTCGGGCCAGGATCTCCGAATGTCTGTTGAAATCAAGCGCTCCTTCAATATCAACATTCAGATCGATAAAGAACGGTGATTCCGAGCGCAGCGCGTTAATAACCTGAATATCCCAACCGGGCCGCAGTTTAACAGTCAACCGGCGGTATTTTTCCGCAAACGCCCGGGCAAGCGCCTTAAAGAAGTCGTCATGATTTTCCATTCGGTCGAAAGTTATGCCCAAATCAATAGGTTTTTTCGATCCGCCGATTGTTTTCCAAAGCGGTTCGGAATTCTGCCGGGCCGTCAGATCCCAATAGGCCATATCGAATGCCGCTTTTGCCTGTCGGTTTCCCTTGACCGGAGAGAGAATTTCCGTCAGATTGTCGCCGTCCTGAATCGCAAAAACTCCGGCCAAAAGTGGCATCAGATTCTCTTTGACGGAACTAAAAACACCGCCGGACCATTCGGAAGTCAGACAGGCTGTATTTCCCGGCGTTACCTCGCTCCAACCGACGCAGCCTTCGCTCTCAAGTCGCAAAAAAACGGTATCGCAATGATCCTGCGCTCGATCAGCAATCAGATAAGGCGCTTTCAGCGGTAAACGTGCTAAATAAAGATCCACTCGGTCAATAAGCATTGTTCTTCTCCGATGATGTGTTGCGTTGATAAAATTTTATCTCTTTATGAATCAAGCAGTAAATATCTAAACTTAATTTCCGTTTACCGCCTGGTTTTTTCAGACATTTCGCCGATCCAGCTTCCGACTTTCAAAAAATCGGAAGAAACGGCAAAAAATATTCCTTGAAGCGTGAAAGGACAGAGATCTTTTCAGAAGAATTTGAATTTTACCCGATTATTTACCGTCAATTTTATCGACGATTTTAACGGCCTGATTCAGAAAACCGGCCAAACCTTCCAGTCCGTCAGCCAAATTGGTTTTCAAAAAGACATCAACGGCGTCATTGGCCATCCATCCGCCCCAAATCATGGCTCCCAGACAAAGAACATTGGCGTCATTGATCGCGCGGCACATCTTGGCGGCGAAAACGGATTCGACGACCGCAGCCCGAATTCCTTTGAACCGGTTGGCGATCATCGACATTCCCATTCCGGATCCGCAAAGCAGAATTCCGCGTGTCGCCTCTCCGTTCTGCAACGCTTTACAGGCAACGGGCGCGCATTCATAATAAGGAATTTCTTTCGTATCGGTCGATCCGTAATCGATAACTTCGTGACCGAGTTCTTTGAGATGTTTGACAATACTGTTTTTCAGTTCAACGGCAAACGGATCAGCTGCTAAAACGATTTTCATCCTGTGTTCTCCTTTATCGGTTGCGAAAAATATCAAAAAGATCAATAATCCAAAAAAAAACGGAACACCGTTGGAAGGCATTCCGTAACATTTTTATGCAAGCGGAGGACACGGGATTCGAACCCGCAACCCCTTTCAGGGCACCTCATTTCCAATGAGGCCGCTAGCCATTCGCTTATCCTCCCCAATTTCGCATTATTATATATCAATTTTTATTTAGATCAAGAGTCCTTTTCTCTTTTGACCGGAAATTTTTAAATTTTTAATCAACGACAATCCTTTTCTTCTTTTTGTACTTCTTTTCTATTTTACCGTCATTGCCCGTTTTGCAAAAAGCCGAACCGAATTATACAATAAATATATATAAAAATCGGGGCGGTTCAGAATCTGTTTTTTGTATTTTTAATTAATAAATATGGCTGACAAATTGTAATATAAAGCAGACTATTTCAACTCATGCTCTATTTTGCATTTATAGACCGATTTCATCATGAATTTTCCATTATAACGTCAAAACAAGAGCCGATTCACGAAGTCAATCGGCGTTAAGGACGGAAATTTTTAAATTAAGAGCAGTATAATACCCGTTATGTATCATTTTATTGGATTGATTTCAGAATAGACTCTTAAAGACATTCAATAAAATGTGACTATTGACATGCATTGGTCGATAGAGTAAAATTTGGGAAATCGATAATAATGAGTCCCCCCATTCTTAAAATCATCATATGTGGGTAGTAACGGATCATGATCAAATATACGAGATTTCATAAAATACTGGAAATACTTTCTCTGTTGTTTTTGCTGCTGTCTCTGGTGATATTTTTTTTGAATTGGTTAAATCTTCCGGAGCAAATTCCTGTTCATTTCGATCTGAATGGAGTTCCCAACCGTATTGGAAATCGAATGGAACTTCTCCTTATTCCCGGTATTGGAATACTTTTTTATCTGCTTATGTTACTGCCCCGAATCATTCCCTGTCGTTACTGGAACACCCCCTTAAAGTTAACCGATGTTAATCGATCATTTGTTTATTCGGCATTGTTTTCGATGACACAGATTATTAAGCTGGAAACAATTATCTTCTGGTCAATTATTACCTTTTTTAGCTCAACAATGCAGGCACCTCCTGTTTGGATCGTGTTTTCCTTCGGGCCCGTATCGATTATAACAGTGATCATCTGCTATATTAAAATACTGATTAAAATCAGAAACTCCGACAAGTAATCAGAAGATTTTATACTGCTTTAATTTTTCGCAATGGGCTAACCCCCCATCTTTCAGATGGGCCTTTCAGGTTTTATTTTGAAATACCGCGAAAATATAAAACTTAATGCTATGTAAAACTTAACTCTTTTTTAAAAGGAACAAGTAATGAAAAAACAAGGATTTACATTGGTGGAACTCCTGGTCGTTATTGCGATCATTGGTATTTTAATCGGACTGCTTTTACCGGCGGTTCAGGCGGCCCGCGAAGCGGCCCGGCGTATGGAATGCACGAATAAGCTGAAGCAGCTGGCTCTGGCCCAGCATAATCATGTTGATTCGTTCGGCTATCTCCCGTCCCGTGCCTGCCAGTTATCGATGGGGGCGACCAAATTTATTTCCAATAGTACCAACTGGAATCAATTTTTGGCCAGCAATGGTTACGGTTGGGCAGTTCCAACTCTTCCTTATGTCGAAGCTCAAGCTGTTTACGATGAGATCATACCCGGTTATAAAAAGACTCTTACCGGTTCCGGAACTGGTACATTTTACAGCTCTTATGATGTTGGGGCTACAAATCCATTTCGTCTTAAGCAGACCGCTTTTATTTGTCCTTCGGAAGTTACTCCGGAAAACGGTCAATTTTCAACTGAAAATAAAGGTCGAAACGCCGTTACCAATTATCGGTGCTGTCTTGGCGATTACATTGTCGGCGCCAGCGCTTTTAGTCAGTTGGATACTCCTCGGGGGGCGTACTCATTCGGGGGATCTCGTAAAACGACAATGGCGGTTTTCCTTGACGGGACAAGCAATACAGTACTTCTGGCAGAAGGAATCGTTTATAATTTCAACGACGCGAAAAATCCTGTGCGCGGCGGAATGGTCATCGTCAGCGGGTTTAATGATAAATCGAACATCGCCAAATGTATGGGCGCGGCCCGGGATCCGAACGATCAAAATTACTTTTTAAATACTTATAAGATTAGCGGTGATGAAATTTATCAAGGGCCCGGTCGGGGATATCCCAATGCATGGACTCCCGTTACGAGTATTCTCTGCATGATGTCCCCCAACTCTCCGCACTGCTGCAACTCCAATTATCCGATGTCTAATTACACAACGCTGACGACCAGCAGCTATCATTCCGGCGGTATAAACGCAGCACTGGCCGATGGTTCCGTAAAGTTTATTTCCGAAACAATAGACTGCGGCGATGTTAATCAGACAATTACTCAAAATTACAAAAACGCGTCCGGTAAATCACCTTGGGGCGTTTGGGGCGCGATGGGATCGATCAACGGCGGGGAAAACGTGACGCTTTAGTTTCACTTTAACGGAATCGCATTTTCCCTTCGGATGTTATACCGATTCCATCATGAATTATCCGTTATAATGTCAAAAGAACAGCCTATTTACACCGTCAATCGGCGGTGATGACGGAATTTTTAAAATAAGAGCAGTATAACAAGTAGCAAAAACAAACAATCCGCTTTATTGCTTTCCGTTTTTTGATGAAAAAAAGGGACCTCTTAGAACCTGTCCAAAATTTCATTTAAAGGTGATAGGTCGATTTCATCATGAATTTTCCATTATATACTGGTTCCACTTGATTTTCCGGGAATTGGTATTGACAGAAAAAGTCAA
>CAZZEF010000176.1:0-1500 GCA_964652875.1 uncultured Planctomycetaceae bacterium
TGTCAGTTTCTTTGATTGTTTGTCAGCTTCTTTGGTTGCTTGTCAGTTTCTTTGGCTGTTTTTCAGTTTCTTTGGTTGCTTGTCAGTTTCTTTGGTTGCTTGTCAGTTTCTTTGGCTGTTTGTCAGTTTCTTTGATTGTTTGTCAGCTTCTTTGGTTGCTTGTCAGTTTCTTTGGTTGCTTGTCGGGGGTAAAAGCGCGAGAAGGGATCTTACATTATACCGATTCCATCATGAATTTTCCGTTATAACGTCAAAAGAACAGCCAATTCACGCAGTCAATCGGCGGAGATCACGGAAAATTTAAAATAAAAGAAGTATAAAAGCACCAATGGTTGTTCTGGCCTGCTGCTTTCGCGGATCTGATCCGCCTCTTCGGGAGGGTCATCAAAGCTTTTATGATCGACAGATGGGCGCGAACCGAAGAGGAGGGGAACACATCGGCATAATTCCCGCAATATAATCGCATAAAATATATTAGCGGGAATACAACATTTGTTAGTCTGTTATTCCCATTCGATGGTTGCGGGCGGTTTGGGACTGACATCGTATACAACGCGATTGAAACCGTGTACTTCGTTGAGAATACGGGCGGCGATTTTATCGAGAACCTCCCAAGGGAGCCGAACACTTTCGGCGGTCATGAAGTCCGTTGTTTTAATACATCGAAGCGCAACGGCGTTTTCGTAACAGCGTTCGCCGTTTCGAACGCCAACGCTTTGAACGGGCAGACAGACGGCGATAGCTTGAGAAATGGAGTTATAAAGACCGGCGGCCCGAATTTCTTCGGTTAAAATGGCATCGGCCTCTCGAAGTTTATCGAGTTTTTCTTTGGTAACTTCGCCGAGGCATCGAACGGCAAGTCCGGGTCCGGGGAATGGATGCCGACTGGTGAGCGATTCAGGAAGTCCAAGTTCGCGTCCAACACGTCGAACGTCTTCTTTATAAAGCAGACGGAGAGGTTCGACGAGATCAAATTCGAGATCGTCCGGCAGTCCGCCGACGTTATGATGAAATTTAATTGTTGACGCGGGCTTGTCCGGAGTTCCGCCGCTTTCGACGATATCGGGATAGATCGTTCCTTGTGCGAGAAATTTCGCGCCGTTGACCTTGGCGGCCTCTTCGGAGAAAATATCGATAAAGAGTTTGCCGATGATCTTGCGCTTCTTTTGCGGATCAGTTACCCCCGCCAACTGAGCGAGAAAACGATCTTCCGCGTCGACAATGCGAAGATCTGTTTTAAAGTGATCGGTAAAGACTTCGCGAACCGATTCCATTTCGCCTTTGCGCATTAAACCGGTATCGACGAAAATACAGGTCAGTCGGTCGCCGATTGCCTTGGAGACGAGTGCGGCGGTTACCGCGGAATCGACTCCGCCAGACAGTCCGCAAACGACCCGTTCCTCGCCGATCTGCTTTTTCAGCGCGGCGATTGATGTTTCAACAAAATTTTCCATTTCTCTTTTCTCCGTGTTGATATTGGTTTTTTCCGGACTCCTGTTT
>CAZZEF010000176.1:1510-9882 GCA_964652875.1 uncultured Planctomycetaceae bacterium
GCCGCCGCGTCTGGATCCGTTTCAGTAAAATCAGACCACCGGCTGACAAAATATATTGGCAGCGTTGCTTGATTGGGTCGGGACATAAACTCATTTTCCCGTTTCTCTAATATAAAACGGAATTATCAATAAAATAACATGAAACAATAATATTGTCAATCATTGACCGGGGGTATTTTCGGAACGATGAATAGGGAGCCGGGGGGAGATCCAATGTCGGGAAGAGTGAAAATTCAGGTTGGAGTGATGGTTGGGGGGCCGTAACCGGCGGACCGGATCCGCTGTTATAATGAAAAATAATAACAATATAATTAGAGAAGACAGGAACAGAAAAATTTTTGAAAAATACTTAAAAACAGAGGCTTTAGAACACTTGCGGAAAGAAACGAACGGATTAAAATTACAAGTAATAACAATCCTTGTTTTGGGGGGAAAAATGGAAAAGATCTTTTTGAGTGCCGCATCATTGAACGTTACTCCTTTCGACTGGCAGGAGATCGGAAAAAACATAAAAATTTTTCTGACGGAGATCCGAAAGAAACGGACGAACGATCCGAAAGTGATCGTATTTCCGGAGCTTGTTCTTTGCGGACCCGGCTGCGGACATTGGCTTAATGCTCCTTCGACACTGGAGCATTCGGCAGATCTGCTGACGGAACTTATTCCCGAGACGATTGGATTAACCGCGGTTTTCGGTCTTCCTTGGGAATATCGCGGAAAATGTTACAACGCCGCCGCCGTTGTTTCTGACGGAACGCTGCTTGGCTTTGCCTGCAAAAGAAAGCGGATCGGATCAGATCAGAACGATTTCAGAGATCTTGATTCCTGGATCGGTCCGGAAAAAAAGATCAGCGTTGATCTTCTTCCCCCGGGACTTTACCCGGGAAAAGGATCGGATCGATCGTCAGGTGCCGGGAGAAACGTTTCAGTTCCGATCGGTCGGGAACGCTGGGATCTTCCGTTTGGCTCAATGTGTGTTCAGATCGGCTCCGATTTTGAAATGGAGGAGATCGGAACCGGGGATCTTTTAGTTATACCGTCCGCCGATTTTTTTGAATTTGAAAAGAGATCTGTTTTGCGTACCCGGCTGGCGGAAGTCAGTCGGAAATTCGCCGCGGCCGCATACGCCAATCTGATGGGCAATGAGTCGGGATCTTATGTTTATGATGGCGCATCCGCCGTAATCAGCGGGGGAACGATCCTGACGGAAACGGCGCGTTTTTCCTTTTCCAACGGAGCGACAGCGTCGGTCTCGGTCGAGTCGGGCAAATCGGTCCGCAAAAAAAATCTTCCAGCTTGGGAGCGGAACAAGGATCTTGTTTACGAAGAATTTGCCCGGGTGATTCCGCAGGCGCTTTTTGATTACATGCGCAAAAGCAGGTCGAACGGGTTCACTCTTTCGCTCAGCGGGGGAGCCGATTCGGGCGCTATTGCGGTGATGATTCGGTTAATGACCGAATACGGATTGACCGGACCTCGGGAAGATTTTCTTCAAAAACTGGCCTTTATTCCATCGGTTGCGCTTCTGATGAAAAAGAAAAAGATCGAAGCGGTCACGCCGAAGGATTTGACCGCGGCTCTTCTGACGACGATTTATCAGGCGACATCCAGCAGCGGAAAGGTAACGAAAAACGCGGCGAAAAAACTTGCGGATTTTATCGGGGCGGTTCATTTTCAGATCAGTATTGACGAGCAGACGGAGTCTTATAAAGAACTGATTTCGAAAGCGATTGGTCGTCCGCTTACTTGGGAAAAGGATGATTTGGCACTTCAGAATATTCAGGCCCGGGTCCGCGCGCCCGGTGTTTGGCTTTTAGCCAATTTAACCGGTTCGCTTCTTTTAACGACGGGCAACCGATCGGAAGCGTCGGTCGGTTACGCGACGATGGACGGCGATACTTGCGGAGGACTGGCTCCTCTTGCCGGTATTGACAAGGCGTTTCTGCGAAAATGGCTGCGCTGGATGGAAGCGGAAGGACCTGCTGGAAGTCACGCTTTTCCTGTTTTAAAATTGATTAACGATCAAGCGCCGACGGCGGAATTACGGCCTGGCGGTCATCAGACAGACGAGGGCGATCTGATGCCTTATCCGATTTTGGATCTTTTTGAAAAGGCGGTTATTCGTATGCGTCTTCCGGCCGCGGAGGCCTTGGCTTATGTTGAAGATGAATTGAAGCGTCAGAAGAGTGAAGCCAAACGGAAGGATCTGATTCGATGGCAGATCCGGTTTTATCAGCGCTGGACCGCTTCTCAATGGAAACGGGAACGGTGCGCTCCCGCGTTTCATTTCGACGATAGGGATCTTTCGCCAAAGGGCTGGTGTCGTTTTCCCGTTCTTTCCGCTGGCTTTCAAAAAGAAATTACCGAACTGAAGGATCTGCTTTCTTCGGAATTCTGATTCCGCTTTCGTTTCCCCCGATTTTTTGATCGGGGGATCATAAATATTATTGAGCTGTTTCCGTTTTCTTTTTCTGCTTTTCAATAAGAAAAGTAACGGCCGGAAGATATTCTCTGATATTGGAAACTTTCTTTTTGGTCGGATCTTTTGACGGAAGTTGGGGCGTCATCAGCGCAATGACGAGATTCGCTTTTTCTGGAAGATCGTCCGCCTTGTCGTCCGTTTTCATTATTTTAAGTTTGAACGAGAGTTTTTTATCTTTCAGCTCCCAGTGATCAATTGCGATGTTTTTCGGAGAAATGACACTGAACTCAAATTCAGGAACGGATGTTTGTTCCGTCTTTATGTTGTTCTTATTGTTTACATTCGGATTTTTGTCATTTTTACCGTTGTTGATCTTGTTGCGTTTTTTATTCACTTTGGGAAAATTGATCTTTTGATCCTCGCTGTCTTTATCAGTATTTATGTTCACTTTTGAATTCTTGCTGACAGAGATCCTGTTATTGTTTAAGGAAGAGTTATTATTGCTGTCGGACTTGAAATTTTCGTTGGTTTTTTTTCTTTCAGATTCAAGCTGGCGCAAATAATAGGCGAACGTACCGCGTTGAGCGATTTGAAAGTCGAGATCGGCTGACCCGTTTTTGAAAACGATTTGTTTGTCAGGTTCCATAATCAGAGACGGCATTGAGCGATAATTTTTTAAAATATAAAAGTGATCTTGGGGGATTAAATGGTGATAGATGAACGCCTGTTCGAGATTGTCGGCCGGAATGATTCGATGGGTAACTTTTTTGCCGTTAATAATGGCGGTTGCGGTTAAGTCGCAGGGAATGAACGTTTTGTTTTGTCCTTCAACATTAACAGAACAAACAACCCGGTCGGCTCCCGCCGGAATGGAAGCGCCGTAACAGCTTAATTTTAATGTGTCATCGGACCGGCGCGTCTGAATGTCACAACTGTTGATTTCTATTTTTTCGTTGAATCCGTCCTTACGAACAGCGGTCAGCTGAAGAATTTCATTTCCGGACCGAAAACGGACGACGGAAGGATAAGCGTAAACCTCAAAATCGGGCATCGGTTTTGAAATTCTCAAGCGGTAGCCGTATTCCGGACCGCCCTGATTAAGAATATTGAACAGGCGAACGGTATAAATTCCGTTTTTCGGAAGTTCACAAAGAAGGTAAGGATCGGCATGATGGGTTTCGAGTCCGATGTTAGGTCCATATTCATCAGCGCGGTCATCGTTTTCGCCGATCAGATTGTTTTGAGAATCATATAATTCGACTTTGGCGTCAATAGAGGAACCGAACCGGAGAGCGGAAACGTCCAAAACGATTTTATCTCCTTTTTTACCGGAAAAATGATAAGAATCGAGTTCGTTCGGCTTGGAGATCTTTCCGTCAATGACAAGCGGAAGAGTCAGTATTTTCGGTGCTTCATTTTCGGCAACGACCGGCAGTGACTCGTTTGCCAAAATGATTGGGTAAAGAAGATCCCTGCCGTTTAATTGATCAATAGCAAAGGAAGAATTGTTGTTATTAAAAGCATTTTTCGAAGCAGATTCAGGGTTAATATAATGGACAGGTAAATTCCAGCCGGACAGAGCGATTGTTTTTTTTGAGTCAACGGGTCCGAGCGAAGAGGTTGAGGTCACAAAAGGAAATTCTCCGATGGCGAGCCGATAGACGAAATCGTCTCTTCCGCGAAAGAGAGAGTCTTGGATATCAACAGTGTAAGAGCCGGATTCGGGAACTTCAAAGAGCATAACCGGATCAGGATCGAAGCGCCAGCTATCGGCGGTTTTCAGTTCCTTTCCCTGAGGATCAAGAAGAGTAATAACAGGGGCAAACCATCCGGGCACAGCGTCGGCAAGATACGGTGAAAGAAAACGTCCCCAACAGGCCAGAATGAGTTTTTGACCTTTTTTCGCGTTAAAATGGAATCGATCGGCATCACCGGCACGGATCTGTCCGTTAAAGATAACGGGAAGATTCTGTGTCGGCAGATCTTTGAAGAAGATCCGTAATTTTTCATTCTGTTTCGGATTGTTCGGCCGATTTTTTTTAATATTTTTGATCCAGGAATTTCCGGGATCGTTCGGTTCCTTTTCGCAAATTTCCGGAACAGAAGTAATTTGAAACGGAACTGTATTGCTGATTCCTTGCGGTCCTGTTAAGGTGAGATTTCTCCAGCCGGATTTTGCGTTGGGATCAATTGTCACGCGGACGGAAAGTAGATTGCCGGTCAGAACAGGTAAAAAACGGTCCGGGCGCGGCATGTAATACTCATAATAAAAACGCTGCAGAAAATTTTTGGCTTCGTCATTATTTTGAAACAGACTTTCATCGGAAAGCCGATTGATCCAAAGGCGGCGCTTGGCGATGTTCTCAAGTTTCAGAAGTTCATCCGTATCCTTGGGTTTTACCGGATTGATCAGTCTTGGAAACTGATCTTCCCCGTATGCCCGTTTGATCGCTTTAAGAAATTCCAGCGAAATGACATAACGTTCATTGGATTCGTTGAGCCGGAAGCCGGTTCCGCCTTCGAGAATTTCCGTTTGGACACCTTCGCCGGAAATGGAGACATTTTTGGCGCGCATGACTTGTTGGCCGGAAATAATGATTTCAAAGGAAGTCCCTTTCTGTCCGCCCGAAGGATAGACATAAATAATTCGCTGCCCCCAAGCGGGAACGGCGGCGAAAAACAGAGAAAGAAACAGGAAAACAACGGAGTTTCGAACGTTCATTATATTCATCATTGGAATCTTGTTTATTGGCTGCGGATAAAGGTTTCACTCACAAATGGAATTTGAAACGATCTTGAGATCAAACAAACAATTCGGTCAGGAGTCCGGCTTCGGAAGCGGGAGGCATGATCGGCAGATCGAATCCTTTTGAATTTTTCAGTTTATCGTTTGGATTGATACCAACGCGATTGAAAATACTTCCGAGCAGATCCTGAGGGGCAACGGGTCGTTCCGCGACGTATTCACCGGTTGGAGTCGATTTACCGATAACAGATCCTCCTTTGAAACCGCCGCCGGCGACCATTGCGGAAAAACAACGGCAATAATGACCGCGTCCGCCGAACCAGGGAGCGTCCCAACCGATTAAAGGTGTTCTTCCGAATTCGCCGCTCCACCAGATCACTGTCTGATCAAGCAGATTGTGATCGCGCAGATCTTTTAAAAGGAAGGAGAGTCCCTGATCCCATTCGCCTTGACGACGGGTCAGCGTTTCGAAGTGTTTTCGGTGAGTATCCCAACCGCGGTAATTGATCGTTATATACGGCACTTCTTTTTCGACCAGACGCCGGGCCATCAAACAGGATTGACCGAACCAGTTCATTCCGTAAGCTTCCCGGATCTTTTCCGGTTCTGTTGTCAGATCGAACGCTTTGATATCGTTACTGTCAAGCAGTTTCCAGGAGTTGTCTCTCAACTGATCGATCTTGTCATAAAGAGGAATATCTTTGGCGCTGTTGTCGAGCAGATCAAGATCAGCGGACAGTTCGCGTCTTTTTTTCTGACGTTCCGGAGTAATTCCTTCGGCGACGAATCCGGAAACGAGAAAAGGCGTTTTACTCGGATCCCCGCCCGTAACGAACGGTTTATACCGGGGGCCGAGAAAGCCGCTTTCAGAAAAACGGCCTTGTGCGGTTGTCAAAACAACATAAGGAGGGATCGGCGCGTTATATCCGGCATCATAACCGTTCATTTTTGAAATAACAGCCGCCAGGTTGGGATAGACGAGTCCGCCGCCAGGCATTCTTCCGGTTTGCATCAGATAGCAGGCGGTCTCATGATGATTGGTGTCATGAGTCATGGAACGAATCGGAGCGAACAGATCCGCCGTTTGCGCCAATTGGGGGAGCGATTGACTTAATTCGATTCCGGGAACATTACTTTTGATCGGCTTGTTCCAGTCGCCGCAAAAATTTCTGCCCGCGTCCGGTTTTGGATCGAATGTTTCCAAGTGACTTGGACCGCCCCACATCCAGACCTGAATCACGCTTTTGGCTTTTCCCAAAGAGGAGCCTGCTGCGTTGGAAGTCGATTTGCCGAACGCGTTTCGGTAAAAATCACTGCCGACTTCCGGAAGACCCAGCAGACCGAGTCCGATAACGGTTTTTTTAAGAAATGATCGCCTTTTCATTGTCGATTCCCTTTTTATTGAATTAATGATCAGTGACGGCAAAGAAATTCCTTGCCGTTTACAATCGACCAAATACAATCTTCCTGCGACTGCGCCGCGTTTTTAGACAGTTTCATGATCTGCCGGTAATACTCCCGTTCCTGATTAGACGGAAAACGCGACAGCAAGGTTAGCCAAATATTGTCAATTCCCGCGGCGGGATCGTATTTTTTGCCCGATTTCATATTTTCCGCGTTCACAAGCTGACGCATTTTCCCGAACTGCTGCGACATTTTTTTTACCCAATTATTGATCTCATTTGAATTGATGAAAAAGAGTTGCTGCGAGGCGGTTACATCGTTGTTGCGGTCCGTTTCCAAGCCGGTGTCTCTTGTTGAACGACCGAACATTTCCAAAAAAGAATTGGTGATTCCGGCATCAGACAGTTCAACCGTTTGAAGACGATCGGGAAGGAACGAGTAAGGTTCCGGAACCTCACTCATGTAAGTCAGCTGAAGATGAAAGATCTTAATAAAAATATCCTGAAGAACTTCAGCCTCGATTCGTTTGACCGGATAAACAGCGAAATACTTTTCCGCGTCCTGATAATCGTTATCGGTAATTGATGATTGCTGATAGGTCCGGGAATTAAAAATCAGACGGTAAATATGTTTGAGATCGTATTTATTTTGAACGAGTTCGTTGGACAGATATTCCAACAGGCCGGGGCAACAGGGGGGATTGTCCGCACGAAAATCGTCCGGTTCATGAACGATTCCGCGCTGAAAGATCCAAAACCAAATCCGATTGACAATGTTGTTGTTGAAAGCCTTATTGCCCGGCTGAATCAGCCAGTCGGCAAAGACGGATCGGGGATCCTGACCGGCGGCAACCGACCCTTGCGATCCATCCGGAAAAACAACGTCAGGAGAATCAAGCGGTTTACGGTTCCAATAGACGATTTCCTCTTTCCATTGAGCGGACCCTTTATAAGAAATACGGGTAAAGAATTTAGCCATTTGCTCCTGTTTTTCTTTTGGCATTGGGGCGAGCTGAAATCCTAAAAAGACTTGCGCGGCAGATTCAGCCAAAGAAACGGGATCGCGGTTTTGACAGGCGCGGTAAAAATTGGCCGGTCCGCATCGAAAATTACTTCCGTCGGAGGTAAGAAGTATTTTGGCAAAATGATCATAAGGCATATTTTCGCGGATCGCTTTTTGGATCCAGCGATGATAGGCGGCTACTCCGTTTGGCCAGAGATTGATCGGAAATTCCGATTTGACTTTCAATAAATCGCACCATTTCATTGACCAGTAATCGACAAAACGGTCCTCGTTTAAAAGGCGGTCGATTAATATTGCTCTTTTGTTTTCCGTTTGGTCATTTAAAAAAGCCCGTGCTTCCTGCGGATCGGGAACGGTTCCGATCAGATCAATATAAACGCGTCGCAAAAAAACAGCATCGGAACAAAGAACCGCCGGTTTAAGATGATATACTTTGAGGTTTTTCAATATAATGCGGTCAATTTCATTCAACGGCGTTATTGTATCGTTCGTCTTTTCAAAGACTGTCCGAGATCCGATCAGCGGTTTTAAATCAGGAAATGGCCCGCTGTCTTTCTGTGTCTGTTGATTCTGACTTTTTAACTTGTTTTTATTTTCGGAATTTTGAGATAATTTCTTTTTTGAGACGTTCGTATTTTTGGCCGTGTCCGACGAATTCGATTGATTCCTGACGGAGTCCGCGGCTTTCTTGGATGATTCGTTTTGACGGAATTTTTTCTGTTGGGGATTCATTAATTTTGAATTATCCTGTTTTGAATCCCTGCGCTGGTTATTGAA
>CAZZEF010000177.1:0-867 GCA_964652875.1 uncultured Planctomycetaceae bacterium
TGATGAATTGGACATTTTGTATTCTTTTCCCATCATGTCTGCCATTTGGAAAAAAGAACTTAATTGAATTCCATTGGTGATATCGATGAAATATCGGCGCAGCATCCAAACGGCCTGATTCCTTTCACTTTGCAGAACATACGGCAGTAACCAGTGCTTTTCGGGGAACCATGAGGCATAACCCGATTCACCTTGCCAGAGGGCAATGTGTTTTCCCCCGTTCTCATCAAGCAGTCGGCGCAACAGGGAACACTCTTTGGCATAGTTCAATTCAGGCTGAATGCAGTAAGGATGAATACTGAAGAAATTCAAATCCTTAACGATTCCGGTTTGGAGAAATCTGATCGAAAAATGTTGAACTTGTCCGCTCACGCAGGAACCGATTTTTGCGTCGGGGATCTCCGCGCGAATCGCTCCGGCGGTAATGCGGATCAGTTTGGCGTACTCGTCGGGATCCGCCTTTTTGGGCTGCCAAAATTGCGGAATATTGGATTCATTCCATATTTCAAAATATTGAACGCGTCCCTTATAATGTTTCGCAAGCGCATGAATATAGTTTTTCCAGGCCTGAAGAGTTTCTTCTCCATAATAAAGCGGAACAAATCCAACTGCCGCTTCACTATAAACATCTTTCATATAAAGTTTGTTGCCGAATCCAACATTGAACCAAGGCTGAATTCCCCGTCGAAGAAGATTGTCAACAACAGAGTCAAGCCAAACAAAATCGTATTTTCCTTTTTCTTTCTCGCAGCGACTCCAGCCGGTTTGACAACGTGCCCATTTGACTCCGGTATTCGCCAGGGGATCATAACATTTTTCAGGATCGAACATTTCCCGATCAAGACATTCGAAGCCGATACTGACAGG
>CAZZEF010000177.1:877-9729 GCA_964652875.1 uncultured Planctomycetaceae bacterium
TTGGTGGAGAATTAACGGGTTTTTATAGAATAACAATAGGAACAGAAGAAGAAAGCTTGACAGGAGATTCTGTAATTTCATTTGATTTCAACGTTTTTAAATTTCCAAGTTCCTCAAGAGCAGTATTGGGCAAGGAACAAAGGGGATCGGACGAGACAGACTTCCCCGGAACCTGTTTCGGAATATCATTCAGATTTTTCGATGGCTCGGCCTCGATAGCATTTAATATTCCAAAAAGCAACAAACAAACTGTTGATAATGATAACAAAGATGTTTTTATCATGTAATCCTCCTGTAATAAATTACAATTGTTCACGGAAAATTATGGGAATGTTTCCGGATAATGTCAGAAATTTCCGATTTCGATTATACTCTTGAATTAAAGTTTAAGGTTCATCTGAAAAATGAGGGGAGGGAGTTATACCGATTCCATCATGTATTTTCCGTTATAACGTCAAAAGAACAGCCGAGTCACGCAGTCAATCGGCAAAGAGAGCGGAAAATTTCAAATAAAAGCAGTATAAAAAGGGACAAACATTCCTCTATAATAAAGAGAAACTAACAATTTTTCTTTCAAAGGAGGATCCATGTCCCAATCGTCATTATATCATGAACACGGAGTATCTGTCTATAGGTATCAGTCAAAAAAATCGATACAATGACAATCCGCAGCAACAAGATCTTAACGTCGATCAGGATTCACGAAATGACGGTATGGATTGTGCGGTTGCGTTCCTGACATAAGATCCCTTCGATACGGATTCACCGAGTGTAACAGACATCACTTTTGGATTCATTGATGAATTGTCCGACAAAAGAATTCTGCAGAACAGCTCAATTATTGCGTTGAAAAAAGTATTAAGCAGAAAGACAGAAGACAAGACATAGTCGTAAGTGTACCGTATTGTCCGCATACAACGGAAAATTAGAAACCGGACCGTATTTGCTTTACCGGCTAAAAAATACATAAGTATTTCATGCAAATTTCCGTTTTACAAAATACAAATTTCATTTATGCCGGTTCCATGATGAATTTTTGTTAAAACGTCAAAAGAACAGTCGATTCACGCAGTCAATCAGCGGAAATTTTAAAATAGGAACAGTATAACACTTTCCTGCGCTTGACATGAAAAAAGTATTATACTAAAATTATCGATGCCGTGAGTGTGAAGAAAAAACTGTTTTTGTACGTAAGCTGTATTTCTTGTTACTGAAAATTTATAGAAAGAGGCAGTGCTGTTATGGATAAATGTTCCGCTTTGAATCTGGAAAAATACACGCGCGGACTGGTCGATACGATAGGGGTACGTCTGGCCGGTTCCTCAAAAGAACGTATTGCGGCAGAATACCTTTGTTCAACTTTTGCCCAATTCGGAGGAAATGCTGTTATTGAAGATTTTCCCGTTGTCCAGCAGTGTGTCGATTCGGAGTCTCTTGAAGTATTTTTTCAGGGACATTGGAAAGCGTTTCCCTGTTCTCTCTTTGGCTCCGCTCCCTCCACGAACGGTAATACGATTGAAGCGGAACTGGTCTATTTCGATACGGCAACGGGATATCAACACTCAGATCTCTCTTTTCTGACCGGAAAAGCGGTTGTCCATCTTGGTTGTCATATCGAAAGCGCCGATAATTACCGTCGCCTCATGGCGGCTCGACCTGCTTTTATTCTGTTCGTTGATACTCGTTATCCTGGTACAATTCAACTTGCGGACGGACTTTTTCCCGCTTACGTCAAAGAATATGGTGCGGTTCCGAGTTTGAATGTCGCTTACATGGATGCCTGGAACTGGAAGACCGGAAAGTCCCCTTGCGCCCGAATCAACGTTGCGGGCCGGTCCGTAAAAAGTCTTTCGTCAAATGTTGTTTACCAATGGAAGGGATCCGATCCCGATGGGGAGATAATTTATGTCGGCGGACATCATGACACGCAGGCTGGAACCGTAGGCGCTGACGATAACGCTATTGGTTGTGCCGCCCTGTTGGAACTGGCTCGCTTGTTGTCCACAAAAAAACACAAACGAACTTTCCGCTTGATTAGTTTCGGTGCCGAGGAACAGCTATCGGTAGGAAGTGCGTCCTATGTCCGAAAACACCGGGCGGAAACCGAAAGCAAGGGGCTGTTCATGTGTAATTTTGATTCGTTCGGATCCGTACTTGGTTGGGGGGAGTTTACGATCAATGCCAGGGAACCGCTTTGTGAACTGATTCGGCAATCATATAATCTTGAAGAAATATCTTTTGTTGAAAATCACAACATAGACCCTTACACCGATCAGTTTCCCTTTGCGGCGTGCGGTGTTCCCGGTATTTGGATATTCCGCAGAAATTGTGAATCGGGCCTGTTCTATCATCATCGGATTGATAATACGGTCGATAAGCTGGATTTCGATATTGCCGCTTCCTATGTTGACGGCGCCGCAAGAGTACTTGATTATCTCGCAAACGCGGACGATCTTTCCGGCTTTCGCGGAATACCGGATACAATGACCGGTGAAATTGCTGCCCTGTTTGAAGACATTTACGGCGGTTGGAATAGCCGGTAATCGAAGATCGATTCTTCTTTTTTGCTCCAACGGACGGATCGCGGATATATATTTGAACAAACGGTATTATTCCTTCTCTTCTTTGCGCCTTTGCGTGAAAATCGCGGATTATATATATTTGGACAAACGGCAGCAGGGCAGGGCATCGGCTTTTTTACTTGAATGCGGACGATTACAAAGTATGTAAGCGTTCACAAAAAATATTTGAAACCACTGATATCACGGATTAACACGGATTAACACGGATTAACACGGATAAACACGGATAAACACGGATAATCTATTCCGAAATACGGTATAATTTGATAATCTCTTCTGTAAAATTTCATCAAAGGAGGACTGTCCCTGCCGTTTTTACATGTCAAGAAATGTTTTTGCCGGAGTGGATACATCCATAACAAGATTAATTAACTTTGAAACAAACACATGTTCAAGCGATTGACAGAGGGCTTCGGATTTGTTATAAAAAAGATATTCGACCGATTGATTTTAAATTTTTCGGTCAGTTGCTGTTTTGGGGGAGTTTTTCCATGATCCGTTCAAAACGGAAAAGGAAACGATATTTCCGACTTGAATTGCGGAAAATTCAAAGATCAACAGCATAAAAAGATTCAACCGGATAAATTTTTTCTTGGGAAAAACTGATGATGGACGGAATCGCGAATAAAAAAATGGATCTTTACTGGTTCTCCGGATCGGGCAATACGCTTCGTCTTGCGCAGCGGTTTGCCGAACGCCTTCGACAAAAGGATTGGACGGTCCGGCTTATTCCAATTGAGAAAGGACGTCCGGCCGCATTCGATCCGGGCGCGGTCTTCGGCTTGGCTTTTCCGACCCATTGCTTTTCTATTCCGCTGATGGTTCGGGCGTTTATCAGCCGTTTACCGCAGGTATCAAAAACACCGGCAGTTTTTCTTGGAACACACGGTCTTTATTCCGGCGGCGTTCGCGGTCATCTTAAACTGATCCTGAAACTAAAAGGTTTTCAGTGCCTTGCCGCACGTATTATCCGAATGCCCGACTCGTATTTTCCTTTTTGCGGAAATAAGGCTCATCAGCGGCTTATCGATAAATCACTCAAAAAAGCGGAATGGTACGCGGATCGAATCGCGGCCGGTAAATACGGCTGGTTCAGGGTTCCGCTTGTTTCCGACTTCGCCGAAATGTTCTGTCTTGGTTTTTTTACTTCGCGTAAATTGACGGAGACAACCCGAACTTCCGTTCATGTCAAAACCGGGTTATGTCTCCATTGCGGAAATTGTCTTCAATCCTGTCCGATGCGGGCACTTTCTTTTGATCTTGACGGTCAGCTCATTGCCCCCAATGAAAAATGCCAAAACTGTTTGCGCTGTGTCGCAGTTTGCCCGAACGATGCGCTTCGTCATCTTTTTTTCGCTCCTTACCGCGGAGAGCCGGCGGACGAACTTTTATACCGATTTCGTCATGAATTTTCCGTTATAACGTCAAAAGAATAGCCGATTCACACAGTCAATCGGCGGTCATGACGGAAAATTTAAAATAAAAGCAGTATAAAAAGAATTCAGTCGGGGCTTTCCAATGAATTGCCGTTGGAATAATACGAGATCTCGTCAGATCAAGACGTGAAAGCGGAAACGTTATCCTGATTAATATTTCATCGTTCGATTGCGGGGAAAGAGGTGACCTATAATACACGAAATAGGGATATTTTATCTCGCTGAAGCGCAGGGACGCGAACAAGGAAAAGAGGGTTGGTTTGGTTATAACAGAGACAATGCGCACAACGTCTCCGCTTGATATTTTAAAGATCGGTAACGGTTGGTGATCCTTGGCATTCTCTCACCTTAACGCCTCGGCGGGAGAATATTTTTCTCTCGCAAGGATAGACTTTTAATTTCCCGTATTGTCCGCCCGCCGGTTGACTTCGTGGGCGGACTGTTCTTTTGACCGCGGAACGGAAAAACCGTTACGGAACAAGTGCTGCAACAAAAGAATGATACTCACTAACCAAAAAACAGGATCCCAAAAGACATCAAAGATATTGGCATAAATACCCAGGCGAAAAAGACCGTAACCGGCTAACAGGAAGCAGGTCTTTTTCCAATTAAGCAGTAAAATTCCCAAACCGGTCAACGCGGCAACGAAACGGGAATCGTATCCCCAGCGGTATAGATCGTAAGGAACGAATCCTGCTTCGGTCAAGATCAGCGCCGAACCAAGCAGAACGGAAAGGATCAGTTCGGAGATCCGGAAAAGCGGTTTCGACGTTGTGATCGACCATCCGGTATAAAAAATCAAAGAGATCGACAGGAGATCGGTAAAGGCGAAAATTTTCATTGCCGCCGATTCGCCCGCGGCGTTAAACGGACAGAGTAAAATTACTGAAGCGGTCAGAACGGCACCCCATCGTTTTTTAACCGATTTAAACGGGACCGCGGCCAAAGAAGCGACGATAAAAGCGGCGGCAAGAAGTCCAATCCAGTTAACGTAATTCATTTCTTCTCTTCCTCCTCCTTGCTTTTCCGAGAATCGATCAGATCAAAACAGCAGAATTTAATTCCGGATCTTTTCCAGGTATAGACGAGAGAAATTTTATTATCGTCTTCGAGAAGAAGAGTCGGGTAGGAGAATTCGCCTTTCGGAGAATTCTCCAGTTGAAACAATCGGGTCCAATGCGCCGGATCATTTTCGCTGGCCGCGTAAAGATCGAGAACATTTCTTTTTTTCGTTGAATTGGCGGCAAGAAAAAGAATGCCGTCACGAGATCGGACAAGGGCAATTCCCGCGTTATAGTTTGGCAAAGGAAAATCGGGAATGATTTGCCAGGATCTTCCCGCGTCTTTTGTTTGAGCGGCTAAAATTTTTTCCGAACCGTTTTTCATTCCGTTTCTCATCAAAGCCAATGCGGATTTGGAATCAAACGGAGCAACCGTCGGCTGAAGAGCATCTTCAACAGCCGGAATTTCCGACCGACGAATTATTTTTCCCGTTCTGTCCAAAACGAGAAACTGACTGTATTTTTGCACCATTTCATGATAAAGGGGAATCCCTGTGCATTGTTCGGACATTGGAACCGCGGACGAACGGACAAGATTACTTAAATTGAACAAAGGACTTAATTTTAACCGCTGAAACTGAGTCCAAGTTCGGCCATTGTCGTCGGAACAAGAATGATTGAGTGACGATCCGGACCAGCCGCCAAACGAAACACTGACAATAAAAATATGAAGTCGTCCGTCACTGTTCACGAAAAGAAGCGGATTTCCTAACTTGCGAATAGATCTTTTGGTCTGCTGCTGAATGGTTTGCCGATCGAATAAAATTTCGGGGGTACGCCAATTGTTTTGATTATCGGATGTACTGGCCATTATTTGGACATCTTTGGCGCCTTCCCGACTTCCTGCATACCAAACGGACATAAGTCGCCCATCCGAAAGTTTGACCAAAGATGCCGAATGGGAAGACGGGGCATTGGGGGGGATCAGTATTTGCGGAGATCCGTTTATACGGCAGACGATATTTTCCGCTTTTCGAACGGGAGCTTTCGCATCACCAAGAGTACCCGTTATTCGAGGGTCAGGAACAAAGACCGGATCCAGTCGATTTTGAAAAAATTCGAGATCCGCGAACAAAAAAATAAGCAAAGCGAATTTCAGTAAAGCCGTTTTCATTGGTTTTATACTGCTCTTATTAAAAATTCCGTTATTTTACCGATTGACTGCGTGAATCGGCTGTTCTTTTGACGTTATAACGGAAATTTCATGATGAAACCGGTATATCGTTTTTCAGGAAAAAATATTACGACCGGTATTTTGGAATTTTCCGCGATTTTCACCTGCTGACTTCGTAAATCGGCTGTTTGTTCGGCGCGGGAATGAAAAATTTGTCATAGATCCGTTTTATCGTTTAAGTTTAACCGTTTAATGTTTTAACGGTAATCAAGTAAAAGATCAAGATCAAAAAGAGAAAGTCGAAGAATTCAAGCATAAAAAGATCAAAAAAAACGGACGCCCGTTGCGTCCGTTTCGAATACCGTTACCTTGTTTTTCAACCGCTTAAAGCAAAAGCCTTATTCCTGATCTTTTTTCTGTTCGGTTTTTTGATCGTTTTTACTGGCTTCGCGTCTGGCGGCTTTGGCTTTCTTGCCCCGCTTCATCTTAACCGGCTTGTTCTCATCGACAACACGTTCGACACGGCGTTCGGTCAGACGGACAGCTTTACCGACCCGATCGCGAAGGAAGTACAGTTTGGCCCGACGGACGACCGCGGAGCGAACGACTTCAACTTTGGCGATTTTAGGGCTGTGAAGGGGGAACTTTCGTTCGACGCCTTCACCGGCGACAATACGGCGAACCGTGAACATTTCACCCGCTCCGCCACCATTTCTGGCAATGACAACACCGTTGAAAATTTGAATTCTTTCTTTTCCGCCTTCAAGAATTTTGCAGTGAACGTTAACCGTATCGCCGATCTTGAATTGGGAAACATTATCTTTTTTAGCACGAGTTTCAACCAATCGAATGATATCCTGACTCATGATTTCCTCTTCTGTCTTCTTTCTGAAGTAAACTTGCAGGGCATCGTTAAAAACTTCCGGCACAAACACTCCGGACTAAAAAGAAGTTTTTGATCCGGAAGACGATCCTTAACCTAAAGATCGGTCCGTTGGCGAAGATCCCGCCGCGACCAAAAACAACCCGCACCCTTATTCTTTCGTCTCCTCGCGTTTTTCTTCCGAAATCAAGAGATCCGGACGTCGGGCCCGCGTTCGTTCGAGACGTTCAGCCTGCCGCCATTTCGCAATTTCCGCGTGATTCCCGCTAAGAAGAATCTCCGGAACGGATAACCCCCGATATTCTCTGGGGCGCGTATACTGCGCCTCTTCAAGAAGCCGGTTCCCTTCGGAAAAAGAATCGACTACTGCGGAATCTTTATCGCCCAGCGCGCCGGGGATCAATCGCATGACCGATTCGATCACTGCCATTGCCGCCACTTCGCCGCCGTTGAGGACATAATCCCCGATCGATAACTCGTCCGGATGAAGCAAATCGCAAACCCGCTGATCAAAACCTTCATACCGTCCGCAAAGCAGAACGATCCGATCCATTTTTGCAAACTCTTCGGCAAGCCGCTGATTAAAGCGTCTTCCCTGCGGAGTGAACAAAATCAAATGGCCGGGCGATTCCGTCATATTCTGAACGGCTTCAACCGCGGGCACTATCGGATCCGCTTTCATAACCATCCCCGGTCCGCCGCCGAAAGGACGATCATCAACCGTTAAATGTTTATCGCTTGCCCAAGATCGTATATCATGCAAATAAACGTTCAGAAGATCCTTTTCAATAGCGAGATTGAGAAGGCTTTCCGAAAGAAAACCGCTGAAGATCCCCGGGAACAGGGTTAAAACATCAAAACGGATCACAACTCATCACTCCGCCGCGGGAGTCTCTTCAGCAGGAGCGGCGGTGTATCCAGCCGGGGCCGGAGCAAAGCGCGGCTGCTTCCGTTGGGCGAGAGCGGCTTTCTGCTGTTCAAGATTGGTTCCTTCAGAACCGTATTTTTTGATTAAAACGGCCGCCTTGGGACTCGGTTGAGCACCAACGCCAAGCCAATACTTGATTCTTTCGCCATTGAGAATGGCTCGGGCATCGGTGTCCGGAACCATCGGATCATAAATTCCAAGTTCTTCAAGAACTCGTCCATCGCGCGGAGAATGGATGTCCATCGCGCAAAGACGAAAGAACGGACGATGTTTCCGTCCGAATTTCTTCAGTCGAATTCGTACTGACACGAACAACTCCTTATCATAAATTAATGTTAAAACTGAAACGGTAACGGTATTTTATTCTGTCGGTCTTATAAATTTCCCCGTTGTGTCGCTGATTGACTTCATGTATCAGCGGTCCCTTAATGTTGGGACGGAGGATCTATAATAAAACCGATCTGTTTTTCATTTGTAATGGATGTAAATTCCAAATTATATCATTGCGCTTATATCGCGCTGATTATTTCTTTTTGCGTTTTTTGCGCTCTTTTTCAAGTCGGCGGCGCTGTTCCATTCGCTCTTTGGGGGTCAAACGTTTACCGGTCGATCCCTTTTTCTTCTGCTCGAAAAGTGACATCGGATTGGACGACATCTGCTGCATCATCTGCTGAACGGTTCGAGACCGGTCGCCCATTCCCATCTTGGACCATCCTTTAACCATACCGGCCATTCGGGAATACATTTCCAGCAGTTCATTGACCTGTTTGACTTCGACACCGGCACCGGACGCGATACGTTTTTTCCGACGCATATCGATAATGTTCGGCGTCTGACGTTCTTGTTTG
>CAZZEF010000178.1:0-9683 GCA_964652875.1 uncultured Planctomycetaceae bacterium
ATTTTATGCAATATCAATCAGTTTTGACATTTTTAAGTTATGAAACTACTTCTAAGAAGTCTTGATGAAAATAATTTTTCTTTTTTGCTCATGTCAAGAACGTGAATATTTCGCAATTGATGTTTGTTTATGAATCGAATGAATTCCTCTGCTCCGAAATCAACGTCTTCTATAATATTGTATTTCCAATAATTGGAAAAAAGGAAGCATTTCGACAATTATTAGTTGCAGGCCTCTGTTCGAAAATATCGGTCTTTTCATTTTTAGCCTCACATGTGAGAGGATTTTGTTAATTGTTGTACTTACTTGTGTTATGATCTAAAAACCATTGGTAAAGTTTTGGATTACGATAGACATCAATGACAATACCATGACCGGCACCGTGATACGTTGTCAATCGGACATGTTCGTTACCACTTTTTTCTATCGCGTCGATCATTTTTTTTGAGCAGGAATATGGGACGGCTGTATCTTTATCGCCATGAAAGGCCCAGATCGGCATTGATTTTAATCGCTTCGATTCGTCCTTATTGCCGCCGCCCGCGACCGGGACAATGGCCGCAAAGAGTTCGGGAAAATTTTCCGCCGTCTCGAATGTGCCAAAGCCGCCCATACTATAGCCCGTTAAATAAACACGTGTTTCATCGATTGCGAACCGGTCACGATTCAATAACAATTCCTCCACAAGTATTTTTAGTCGTTTCGGATTCCAGCCATGTATTACCGTAACCGGTGTGACCGTAATGAACGGATAATCCTTTCTTTCGACATAATTGTGCGACCACACCGAAGGATCACTCTTTTTCAATTCCGCAATATCTTTGCCGATCTCTCCGGCACCATGCAGATAAATCAGTAACGGACGCTTCCCGGAAAACGCGTTATACCCGGGCGGAAGGCGTAAAAGGTAATCATAACCGGATCGCGATTCATGACGAATTTCAAGTGTCTCCCCATAAAAATACATCTCCCAATCGAAAACAGCACGATACAAAATCACTCCAATCAATATACAGATCGTTATATATTTAACGAACGACACTTCCCACCGTTTCCACTTTTCGAAAGGCTTGTCTTCCTGATTCATTTGTTGAATTGCGTCATGATCAGGATTGCGTTTGAGCAGAAGTATTTGTATAAGTGTTTTCACAGCGATTCCGACTCCCCGCCATTGACAGTCCCCATTGCTCCCCAAACGCCAAAGTCGGATGGCCCACTTGTTTTTATCTTGCCATTGTCAAGATCTCCACTATCAATAGTGTCTGGAATAAAACGAACGCTACCATCAAAGAAAACCGCGTTTACACCTCCCGAATGCCAGCTCGTCGCCGAATGTACAACTCGTCGATCTATTTCCTGCTGGCACATCGGCGAGTTTGGCGGTAAGATGGTCGAGAACGTCGAGAACTGCGGAATCGCATCGTATGCCCGTGTGCCCGAAACAAGAGTATTAACTTTCCCGGACGATTCAAGCCATTGACGATCAAAATACAAGGTTGATGAAAGACACGCGGAATACCCGCTTGTGCCTTCGGGCGACTGGTCATATTCCGTCGTAATAAAAGGCATAATCAGCGACGATTCCTTGATATGCCGACTACCCTTGCGGCCCAACGTCTTTTCCGACATGAAAATTGTATTACTCAATCCGTCGGTTATATCTGATAGATTGCGATACGGCCAGCAGCATGGAATGACCGTTCGTGTATTACTATTATATTTGCTTAGGTTGGTAAGTGAGTCTTTGGTAATTCTCTTGTAACCGTTCATGTCCTTTTCTGCGTAGCCGTAAATCCCAGCATCTGGCCAGTCACCACTGCAATATACGTAAGACCTGGACGCAAGCGGCTCGCCATTATTACCAGGATACAGTTCCGCGCCATCGCTGGGACATCTGATAATCGGAATGGCTATCCCCATGTCAGGAAAAGCGTCAGACACTGTGGCCACGGTATTATCTGTTTCATCCGTTTCCCAAATACTCATGATTGATTCATAAATTGAGGGATACTCGCAAAAAGGTAAAAGCGATACCACTGTATTGATCCGCGGATAGGGATACTTCTGCTTCGTTCCTTGAGGTAATTTATCTTCCGAAAACGAACAACTGCCAAGAAGTGGAAGTGAATGCTGTGTCCCTTGATAATTGGAAACCGCCAGTGCCAATTGTCGCAAATTATTCGAGCATTGCATGCGTCTGGCCGATTCTCTCGCCATTTGAACCGCCGGAAGTAAAAGCATTATCAATAGGCCAATAATTCCTAAAACGGCCAATAGTTCGATCAAAGTATACGCACAGTGATGTTTCATTGGTTTCATGATTTATTCTCTATATCTGTACTGTTCAATGTTTTTGATGAATTGTTTTTTATCTGGATTATTTCCCAAATGAGCCACAAGAGCAAAAAGATCACTGTCGGCAGTATCATCTTCAAACTTGCTTCCTGCCATGTTCGTTTCGGAATGAGCGTAACACCGGGCGGGGGCGAGATATGCCCTTTCTCTTGCGCGGCAAGCCAGGCCATGACCTGATTTCCCCGTAACGCACGTGTCCAGGAATCGTGTCCGCCCCGGCCTTCCGAAAGACAGACACTACCGCCCGCTCTTGCAAAATCCATTGCCATTATGCGAACTGGAGTAACAGGAAACGACGGATCGTCCACGTTATTGAACAGCCAGATCGGCATATCGAGTAATTTGTAAACGGTCGGATCGTTTGCCAATACGGTTAATTGTGTTGTCGCCATCGCGCAAAAGAGATCCGGCCATCGGCCCGCCATTTCCCAGCATGCCGCCGCGCCACTACACAAACCAAAGCAGGAAATACGATTTGTATCAATCGGATAAATCTTCATCAACTCGTCGAGGATCTCTTTAGTGCATTCCATCGGCGAATCGCCTTTTCCGTCTTTCATTTGCATGGAATTCGTCCAGCTTTTATTATCGATTGGACATCGCGGAACAAGGACAAAACAGTCGAGACTTTCCGGACCGATAAACAGATTGAGCGAATAATGCAAATGCGATAGTTGGCGTCTATTATCATCGTTGCTTTCGCCAACGCCATGGAACGAAATAATAAGCGGATACTTTTTGGGGGATTCGCATTGCTCTTCCAATTTCATTCCCGGCGGAACCCGTAATCGAAATGTAATCTCTTCATCTTTATAGCGACCGCCGGTATACCTGCATGAATAGGCCGAAAAACAGTCAATTGCGTTTCGATGGGCAAGGTATCCGCCGTCTTGACTCTTCGTCGAACTTTTTGCCGTCTCAGCGGCAATCTCTTTTGGCGTCATCGTTTCGAGTTTTGCGCGTTCGAGAAGTGTTATTCGATCTGACAACTTTTCCGCCGCCTGTAATTCTGTTGTGAATAGCATAGGCAATGAAAAACAAAGGATCATTAATATTGTTCGTTTCATAGTCTTCTCCGCTTTCCAAGTTCGGCGATAATCCAGTCCTTAACGACATAGAACGTCGTACCGAACAGGACAATTGCACCAACAAACAAGATCAAGGCAAGATGTGAATACTGATTATATCCGAACCACTGCCTGGTTACATAATAGAATCGGGAAAAGAGACCGTTTCCATGGCAGAAGACGATCAACCACAAATCGAACCCAACGACAACGTTCATTCGCATATATCGCGAAATATAGACGTAATCAAGATCGTCGTAAATATCGTCTTTGGCTCCCTGATAAAATACATACCATTTATACGCGAACCAACCGGTCAGTCCAATAACGATAAAATACCACCAGGGCCAGCGTCTTATATCGAAAATCCGTTTGAAGAAGCCAACAACCGTGTCGAGCGTCTCCGGCGAAAGGAAAAACGCGATATTCATGAGAACCAGTCCGCCGAGGAAAAGCCACGTCGTGAGATCGAGCTTCCACCACGGTCTTTCACTTTCTCGGTCCGGCAAATGTTCTGTCGATAGATCTTGACGATTCGTCTTGATATTCTTAGTCATGAATTGTTACCTCACATTCCGAAGTGATTGCCTGGAGCCGTTTCCGCCGACTCAACAGAATTAATACCACGAAAAAAATCAGTAAACCCGGAATAACGAAAAGCGGCCAGGTTATTCTGCCCGACGCCATAAACAACGTTACCGGCACGCGGTAAAAACCGTCGATAAACCACGAAAGGAACGATCCTGCAATCGGTAAAAGAAAAGTTCCAAGCCCTATCGCGATGAAAAATGCGAGCCAGCTTTTCATGATGAGTTGCCATAAAACGGGAAAGAGCGATGTGTATCGGGCAATCAACCAGATGAACAAAACAACCACGAAAACAGTTCCCGGCAACCAAAGAAATCGGATAACAGGCATTCCTTTGATCGCCGCGCTGCCCGGTCCCTGTAAAATAAGTATTCCCATCGGGTCGAAAAGCCAATGCCAGTATTTGCCAATCAAGGCAAATAACGCCGAGAAGGACAATCCCGCCCGGTAAAGAAACCAGATGCCCGCAACCAGCGTTCCCATTCGACCCAGCCAGTCGAAAACGTCAAGGACAATTCGCCAACGCCTTTCGTGCCTTGAGTTCTTTTTGAGAAGAACGCTTGACAAACCATAACCTGTAAATCGCCAGATCATCGCAATGACCATTGTCCATAGTAACGAGGAACAGACATCGGGCCAGTATCGCAAATCGTGATAAAACCAAACGTTTCCAAAGAATCGTCGATCCGACCAGTTGCAAAACAGCGTCAGAACCATATAAATAATCAACAGTGCCGCGGCGCATAGAAAGACGATCCGCCCTGTTCCGGCACCTGTAATTCGCAAATAGGTGAGTAATCGTTTCATGGATTCGCCTCCTCCTGTTTTATGGTCACGCCGCTATTGGTCTTGCCATTGATGATAGTTGCGGTGGAATCTTTCACATGGTCTTTTACCCGGTCTTTCACCCGGTCGATATCCGCTTGGGTGATATGATAAATATAAATGGAATAGCCTGCCATGGCAACAGGGGCGTAATCCAGAAAATAACGATACTTTCCATCGCGTGAATAAATATGGTTCACACTGATTGCGTACCAGCCCGGTTTCGGATTCTTGAGCGGCGGATAACCTTTGGTGGGGATCGATGTTAAATCATCGGGGTAACTTCCCCAGTATAAAAGTTTCAAGTCGGTGACTTCCGGATGCCTTTTGCACCATCGTTCCAAATTGAACAGGTCTTGTCCCCAATCGATATTGCTGTCCAATAAATGCCGGGGACCGTTTCGCGGTCCGGCGGAAACAATGGCCTTATACCAGTCGTATAAACCCGTTGGCTTTTGAATCGGCGGTTTTTGCGGATGTTCGTCTGTCTTCGGCGTTGGAATTAGAACTGCCAATTCATTGAAGTAGGAAATCGAATGTGGATAAATCAATAAACTGCTCAAAATCGACCATGCAAAAAAGATTACAGTTAAGACTCGAACTGTTTTGTAACCTTGCGGGTATTTTGTAACTACTTTTAATTTGTCATGTTCCTGTTTAGACTGGTTTTGTTCATACCGTTTCTCTTCCGGAATTCCGGTAAACGAGCGTCCTACCTTACTCATCCAGACAAAGAAGAACGGCAGGGCAGGAATAACGTACCGCGAATGAACGGAGAATCCCGATTGTGAACTGACAAACGCGACCAGGGCAATGCCCGGCAAAAGCAGAGTCATTTCGTCCCGCCACGGCGCGTTATACCCTTTTAAAAACAGTGTGCAGAAAATCGCCAGCAGAAAGATCAGAATCGTTCCGATCGGCGTTTTAATAAGCAGGGCATAGAGGTAATAATACCACCAGCCATGATCCGACCATTCACCGCGAAGATACGACGACAATCCTTTCTCAAAGTCAAGTCGCTGGGTATCAATGCCCTGAATAAAATTCGCCGGAAGCGGCATTGGCAAATAACCAACTGCCGTTTCGAATATATTTCCTGATCCGTCAAAACGATTCCCACCTCCCGCAGGCACTTCCTTCAACGAATTACTGCCAGTAAACAATGCTGTTTGAAATCGAAATGTACGAAGCGGCTTGCCACTATTCTCAAATAGGTAGCCCATGTTAATGACAAGTACGCTGACCGCAAAAATAATCATGATTTGTCCAGACTGTTTGGTCCAGTGATTTAATGACAGCTTTGGCTGTTCCCGTAAGCGATAGAGAATCCACAACAACACAAACAGCGGATAGAAAATCAATAACGTGAATTTGCACAATTCCGCTATTCCAAGGACAAGACCAGCAAAAAAAGCATTTATGCTATATGAATTCTTAAGCCATTGCCAATAACAGTAAACAGACATAAGCGCAAAGACTGCACCATGTGCATCAGGCATAATGGTTGCACCATGACCGAGTAGGTAGGGGTTAAAACACCACAGGACGATGGCAATTATACCAATTCCAATACTTAAATACATTTTACGAGAGAAATAAAAACAAATACAGCTCCCCAGTAAAGCAAATACTATTGCATACAAACGCGCGGAATAAATACTCTTGTACACATTATTTCCGTTAGCTTTAAGAAAATCCTCACCAACCTGATGTTCATTCCGTAATAAAAAATATTCTGTATTATTTTTCCAATCATAAATATTATCACTGACAAGATATTGAGGAAGTGTTACAACACTGCGGACAAATGGCGGATTAACTCTATACAGATCAAAAGTTTTAAATTTCCAATGGCTGATACCACTTATAAAATGCGCATCTTCACTTTGAACAGGAGAATTTAAAAATATATTTCCAAAGAGAAGAATTATAAATATCCCAATAATACAACAAAAAACAATCTTTATTTTGTATCTCATTTGTACCGATTTATATCTATTTGTATTTTGTTATAAAATTATTGCAATAAATATGGAAGTCTTATTACAATTGTTTCTCATGCTCAACAAAAACAGTATTTTGTAGAGTTATAATTTTTGTGATTTATATTTCTGATATACACCCAGGCCGATGAGGCCAAGACCGACGAAAACGAGAACCATGCGAATCCATCTCGACCTTTTGGCAGGAGTTGATGGTTCTGAAAATCCATAGTGTGTAAGATAAAAGATCGAATTATCGATAGAATTTCCGTATTGTTCGTTTTTATAACGAACACGGCAAAAATTATCCTCGGGAAAATTAAAGACTCCTTCTGTAACTCTTGGAGATACATCGTATTTTGTATTGCTTAATCGGGGGTAAGGGACGGAATCAATAATTTCATACTCAAATTTTTTCTCAACTTCAGCTTTAATCGTGCCGCTCTTCCCCCGTTTTTTTAAACCAGGAACTTCATGAATGATAAATTCTGTTGTCACTTTATAATTATCGATTACATAAAAATGGTTCTTTCTGAAGGTTACCTCACCGGACAAAAGATTCGTGTATAAATCTATTTTGTAATTACGGCATTTAAATTTGATTTTTACTAATTCTTCATTCGGAATGTCTGTTACAGATTGGATATCGATTTTTCCGGAAGAAAATATTGAACTTAACCATTGGTCTTCGATCATTATAGGATCAAATATCAAAGTGCTTAATTCGAGAAGACCGTGAGTATATTGCGGATTCGCAACATTGGAATTTTCAGATTGATCAAGTTTTGCAATTGTCCATTGAGAATGATCATCAGCCTTATTTAGTCTAAAAGAATATGATGCATTTCTTGCTGCGATAAATCTTTCGGAATCTGAATATCCATAGTAACTCCATTCATTCTTGTCTTTTATACATACTTCCCTTTTGGCATCTATAAGACCGGGAGCAGAATAAAATACCGTTATTTTAAGTCCTTCCTGATATTTTAGTTTTAGTTGATCCCATGCCTTGCTTGCACTAATCAGAAATTTGTCGGTATCCCCCTCTGCGCCTTGCAGGAACCCGGTATTGACTATCAAAAAAAACGAAACAAAAAAACAAATTGTTATTTTATGTATATTCAAAAACATTACTTGTCCTTTCATACCTTTTGGGGGGACTGAAAATAATAATATTTCTGACAGTATGATACATTATACAGTCAGTTTACACGACACTACCCACTACATATCTCCAATTAATTAAATCGTATTAGTGATGCCGCATGTGGTTTAAACGAAATTGGCAGCTCTTCAACTGTACCAAACTTGCCTCACCGGAGATCGCTTCATAGAATGAGCGATCATAAAAACGAAAACAGACCGATCGGCGCCCATCGGGTTAATTTGGACAAGGAATCGAAAAGAAGCCAAAGTCCAAACGAAATTCGAACTCAACAACGAGAATATTAAATCATCGGACAGGAAGCAGACTTCACCCTAAACCGGAACGGTCGCCAGTTGCCAGGCCTTCATTACGGCGGCGAAGAAAAGCAAACAAACAAATCCATAGTTAAGTCAAATACAAGCTCTTCCGTATTGTTCTTTGTGCCTTCTTTCTGATTCTCGCTTAAGTGGGTCATGAATTTCCCTTCCCTTTTTCATTCGGACGTCTTGCAATCTTTTTCCACAATTTCCCGAAAAACTTATGCACTCTATATATATTGTATAAAGGAAGGTCATTTTTACGGAAGAAAATCCAAAATTTCACGATTTTCTTCAAAATAGTCGAAAAAATCCTCTTACACACAAACAACACTTGTCCATATTGTCTATTTTATGTGCAATAGTCTTGAATGTTTGTGAATGTATGCGTGATTTCGATGCAACCTTATTACTTTCCGACAACCTTTCAACCTCGGACAGATCTTGCCCAAGTGGTTCCAACGGGTGGTTTTGCGCAAACAGGTGTCCGTTCCGAACAAGAGTTGACGTTCTTCAAGAGGTTCAATTTGAAGATGCCGAACACGCAAATCATACCTGCGCTCGGACTTCAGACCGAAGAAGTTTCGCAAACGGTTTTTCCAATTGTTACCGGATCAATTGTTGTTTCATTCTGATCATGGAATACAATACACGGCGAATGACTTTCGATCAAATCTGTCTCTACGTGGAATCGAACAAAGTATGAGTGAGAAAGGCCAATGCTGGGACAATACACTGTGAATCAGTTGGGGCAAGCTCAAGATAGAATGGGGCTATCATAACCGTTGTAATAATATTGAAAAAGCCCGAATTTCTCTTTTTGAGTATATCGAAGGCTATTATTACAATGAACGATTTCATCAAGCATTAGGCAATAAAACACCATGCAAGTGGGTGAAGAGTATTATAATCGAGAGACAAAAAACAACCAGGTTTTGTCTGTTAATAAACAAGTTCTAAAAAGTCGAAATCAATGTGTTCAGTGAAGCGGAAACGAGCAATTCGTGAAAGCAACTCACTTGGAATAGCCGAACAAAGGAACAGTCTTTCAGACGTGATTTGTCTGTAAATTTTTTTAGTAAAAGACTGCTCTTTTCCCATACCTAAAATATTCAAAAAAGACGTCATCGTTGTAAAAACGTTGACTATCTGTTTATTCCAAAGTACGTCATTGTGTCATATTGTATTTTTGTAACCGTTCACGGCGATTTTACTCATTCACGCGAAAAGACGCCATAATTCTCTAACCTTAGTGTAGCAAAGCCATCAATAGACGTCAACGGATATGTCAAGAAATTTAACGCGTAATCTTCAATGCGCTAACGTACCCTCTCTGTTTCGGTCTTGATTGTACACTTTTATACTGCTTTTATTTTAAATTTTCCGTCATCTCCGCCGATTG
>CAZZEF010000179.1:0-5915 GCA_964652875.1 uncultured Planctomycetaceae bacterium
TCCTGACAGTTATAAATATCAAATAGTATTTCAGGAACAAGGCTCTCTTAAATATAAAAAAAGCGGTCACGCGTCTTCCTGTTCAATGCGGTGTTTGCGATGTGAATGGGCGCATTCTGTTTTATAAAGACAGTCATGAAGGAAAGTCAGACTTTGTTCCGGAGACGATTAACGATCTTCCGATTGAGCTTCGGCAGGAATTTGAAAAGGCTTTTCCGGCGGTTTTCGAATCTTATACCCGCAGGATGATCGAATTTGATTCTTTTTCGACTCGTTATAAAGTCGATATTATTCCGCTTCCGGTCAAGGATTACGGAGTTCATGCCGTTTTATGGATCGTTCACGATATCACCGAACTGACGAACGCGTTCACGGAACGGTCGCAGACGGTTCATCTTTTGCAGAATACTCTTTCTTCGATCGGTGACGGAGTTATTTCAACAAATTATGACGGAGAAATAACACTGATCAATAAATCGGCGGAACGCATGACGAACATGCGGGAATCCGAGCTGATCGGCAAGGATTTCGATGCCAGTTTTATGTTTCGGGATGAAAAGGGGGGGTCGCTGGTCAAACGGGTTGTCATTACCCGAAAGAATTATCCGTTTCATTCCGAATTAAAGACCCGGGAGCAAAAAACTCTGTTTGTCGACGGTTTGATCGCTCCGATTATAGAGGATCAACTTGTTGTTGGAACGGTTCTTTATTTTCATGACACAACAGATCTGATCCGGCAGAGTCAGAAACTTCGGTTGGCGCTGAAGTTTGCACAAACATCGGATCGCGCGAAAAGCGATTTTCTCGCGACGGTCAGTCACGAGTTCCGCAGTTCGGTCAATGTCATTATAGGTTACTGCGACTTGAGCGGTCTTAACAGTCCGGAAGATCGGGATCCTTATATTGACAGCATACATAAGGAAGCGGAAAAGCTTCTTCTCATGTTCAATGATATTTTGGACGTATCGAAGAACAATACCGATACGATGGGGATCACGCTTGCGCCAGTGAATCTCAAGGAGCTGGTCCGGGAAATTCAGCGCATTTTCGGATCGACGTCGGAAAACAAGAAGATCTCGCTTTCCGTTTTGACCGATCCGAAACTTCCGGTAATTCTTTCGGATTACAAGGCTCTGCGACAGATCCTCATGCAGCTTCTTTCGCAGGCGTATTCACTGGCGGGACGCGATTCGGTCCAGCTGTCGCTTAAAATGGCGGATCAGGATCTTTTGATTGAGATCACGATCGATTCGCAAAAGATCCAGTTCAATCAGGACAAAGGACTGTCGATCTTCCGGCGTCTTTGCGAACGCCTTAACGGAACGCTCAATATCAAGCAGAAAAAAGATTATTTGATCTTTGAGGTGATATTGACCAAACCGAAGATCGTCGAAGACGCTTCCGTTCCAGTACTTCCCGAACTGAATAAACGTCCGAGTCGGCCTCGAAAAGATGTCGTGATCCTGATCGACGATATTGCGGTCAATTTGAAAGTGCTTGGGGCAATGCTGAAAAAGCAGAATATCGAAAGTGTTCCGTGTACGACGGTCCGCGCCGCGATGGAAGAGATCGATCAGTATACGCCGCTGGCGGTATTTACGGATCTCTGGATGCCTGACGCTGGCGGTGAAGAGCTGGCCAACGCCTTGCTTCAGAACCCGGAAACCGCTTCGATCCCGCGGATCCTCATTACCGCGGATACCCAACTCGATCGAAGAATACAGAACCTGTTTTACTGTGTTATATACAAACCGTTGAAACCGCAGGATTTACGTAAGACCTGGGAACTTATCGAACGGAAAAACGGAAAAAAACTTTAACTTCCGGATCTTTGATGTTCGTTTGAATGTTTCCTGTTTGAGTTATACCGATTCCAAGATGAAATTTCCGTTATAACGTCAAAAGAACATCCGATTCACGCAGTCAATCGGCGGAAATGATGGAAAATTTAAAATAAAAGCAGTATAATAAAATCAGTTGAATAGATTGATGCGCTTTGAACTGTATTGAATTTTTCCGTGACAGAGAATTTATATTTTTGTGTTTAAAAGGTAAGCATAATGACGACAACCAACCCGAATGAAAACAATCATATACACGATGATAAATCGTTCGGCGTTAATATGCCTCTGCTTCAAGTGCTTGATCGGAGTGATTTTTTATTACTCACCCCGAACGATCTCGGCGCGCTGGATCAGGATCATTCGACGGATATGCTCGGCACGGATACTGATTTCAGTGATCTGGATTCACTGGATCTGAATACAGAAACAACCGTTTTTCAGTGGACTGGCAATACGTCGGTTCAGGAAAACGAGCTTCCCAAGCTTGGCAATATATTTGAGTTTAAAGACTGCATTGGGGTCGGGGGGTTTTGTCATATTTACCGGGCGTTCGATACTGTTTTGGGCCGGGAAGTGGCGATTAAAACCCTTCGAAAAGAATTCAATGTCAAATACAGCTGGCGCGATTCATTTATTACGGAAGCCAAAGTCACCGCTATTCTTGATCATCCGAATATTATTCCGATACACGGCCTGTATACCGATGATAAAAATCAGCTTCATCTTGTCATTAAACTGATCGAAGGCAAAAATCTTCGGGAAATTCTAATGCAGAGTACCAAGGATTACAAGGATAAACCGCGCAATTATGTTGCTAAAATGGAACGGCGTCTTCTTGTCAGTCGGCTGGAGATCTTTTTGAAGATCTGCGACACGATCGGGTTTGCGCACGATAAAAAGATCCTTCATCGGGATCTTAAACCGAGTAATATTATGGTCGGACGGTTCAACGAAGTTTACGTGATGGATTGGGGAATTGCCGAATTCCGCGAAACGAAAACGCATCAGAAGAAAAAAGTTTTTTCGGGTACGCCGCAGTATTTGGCTCCCGAGATCATGCTGAAACGGCCTTATGACAGCCGTTCAGACATTTATTCACTGGGCGTTCTGCTGTTCAATCTTGTCTATCTTAAAGCGCCATTTCCGCAAAATTCCGGAATCGACAAGCTGTTTAAAATGAAAGTAAAAGGGCAGACTTCCCCCCAAAAACACGCTTACGGCATCAGGGTTTCGCGCACGTTGAATTATATTATTCGAAAAGCAATGGCGGTCAAGCCGGAAGACCGGTATCAAACGGTTCAGGCGCTGGCCGATGATCTGCATCAGTTTATTTACGGCGATCAGGGAAACGGATCCTTTTTCAAACAGATCCGTCATTTTTTCAAAGCGTTCTTTATGTCATAAAAGCAAGTTGATCTTCGCGCTGCGTTTGAAAATAAACATTACTTTCAGAAAGAGAAAAATATTTATTTTCTTTCTTTTAAATTTTCGACGATTGGAATGTGATTCGTCTGTCTTTCTGTATTGAAACAGAAAATCTCTAATGAAATCAATGGGGAACGAAGCGACTTTCCGTGAATAACGAAAAGAGGTCTGTTTCAATCTTTAATGAGGAATTGTTATCTTGTAAACGGCGATCAGCTCGTTTTAGGTTATTTGACCGTTTGGTTCCAGTTGTTC
Organism: uncultured Planctomycetaceae bacterium; assembly: GCA_964652875.1. Taxonomy (GTDB): domain Bacteria; phylum Planctomycetota; class Planctomycetia; order Pirellulales; family Thermoguttaceae; genus JAUNBG01. The sequence continues at coordinate 3,525 of CAZZEF010000179.1, forward strand.
AGATCAATGCTGGTGAACTGGCAGTTTTGACGGTAAGTATTAGGGGTCAGACCGCATTCACGTCGAAAAGCGCGAACGAAATATTCGGGAGTTGAAAATCCGGCCCGATTGGCGATTCCCTGAATGGACAAAGTTGTTTCGCGAAGAAATTGTTTGGCGGTTTCCATTTGAATGCGCAGTATTTCCGATTGCGGAGTTCGTCCGAGATATTTTTTAAATCCCCGGTAAATTGAACGTTCGGAAATATTCAGTTCATTGACGATATCCTGAATTTGGATTCGTCCGCAAGCGTTTTCCCGAATGAAAAGCAGTGCCCGTTCAATGTCGGGATCGTCGATCGAGTAAAAATCGCTCGACTGCCGAACCGCTAAAAATTTGCAGGGAACCTTGATCTTGTCCCGGGCAATATGATGCCCTTCCATTTTCTCTTGAAGAAGTTCGGCCGCGATGTAACCGATCGTGTATCCGCTGGCGTCGACACTTGAAATTGATGGTTTATAAAGTCGGCAAAGCCATTCATCATTGCCGACGCCGACGACAGAAACATCTTGCGGAACCCGGATCCCTTCTTCCCGGCAGATGTTCAAAACGATTTGTGCGTGATTGTCAATGGCGGCGTAAAGCGCGATCGGTTTGGGAAGGTTTCGAAGCCATTTCGTCGTCGGAGCCCGGTATTTTTCATGCCATTGCGGGAAGAAATAGTCCGAGTCCTTCCATTTGGCCGAAAAGACATTGCAGGAATATCCTTTTTCCTTTAAAACTGTAAGCAGACATTCCCGGCGTTCCCGAAAAAAAGGCGCGTCTTCCATACAATAATAGGCGAATCGGTGGTGCCCCCGTTCTAAAAAATGATCGACGATCATTCGCGAAAGACTCATTTCGTCAATGGCGACTTCATTATCGATTCCGGAGTTCGGCTGACCGAAAAGCTCTACTATCGGAAGATTGCTGTTTTGAATAATGTGAAACATTGATTTGTGATAAGTTCGGCAAATAATCCCGTCCGCGTTCCAAGGGGTGAACCGATGGCTGGTCGTGTCGTATCGTCCTCGCTGTTCGAAATTAAGATTCCAGTCGTGTTCCAACGCGAAATGATTGATCCCTTCAACAATGTCCCGTCCGTGAGTGCTGCTTGTTTCACATAAAATTAATACTCTCGCTTTGCTTGACAAGGAACCCTCCTTTCGGTTTCTCAAAACAGCGTTGATGTTCTTTATGGCAGAATAATACCATTGAATGGCAAAAAAATACTATAGATTTTTATGTACATATGTAATATATTTAATATTGGATAAATAACGCAATCAAAAAAGAAAAAATTTTCAATTGTTGCGGTTTTGATCATGTTGGCATGATTGTTTTTGTTCGTTTGGGCCGTCAGAAAACCTTTTTTACGAAAGTATTTGAGCGGCAAGGTGAAAAGATCATTTCCGCCGACGGATCATGAATTTTATTTTAGCGGGAAAACTGATAAAGTCAAGCGAAAATTAAAATTGAGCGAGGAATAACAATGAAACAAACATCTCAAGCCAAGCCGTTATTGCTTTTACTGGTTCTTTTGACATGGGGGGCAGTTTTAGGGGCAGAGGAACTGATTCCCAAAAGTGTCTGGACGGAGCAGAATGTTTTTCCGTCGAACGACAATCGGTATGCGGCCGACAAGATGATCGACAACGATCTGAAGACATGCGTCTGTTTTTTGGATCAGTCGCGCAACGGAAAAGATCCGAAGACGATTCCCGCTTACGCGGCGATGCCGATCACGACGGAATTTGTTCTCGACTTGGGATCGGTACAGGAAACAGTTGGTCTTCGTTTTGTATCCCGGGATGTCTGGCGGAGCATTGGTGTCCGCAATGTCAGTGTTTTTGCGGTGGATGATCCCAAGGGACATGAAAATATTCGTCCGCTCAAAGAGAACGAAGAGCTTCTTCCGTCGAACGGATCAAGTTCCGTATTTGTATTTTGGAAGAAGAGTCCGGTCCGTTATCTGCTGGTCAAAGTCAACGAAGCCTGGCATATCAACAGCAGAAGGATCGATGATTACGAAAAGAATTTCAACGTCCAAATCGCCGAAGTGCGCTGTCTGACGGAAATGCCCGCGGATCCGATCCATGTGAACGCGAACGACACCGCTTTTCCGGTCGATCGGCTTCATCGTGACTGGATGATGCAGGATTACGGAATCGATATTTCTCCCTGTTTTCGATCGGATCGGGACGCGAAAATCGAACGGGCCATGATCGATAAAGTTTTCGCTGAACTGAAAAAAGAAGATCAGGATATATCCGCGTTTCAAAAAGAATACGATGCCTTGGTTAAGGCCAACGCGACGGGAAATGATCCGAACTGGAAAAAACTTTATTTGAGCGCTTGCGAACAACGGCGGCA
>CAZZEF010000179.1:5925-9669 GCA_964652875.1 uncultured Planctomycetaceae bacterium
CTTCAAAGCCTGGCTCAAGGCCGATGCCACGAAGCTTGCGAACAACGGCGGCAAATCCGTTTGGACTATCTTCGCGAGGAAACACGTCAGATCGTTTACGTCAAGCATTTTGTTTTCGGCGGAACCGAAGGGCTGACCGGCATGACCAATGTTTCCGACGAGCAGCATTTGGATCTAACGTCCGAACGTCGGCCCGGCTCCCAGCTTTGCATGATCACCTTTAAGGAGGATGGGTCGAGCAAACATGAGGTTCTGATCGAAAAACCGAACGGGATCATTCGTGACCCTGCTCTTTCCTGGGATGCCAAAACGCTTCTGTTCTCCATGCGGGATTCATTCGATAGCGATGACTACCATCTTTATCAGATGAATCTGGCCGACCGGCGAGTCAAGCAGTTGACCTGGAGTCCCGTTATCAATGGCGTTCGTTACAATTGCGCCGATTTCGAGCCCTGTTTCGCCCCTTCCGGTGATATTCTTTTCGCCTCAACCCGGCATGTTCAGATCAACGACTGCTGGCCCAACGCCAACACGGATATTTATACCTGCAAACCGGACGGATCCAATATCCGGCGGCTGACTTATGACGAACTGGATGTCAATCATCCGCAAATACTGCATGACGGCAAAGTGATCTTTACCCGATGGGAATACAGTGATCGAAACGCGTTTTTCATGCATCCTTTATGTACGATGAATCCGGACGGCACCGCGCAGACAGAGTATGTTGGAAACAATTCGATGTTTCCTTCCTCTCATCTTCAGGCCCGGGCCATTCCTGACTCGACAAAAGTCATTGCCATTATTGGCGGTCATCATGTTTTACATAAAGGAAAACTTGCGTTGATTGATCGGACATTGGGAACGCAGGACGGAAAATATATTGAATTCGTTGCCGGCGCTTCTCCTGATGGTACGCCGGGCCGCCAGAAATCGAAAATCGTGACCAAAGGCGTTCATGAGAACCGCATCGACTTTTTCGGTCAGGATGGTCCGCAGTTTCAGTATCCGTACCCGTTTGACGAAGATCATTATCTTGTCGCCTATTGTCCGGAAGGTTGGAAAGGGAATTACGGACCGTTCGTTCCGCCGTTCGGTGTTTATTTCATGACGGCCTCCGGCGACCGGGAACTGCTGGCTTTCGACTGGCGGATCTCCAGCGGACAGGCTATTCCGATTATTGAGCGTCCGGTTCCGCCGATTCGTCCTTCTCAAATTGATTTTACTAAAAATATGGGAACGTTCGATATTCAGGATGTCTATTTTGGTCCTGGTCTCAAAGGAATTCCGCGGGATACGGTCAAACGTCTGCGCGTTGTCGCCTTGGAATACCGGGCTGGCAAGATTGGCAAAGGAACCAACCGCGGCGAAGTCTCTTGGGGACTGATTCAAACGCCGGTCTCCTTCAACAGCGGCACTTGGGACGTCAAACACGTTTTGGGTGAAGTCGATATTGAAAAAGACGGATCCGTCGCGTTTCAGGTTCCAGCCCGGACGCCAGTCTATTTTCAATTGCTCGATGAAAAAGGATATTGTGTTCAAACAATGAGAAGCTGGTCAACACTTCAGCCGGGGGAACGTTTTTCCTGTCTTGGATGTCATGAAGACAAACTCGACACACAGGGAATGGTGCAGGGGCGTTCGACTCCTCTTGCGATGCAGAAGGCGCCGCAAAAACTTCGTCCGATCGGATCGAAAAAGCACCCGTTGCTCGAACGGCTTGAAAAAGAGAGCGCGCTGGATTCGCTGGAGAATTATTTCGGAATCAACGCTCCTCCGGTTTCTGCCGATCCGAATGCCCCTTCCGATGGTTTCAGTTATCTTCAAGAAGTTCAGCCGATTTTGGACAAACATTGCATCGTCTGTCATGGCGGAAATTCGGTGAAAGCGGATGAAGGCAAAAAGATCAAACCGGCCGCGCCCGATCTTCGGGGAACTCCTCTTTCCGTCACGGACAGAAAACTTTCGCCTGATGACGATCATAAACGTCTCTATGCCCAGTCCTATCTGACACTGACAAATAATGGAACGGTTAAGGACAATAAATATATTCAGTTCCTTGAAGTGCGCAGTCGATCGGAAATGCTGCCTCCGTATCATACCGGCTCCAGTAAAAGTCCGTTAATGAAATATTTGGAACCGTCGCATTACAATGTTCAGGTTGCTGATTCAGAAAAGAGAACGATCGCCTGCTGGATCGATCTGCTGATCCCGTATTGCGGATCGTATCCTGAAGCGAATATTTGGACCGCGGAAGAAAGAGAAGTTTGGAAGGGACTCATTAAAAAGCGTCGGGCCTTTGCCCAGCAGGAACTTGACTCCGTTCGAAATTCGATCAAGAAAAAATAAAGCGGGAACATAGCGATGAAACTTTTTACTTATCAAATGTTTGTTTTTGCCTTGTTTTTATGCGTCTGCAATGCGCTGACCGGAACCGGGGCTTTTGCCGGAACGGGAGAAGTTTCCGTTTCTTTGCGCGGTTCGGAATTGACAATGCCGGCGCATTTTGGGCCGCGCATGATCGTTCAGCGGGACCGTGTCATTCCTGTTTGGGGGACCGCCGCGCCGAAAGAATCCGTAACGGTTGTTTTCGCCGGTCAGACATGTTCGGTAAAAGCCGATGATCAGGGGCGATGGCGTGCCGATCTGCGGCCGATTCCCGCCGGGGGACCGTATCTCATGACGGTTTCGGGTAAGAGTAAAAAGTTGGTTTTCAGCGATGTTTTAGTCGGTGATGTCTGGATTTGTTCCGGACAGTCGAATATGGCGTTCGTTTTAAAAGACGTTCAAAACGCGAAAACGGAACTGGCGGTTTCGAAACATTCCAATATCCGTTTGCTGCGAGTTTCTCCGCTGAGCGCTGCGGATCCGGTCGAGACAGTTAAGACGCGCGGCTGGATGGAATGCGTTCCGGCCTCTTCCACATTGTTTTCCGCCGTTGCTTATTATTTCGGGGCCGCGCTGGACAGTCGGCTGAATCCGGGCGGTGCCCGAAACGTTCCGATCGGTTTGATCGACAACTCTTGGGGAGGGGCCACTTGCGAAGCTTATATTGAGGCCGGTCTTTTGAAAAAAAATGACCGACTGATCTATTTATTTGACAGCAAACGAATAGCGGGACTGCCTCCGCAAAAACGGCCGTCCGTTCTTTATAACGGAATGCTTCGTCCGCTTGCGCCGTCCGGCATTAAAGGAGTCGTTTGGTATCAGGGTGAGGCAAACGCGCCGCAAAACAGGGCGCCGGAATACGCGGATCTGTTTCCCCTTTTGATCAAAAACTGGCGGAAATTATGGGGGCAGGGCGATTTTCCGTTTTATTTCGTTCAGCTTCCCAATTTTCGTCAGCCGCAAAAGGCCCCCAATGAACCGAGTGAATGGGCGCTACTTCGCCGGTCTCAGGCCGCCGCTTTGTCTTTGACTCATACGGAACAGGCGGTAACGATCGATTTGGGCGACCCGAACGATATTCACCCTAAAAATAAAAAAGAGGTCGGAAAACGTCTGGCCGCAATTGCGTTGGCTCTTGATTACGGAGTTTCCGGCGAATACACCGGACCGAGACCCCTTTTGATGTCGATTGACGGAAAACAAGCGGTTCTCCATTTTGAACATTGCGGCAGCGGACTCGTTTCAAAAGGCGAAAAATTGACCGGCTTCGCAATGGCTGGTTCCGATGGTATTTTTCACTGGGCTGACGCGGTGATTCAAAACAAGAATTGTATTATTTTGTCTTCGGCCAAGGTT
>CAZZEF010000180.1:0-9609 GCA_964652875.1 uncultured Planctomycetaceae bacterium
TTCGGTCCGGAAAATTCATCCGGAAAATTCATAATGGAATCGATACAACATTCAAAAGCAAAAATCGGGTATGTCTCCTGAAAATATTTACTTCTCATTTATACTTTTAACAGAAAAGCATGTCCGTTCCAATTACGTCATTTTCTTCCGCAAAAACTTAAGACAAACCTAAAAATCAAAAAAATTTGAAATTTTCAATATTTTCTGTTGTTATAAAGGAAATTATCTGATAATATTGATTGAAAAAGGAAAATTATTGTTGCAATTCACATAAAACCTGGCATAACTTTCATAATAATCGTCCTACCCAAAGGGACATTATTGTCCGACCTTATAAATATTGTATTTCGACCAATTACGCGGCGGAAAATTTTTCGTTTCGCTGTTTTGGTTTATGATATCATTTCCAACTTTTATGCGTGTTTTTATTACCTTAACCACCCGTTATTGAATTATCATTAAGGAAGACGACAATGAAAAAAACTTGTGTTAAATCTGACCGAATCGGTTTTACCTTGGTAGAACTGCTGGTCGTCATCGCGATTATTGGTATTTTAATCGGACTGCTTTTGCCGGCGGTCCAGGCGGCCCGGGAAGCGGCCCGGCGTATGCAATGCACCAATAATTTAAAGCAATACGGACTGGCCCTGCATGGATATCATGACGTTCATCAATCGCTTCCTGCCTCGCAAGCGGCAACCAAAGGGGGCAATGTCCGGCTGGGTCTTTGCGCAGTTCTTTTCTCTTTTATGGAACAGCAGGCCTATTGGGATGACATTCTTAAAAATCCAAATGCCCAAAATTGGGAGTCGCCTCTTACGGCAATGGTTGTTGAAACGCTGCGTTGTCCTTCCGATCCCACTTCCGGTCAGATCAATACGGATAAGAGCAATACAATGAATTATATGGCTTGTATCGGCGATGTTTGCGTTTACGGGGGAGTACCCTGGGCTGACTCCGCGGGATATTACGGAGGCCGAAAAAACTGGTACAATTTGGATGTCGTGCCCGGTACCTGGACCGCCCCACACGATAAATTGGGAAATAACCGGATGCGAGGCATGTTCGCCGCTTTCATTTTCAAAAATTTTAATGCGGTCACAGACGGACTAAGCAATACCGTTGCCGCGGGCGAATCAATCGCTCTGCCGCGAGGACATAATACTGTTGTCGGCGAACCGGGCGATTTTAACGAGATCAAAGGAGGAACCGCTTCCGGCGTCGGCGGCGCCGCTATTATGGAAAGCGGACCGCGAATTTGCCTTGACCGACGCGATAACAATGACCCCAGATTTTATTCCGGTGTTGTCGCACGTATCAATCGAGGCCGCCCCATTACCGATGGGTACGCCGCCACAAGCGCGTTTTCAACTGTTTTGCCCCCCAATTCTCCCTCCTGCGCTGGCGGAATCGGTGACGAAACCAGCGTTCTTATGTCGCTGACAAGTAATCATTCAGGAGGTGCAAACGCTCTTTACGGCGATGGATCCGTCAAATTTATTTCCGAAACAATCAACTGCGGCGACCTGTCCAAACCGCCTGTCATTGTCGGACCAAGTACTTATGGCGTTTGGGGAGCAATGGGTACTATTCAGGGCGGCGAAACACAATCCCTGTAATTTTTTGTTGTATTCAGATTTTTATACCGTTTCCGGTATTTTATACTCCCTCATTTTAATTTTCCCCCCTGATCGCCGGTTATTTTGTGAATCGGCGATACTTTCGATGCAGAAACGGAAATTTCACCGGGAAACCGGTATCGTTGACCGGTCAATCAAGCCCGGCGCGCTGCCGAAATCCTGGACGCTGATTAACCGCAAAATATAAAGAATTGTCCAAGTAAAAAGGAATAACCATGTTAAAATATTCTTCAAAAGTTTTTATTTCATTTGTCTTGCCGTTTGCCGTTGCTTTCGCCGTTTTACCGATTCTGTCCGGTTGCGGTCCCAAGCTGCCCGCGGATCTGCCAAAACTTTATCCGGTTAAGCTGACGTTCACTCAGGAAGGCGCGCCTTTGTCCGGTGCAATGATCGCTCTAATCCCCGAATCCGGAAATACTCATTATACCAGCGGAGGGAGTACAAACGAACAAGGCATTCTTCAAGTTAAAACACACGGCGTTTATTCAGGAGTTCCGGAAGGAAAATACACCGTTACCGTTACTAAAGAAGAGATCATTCATGCCAATATTTCCAACGGTGTCAAACCGGCCAACGAAGAGGAAGCCCATAAAATTTATGAAGCCAACAAGAATAAATCAAAGACCGAAGGCTACCGACTGGTCGATCCGAAATACAACAGTCCGCAAACTTCCGAGTTAAAAATATCGGTTGACAAGACCGGAACAGACCAAACTTTCGATCTGGGCAAAGCCGTTAAAATCAAAATGAACGAAAGCGATTTTCGTTAATAACTCCCGGACAATACCGCCGTCGGGCTGTTTTTGTCTTACTGGCATCCCGGGCCGTCTCCTCTTTCTGTCGTCGGCAGTATATCGGCAGTATAATAGTCGTCATCGATTATTATTTCAATTTTACTCAGACCAATGACCGAACGGTTAACGGTCCCTCCCCGCGTTTCGTGTGATCTGTACTGTATGCCGGACCATCGGTTCAGCATACAGAAAAACAGAAGATTCCTTGACAATAAAATAAAATTCAAACGAAATTTGACTTGTCTTCTTGATCTTGTCTAAAGTTTATATAAAATAAGTGATGCTGACAGCATTTTGTTTTCTCCTGCTTAAATGCAAGAAAGCAAACAGACAGTAAAAATCGATATTCTGAAAAAGCGAAAAGTTTTAAACAGAAAGCGTTAAACTTTCCTGTTTTCTGCATTCTTCCGTTTTTTTAATATTTGATCTGAACTGAAGTGTGAACCTGCTGTTTTTCAATGACAAACGAAAAAACTCCCCGGTCGAAAACATTATACCGGTTTCATAAAGAATTTTCCGTTATAACGTCAAAAGAACAGCCGATTCACGCAGTCAATCGGCGGAAATAATGAAAAATAAAACAGTATAAATGATTCTGTATCGCGGACCGGATTCGTTTGCCTCCCCTTTTTCAAATGGAAATTGGAACAGATCGTTATACCGGGCACCGTTGAGTTTTTTATAGCATGTCTTTGATAATTCATTTCAGCGGTCATCCGACAAAAAACAACAGGATCGCTTATGCAGAATAATATCGATGTTGTCTCAAATTTTAAATTCTCTTTTTGAAACGGAAACAATAAATAATGGCCGGTCAACAGAAAATACGATATTCCCGATTCGTTGCGTTCTTTTTCATTTTACTTTTCATTGCGGGCTGTTCGAAGCAGGCCGAACCGCAAAAGATCTCCTCAATCGACCAACTGAACGATTCCCGTTATGTTATCGGCGGAATGACCGGAACCGCGTCACTCAAAGAAGGAAGAAATAAACTGCCGAAGGCTCAGTTTATCGAAATTAATGAACTGGCCGATATGCTGACAGCTCTTAAAGCGGAAAAAATCGACGCGGTTGTTTATGATCGTCCTCCGCTGGAATACGCGTCTGTCAGTAATAACCGCCTTCGGATCCTTTCAGAAAACGCCGGAATCGGACATATCGCGATAGCCGCTCCTTTTAAAAATGCCGAACTGGTAACACAAGTCAATGAATATCTCCGTCAATATAAAAAGGACGGAACGGCGCGCGAAATGTATAACCGCTGGATCAACAGTAAAGATCCGGAAATGCCCGATCTGCGGGAATCCGAAAAGGCTGTTGAAACAATCATGATCGGTATTGATTGTCAGAATCCGCCAATGACTTTTATCGGTAAAGACCATCAGCTAAACGGTTTTGATGTTGAACTGTCGAAACGCATTGCGATATTTTTAAATAAAAAATGCGAATTAAAAATAATGGATTACAAGGCTCTGTTTCCGGCAATTCAAAGCGGAAAAATTGATCTGGCCGTTGCCAGTCTGGACAAGACACCCGAACGATCTGAATCAATGCTTTTTACCGACGATTATATTGATTCGCCCGCCGCCGTTATGATCCTTGATAAAAATTACAAGGAGCCGGAAAAAGCGGTCATAACATCGATCAAAGATCTCACCGGAAAAAGAGCCGCGTCTTTAACCGGATCAAGCTTTAAAGTCCTGACGGAACCGCTGGCGGACGGAATTGATTATATTTTCTTTAATGACAATGTCTCGTCGGTTCAAGCGCTGTTGTCCGATAAAGCGGATGCGGTTCTGTTCGACGAACCGGTTGCCAAACTGATGGCCGCCCGCTTTCCGGGAACGCAAATAGCCTGTGTTTACGCGCAGGACAATTACGGATTCGCTTTTCGCAAAGGTTCGCCGTTATGTCAGCGCGCCAACAGCGTTATCCAAAAAATGAAAGAGTCAGGAGAACTGGACCGGCTCGCTCAAAAATGGTGCGGCGTCGACGATCCCCAAAAAGCGCTTGAAAACTGGACTCATAATAAAAACTTTACCGGCAAGGCGGGCGTTCTTCGGTTCGGCGTCGATCCGGTCATGGAACCGATGGTTTATATTGGACCGGAGGGAACGCCGATCGGACTGGATGTCGAACTGGTCCGACGAATCGCGTATGATCTCAATATGAAATTCGAAACGGTCACAATGGGATTCGGATCCCTGATCGAAGCTCTTACCGCCGAAAAAGCGGATGTCGTCGGCGGAGCCATGTCAATTACCGACGAACGAAAAAAACAGGTCGATTTTTCCGATATCTATTATAACGGAGGGTTGACCGTTCTTTCTAAAAAAACGAAAGCGAAGCCCGTTTACGGTATTAATGAATTTTCCCAGCTTAAAGGGAAAAAAATCGGCGTCTTAACTGGAACGACCACCGATCATCTTGCGAAAACCCATTTTCCCGACTCGACTCCTGTTTATACCAACTCGTTTAATGATTTGGTTGTCTCCTTAAAGACCGGAAAGATCCCGGCCTTTCTGATGGAAGAGCCGCAAGCGCGTTTTCTGCTGCCGACAATGCCTGATCTTGATATTTTAAAAGACCAAAACTCGCAACAAGACCGGATCTCCTTCGATGATTACGCGTTTGTTTTTTCCAAAAAGGAGACAGATCTTTGCGGTCAGTTCAGCGCCGAAATTCTGAAAATGAAAAAAAATGGTCTTCTGGCCAGTCTTCAGAAGAAATGGTTTAGCGGTTCTGAAAATGACCGGACACTTCCGATCCTGACGAAAAAAAGCGATCGGGGAACGCTCAAATACGCGGTTGTTCCGCAATTCGAGCCTTTTGTTTATCTTCAAAACGGTCAAATCACCGGTTATGAAATTGAAACGGCCGAAAGAGCGGCCAATGAATTGGGATATCGGCTGGAACCGGTCATTATGGATTGGGGCGGTTACCTTGAAGCAATCGCGTCCGGTAAGGTTCAAATGGGGATCGGTTGTACTACCGTTACGGAAGAACGAAAAAAGAAGGTCCTTTTCAGTGAACCGACCTATCAGGGAGGCGTTGCCGTCATCGTTATGAAAGGGGATGAAAAAGCGGGATCCGATCACGCGCAAACGAACTTCCTGCAAAACTTAAAAGAAAGTTTTAACCGGACTTTTATCAAGGAAAATCGTTGGAAACTGATTCTGCATGGTTTGGAAGTAACAGTGATCATAACGGTTCTGGCGGCCGTTTTGGGAACAGCGTTGGCGTTTTTGGTCTGTTTCTTCCGCCGATCCGGAAATTGCTTTTTTCGTCTGCCCGCCAAATGTTTCATCTCCCTGATGCAGGGAATGCCGATGCTGGTCATATTAATGATTCTGTATTATATCGTTTTCGCAAAATGCGATATTAATGCCGTTCTGGTCGCGACGATCGGATTCGCCTTGAATTTTGCCGCTTATGCCGGAGAGATGATGCGGACCGGAGTCGAAGGAATCGATAAAGGACTGATCGAAGCGGCCCGCGCACTGGGGTTGGGCAAGGTCACGATCTTTCGAAAAATAATATTTCCGCTGGCGGCCCGGAGAATTCTGCCCGTTTATAAAGGGGAGTTCATCAATATGTTAAAAATGACCTCCATCGTCGGTTATATCGCCATTCAGGATCTGACCAAAATGAGCGATATCATAAGAAGCCGGACTTACGAAGCCTTCTTCCCCCTGATCGCAACGGCCGCAATTTATTTTCTCGTCGCGCATCTGCTGGCCTCGTTTCTTACCGGTCTTGAATTCAAACTCAATCCGTTCAATCGGCGCAAAACGATCAAAAAAGGAGAGTCCGTCCAATGATTACGGTCAAACATTTAAAAAAGATCTTTAACGGGATTCCTGTTCTTAACGATGTCTGCGCCGAAATAAATGACGGCGAGATCATTTCCGTGATCGGACCTTCCGGTACCGGAAAAAGTACCTTTTTGCGATGTCTGAACCGTTTGGAAACCCCGGACGAAGGAGAAATCATTGTCGAAGGGGAAAATATTCTCGATAAAAAAACCAATGTTCAAAAACTGCGAATGAGAATGGGAATGGTTTTTCAGCAGTTCAACCTCTTTCCGCATTTGACCGTTTTGGAAAATATTATGCTGGCTCCATTGGCCTTGAAGATCGCCCCCCGGGAAAAGATCCGACGTCATGCGGAGGAACTTCTTAACAAAGTCGGGTTAACAGGCAAAGCGTTTTCGCTTCCGTGTGAACTTTCCGGCGGTCAGCAGCAGCGGGTTGCCATTGCCCGAACGCTGGCGATGAAGCCGAAAATTGTTCTCTTTGACGAACCAACCAGCGCGCTGGATCCGACAATGGTGAACGAAGTCTTGTCCGTCATTAGAAATTTGGCGGGAACAGGCATGACAATGATGATCGTTACTCATGAGATGCGTTTTGCGAAAGAGGTCTCGACCCGTATCTTTTATATGGACGAAGGAATCATTTACGAGCAGGGAACACCGCAGGAGATCTTTGAAAATCCGAAACGTGATAAAACAAGAGCGTTTATCAAACGAATCGATCAGATCCGCTTCATCCTGAACGGCGATGATTTCGATCTTTATCATTTATTATCCCAAGTTGAGGATTTTACCGTGCGCCATTTTCTGAAGGATTCGAAAAGGCGCGGACTGCAGCTGCTTTTGGAAGAACTTTTAGTCAATATTATATTCCAACAAATTAAAAAGATCGAATTGATTATCGGTATTACCGAAGAAAAAACAATGGAAATAAAAGTCGTTTACCAAGGCAGTCCAATCAATCCATTGGAAAGCGACGATCCGCAAAACGAACTGGCGCGCAGGATCGTCACCAAAAGAGGATCGAAGATCTCATTTTCGGCCCAAAACGGAACCAATGAATTAAGCCTCTGTTATAATTCTGAAAATAAATAAACGCGAAAATTCCGGTATCATTTTCAGGTACCGGAATTTGGTCTTGTCAATTTTACTTTTTTCCAGTCATTTTATTATTTCAAACGCAAAATAATAAAAGCGCAAGAGCGGACCCTTAGTCTTTTGTTATGCGTTACGTTCCTTGATTATTATAACTATTCGTACAGAATTTATTTTGCGCATTTTTCTTAATCATCAAGGTCGTTTTTATAAATATTAAGTTGGATAATATACTGAAATATTTACAATTCCAAAGAATGTTAAATTTTCATAAAACAAGATATTTCAAATAGTAAATGTTATTTTTTTATTGAAATATTTAGGAAAATATTCATATTTTTCTAAAGTTCCGCAAGTTTTTGTTTGACTTTCCGGTTGTACCGATTAAAATGAAGATAGAGGAATTGAGGAAAATGGGGCGCTAGATAGGTTAAATAATTCAGATAGTTAAAATGAACAAAATTTAACGCCTGTTTTTCTTATCAAAACATGATTCAGGAGGGATTAAGATGATTCCGATTAACAAAAAATGGATTCTTGTTCTGGCCATTATCGTTGTCGGCGCCGCCGCGATTATTAATCAGCAACGGGTTACGTCACAATGCTGCCAAAGCAGTCTCGAAAAATTGTTCGCGCCGCAGAATGCTCCGGTTCAAACGGTTATACCGGCTCAGCAGGCGGTTCCCGTTGTTATTCAGCAGCCGGTTGCCGTTTCGCGTCCTGTTACGGTGACGCGCTCTTATGCGCCGGTTCAACAGTTCAGCGCGCCGGTCGCGTCGACTTCCTTTTATCCCAATTCGTCTTGTACCTGCAATTCAACGCCGGTTACCCGAACGGTTACGAAGCTGGTCCCGCAAACCGAATACCGCGAAGAAGAAGTAACGACATACGAAACCGTTTATGAAGAAGAAACAAGATATCGGACCAAAACCGTTTCGCGTCAGGTTCCAGAAACAACAGTTAAAACAGAAACAGTCACCGTCAGCCGTCCAGTTTGGGAAACTATTGAAAAAGAAACTTATTCCGATAAGGTTTCTTATGTCCCTGAAACCAGCGAACGGGAAGAAATTCAAAATGTCACTGTTCCTGTTACTGAATTGCAGGAACGGAAAATCGTTGAAAAAGTCCGTAAACCTGTTCAGACAACCGTCATGAAACAGCGCTCGGTAACGGTCAATAAAGAAGTAACCTCCGTCAGAACTGAATTGCAGGATCAGGGCCGTTACGTCACCAATTACACTCCTGTTCCGAACCGGACGTATTCCCGGCTTGCCTGGTTCCCCGGCGGTGATTATTACAATCCGGCGACAGGATCGACCAAATACCGTCTGCCCGGGTTTTATTGGACCCAAATGACACCGGCTCCGCAATATCAGGCCAACCGGATCTGGCAGTCCAATCTGGTCGAAAAACAAGTACCGGTAACGACCATTATTCCCGAAACTGTTACCGAAAATTATCCCGTTTGCGAAACATCGTATCAGGACGAAGAGATCGTTCGAACAGAACAGGTTCCTGTAACAACTTACAAACAGGAACAGATCGTTAAAAAAATTCCTGTAACGACCTATAAACCGATTACCGAGCGAATCGTTCAAAAAATTCCTGTCCAAGTCTGCAAAATTCAAAAGGAAGAGCAGATCCGGGAAATCCCTGTAACGACTTACAAAACGGTTTGCGAAGTCATTAAGGAACCGTATACAGTAAAAGTGGCTAAAACAGTTCCCAAAACGGTTAAGGTTAAACGTCCTTACACGGTTTATAAAAAGGTGACGGAAACAATTTCCGATGCGCCGGTCAGTTCGCCCTGCGCGATTCATTCTCCCTGCGAAGTTGACTCGCTTTCACTTTCCGCAACGGTTAATCATTCCTCCTCTTCGACTCCGGCAACTTCGGTCAATCCGTCAACAACCGCGGCCAAACCGAGCGCGGATCAAGGTTCAAATCCGGTTCCCGCTGTTCCCGGCACCAATTCAACGAAAGTCGATGCCGGATCCGTTCAGCCGTCCCTGAACAAAGAATCAACCGATACGGAATCCGTCCGAACGGCAAACCGTCCTGTTTCCCCGCTTGCTTCCGAAATCAAACCGACCGCGCCCGTCCGTCTTTCAACGGAAGATACCGACGCGGTCAAACAGGGAATTGATTCCAGCGAAAAAAAAACAACGGAGCCTTCCAAACCGGACGCGATAAAGAAAAAGTCCGAACAGACAAAAACATTTGAACCGGACCCCCAAGAGAAAACCGTTACAACCCCTCCAAAGGG
>CAZZEF010000181.1:0-9570 GCA_964652875.1 uncultured Planctomycetaceae bacterium
CGAAAAGTGCTTCTGGATCAAAAACTCAAAGAACTTGATCCCAAAGCGCTGGCCGAAGAATTTCAAACCGGCGTTCTGACTATTACCGATATTTTGGAACAGTTTACCCGGCCGGGCCGCGACCCCCGAACCGATCTCCCAACCCCGATCTTTAAAAAAGGCGTTCTTAAACTCGAAGATCTCAAAGTCGGAATGGAACTGACCGGAACGGTACTGAATGTCGTCGATTTCGGCGCCTTCATTGATATCGGTCTGCATCAGTCCGGACTGGTGCATATCAGTCAACTGGGTGATCAATATGTCAAAGACGCTCATCAAAGCGTTTCCGTTGGCGATGTCGTTAAAGTCTGGGTCGTTGAAGTCGATCTGGAGCGCAACCGTCTTTCTCTGACCATGATCGAACCGGGAACGGAACGGCCCAAACGTCAGGATCGGCCGCACCGCGATAACAGAAACAGAGTCAAAGAGGAAACCGGATCGGAAAACCGGCCGACCGAAAATCATTCAGACGCCCCCCGGCGAAGCGATCGACCGGACGATAACGCTCAAAATTACCGTCGGGATGACCGGCGCGGTGACCGAAGAGGTGACGGCCGCAGAAACGATGACCGCGGAAACGATGATCGAAAAAGTGACGATCGGCGGGGATCTTTCCGCCGGGACGACCGGCGCCCGAACAGAGAAGGCGGTCGGAATTTCAACGACCGAAACGACAATCGGCGCGGCGGATCCAATGAAGAATACCGTCCGGTTCGCGTTTTTCAAGGTCAGCCGAAAAAGGCCAAACCTATTTCCGATGCGATGCGGTCCGGTCGTGAACCAATGCGCAGTTTTGGCGATTTGGCTCAGTTTTTCCATTTAAAACCGGAAGACGAAACCAAACCGGAAAACGAAAATAACACGGGAAACAAAATTGATCCGGAAAACAAGAACAAACCGGAAGAAAATGCCGCGGAAATAAAATAAGCGAAGAAATTTACTCGACCACTTTTTCTCTTTTTAATGTCGGTATCCTGTCAGATTTTCCGTTTGACGTTAAACAACAGTCGATTCACCAAGTGAATCAGCTGACCTTGCGGAAAATTTGACAGCCGGCAGTATAATTTTCGGAAGAAAAAATAAAAAAGAAAAATGCCGTTGAAATCAATAATTTGCCGAAAGGATTTTTATGGAAAATGTTGTCGTACTTATTCTCGGCGGCGGCCGGGGAACCCGTCTTTACCCGCTCACAAAGTTGCGGTCGAAACCGGCTGTTCCGATCGGGGGAAAATACCGTCTGATCGATATTCCTCTTTCCAACTGCATTAACAGCGGACTGAGAAAAATTTACGTGATCACGCAATTCAATTCGGTCAGTCTGCACCATCATATTCATTCCTATTCCTTCGATAATTTCGGTCACGATTTTGTTGAAATTCTCGCCGCGCAGCAAACATGCAATAATACAAGCTGGTATCAGGGAACCGCCGATGCCGTTCGTCAGAATTTCAATTATCTTCGTCAAAAAAACATTGATTACGTTTTGATCCTGTCCGGCGACCAGCTTTATCGAATGGACTTTCAAAAGCTGATCGACAGTCATATCAAGGCCAAGGCCGATGTAACCATCGCGTCGGTCCCCGTCGATAAAAAAAGTGCGCACGACCTCGGGATCATGCGTATTAACGATGAAGGACGCGTTGTCGGCTTCCTTGAAAAACCGCAAAACGAACAGGAATTGAAACATGTCTGCACTTCCGAAGATTTCATTCGGCAGCGCGGAATTGAACCGAACGGACGCGACTATCTGGCCAGTATGGGCATCTATCTGTTCAACAGAAACGTTCTGCTCGACACCCTTGATAAAACCAATTACACCGATTTCGGAAAAGAAGTTTTTCCCGCGTCCATCAGAACGAAATGGGTCAATGTCTATCTGTTCGACGGATATTGGGAAGATATCGGAACGATCCGCTCCTTTTACGAGGCCAATCTGTCCATGACGGAGGCCAATCCGATCTTTAGTATTTCCCCTTATGATCAGCCAACTTATTCGAAACGGAACTTCCTCCCGCCGTCCCGTTTCGATAACGTCACTGTGAATAAGGCCCTGATCGCCGACGGCTGCGCTGTCGGATCCAATACGGAGCTGGAACATTCAATCGTCGGAATAAGAAGCATTATCGGAAACGACTGCAGGATCCGCAATACCATCGTCATGGGCCGCGATTACATCGGAACACTTGAGACCTTCCCCGAAGAATCGCCCAATTGCCCCCCAATGGGAATTGGTGATCATACCGTTATCGACGGCGCCATTGTCGATAAAAATTGCGCTATCGGCAAAAATGTCAGAATAATGAATCCGGATAAAATTGAAAATACGGAAGAATGTTTCTTCGGCATGATTCGTGACGGTGTTATTTGCATCGAAAAAACAGCCGTTATCAAAGATAATTGGGATCTGTCGGAATATCTCCGTTCGCATCCGGAAATCATCAAACGATAACGTTTTTTCGAAAAGACCGGAAACAGGACATCGATCATGACGGAAACGCAGGTTATTGTTAAGCTGGACGGAAGGGGCAACCGGCTCTATTATCCTGGCGAGACGCTCGCCGGAAGTTATTTTTTGGATAATATCCGAAGCGGTCAGGTTGAAGCGATTGAAGTTTCCGTTCTTTGGCATACAGAAGGAAAAGGAAACGAGGATTTCGGCATACACGCATTTTGGCATCGGTCGGACAAGGACGGGGATTGGATCGATCCGCGGCGACCGGGCCGTTTTTCAACGGTTCTTCCGGGAAGTCCTCTTTCTTATGAAGGAATTCTGGTTAAAATCGACTGGTGCGTGCGCGTCAGAGTTTTCTTGACCTCCGGCCAGCAGATCGTTGACGAGATCTCCTTCCGGCTAGGTGATATTCCCAATGTCAGAACGCTTCCGTATATGTAAGCCAATTAAAATCTTCCGTATAGGTAAGCCAATTGTAATATTGATATCAACGCCTTGGAGTACCGTTTGGTTTTTTCGGACTTTTGGCAAAAATCGAAATACCGTTTTATTTTTGGATGCGCCGGTCGCGTTTTGTTTTGTTCCGGAGATCAAGAACCGTGAACTCTCAAAAACGACCGGAGAAAAATTAAAAAGGCGAACCGGATAAAGTTCAATGCTTTTCGATAGAAAACTTTTTACACAGATCCCTTTTATTTTTCGATTCACCGCCATAAAAAATTCCCTTTTTCCTCCAAGGAGCCGGGTAATGAATACGAAAAAAATTCCGTTAAAGTATATTTCATGATTTCCGCCTTTTTATACTGACCGCATTGTTAATTTTTCGATTTTCCGCCAATTGACTTCGTGACCGGATTGTCCTTTTGACGTTAAAGCGGAAATTTATATTGAAACGGTATAATTCGACCATCGACAAAGAAACACCGGTTTCCGGATAATTAAACCCAATGTATACCGGGGAGACTTCTTTCATGTTTCATAATCCTTTTTCCGTCAGCAACGTCAAACCGGGCGCGATTCCTTTCTTTTTCGAAAAAAGCTATCTTTTATCGTTGAAAGCAAAAGACGCGAAACGTTTTGACCGCTATTTTTATGAAACTTTTTCAGAAGGGGACAGCAATACCGGATCCTGGCTTGCGCTTCAGTTTTTGGCGGATCAGTTTGAGGAATCAGGATTTTTCGCGCAGATCAACGGACCGCATGGCGCGGGAAAATCAACCCTGATGGCCGATCTTGAACGAACGCTCAAAATAAGAGGATATCGCGTTTTTTCGTTCGCACTTCATGACGATCAACGATATCTGCCGCCCGAATTCTTTCAAAAAATGGCGAACTGTTTTCACTCGAACGACTGTCGGCAGGATCAGGATCAAATAAAAAACGCTTCTGAAAATCCGAACTCGGCCGATCTCTCCTCCCCCAAAGCCCCCGACTGGATCTCCGGTCAAAAAAACATTATCTTTCTTGACGGTTACGAACAGCTTTCTTTTTGCGGACGCTGGATCTTTTCGCATCTTTGCAGAAAAAGCAATTCAGGAAGCCTGATCTCGGCGCATCGGCCAATTATGGGGCGCCCGATCCTTTTTCAATTAAAACCATCGCTGGAACAGTTGCGACAAATCGTCGGTTTTCTGACGGAAGATCAGGATATTTTATTCGATACGCCAGAATGTTCCGAACTGTTCGATCTTTACAAAGGAAATATTCGGGACGTACTTTTCGCTCTTTATGATGAATTTGAGGACCGTCGCGCCCTGTTGGAATATCATAAAAAAATCGCCGCATTCGGTAATCTCCCTCCCCGATAGCCGATCCCTTTCCAAAACCGGATCGAAATTTCTGTTTTAATGCCCGATCAATGGCCAATTCACCAAGTCAATCGACAAAGAAAAACAAAAAATGAAAAATACCGGCGGCAGATCTCCTTTTCCAAGATCTTTTGACCGGCCGGAAAGGTTGACAAATCGCCCGATCTGCTTTATACTCAAAAGACTGAAACGGCAAACGGATCCTCCCGTTCCGTTAGTCAGGATTAAACCCTTTTTATACTGTTCTCATTTTAAATTTTCCGGAATTCCGCCGATTGACTTTGTGAATCGGGTGTCCTTTTGACATGACGGAAAATTCATCATGAAACCAGTATAACGGCCAACAGAACACCAAACGGCAGGTATGATGAGCAATAAGATATCACTTCAAACAAATTTGGGAACGCTCACGCTTCCCAATCCTGTTCTGGTCGCATCCGGAACTTTCGGTTACGCCCGGGAAATGGGCGCGCTTGTAAATTTGAGCAAGCTCGGCGGAATCGTTCCGAAAACGATTACTCTTGAGCCCCGGGCCGGTAATCGAACGCCAAGAACCTGGGAAACACCAGCCGGTCTTCTCAACGCGATTGGACTGGATAACGACGGTCTCGATAATTTTATTGAGGTCAAACTTCCTTACCTGCGAAAATTGGGCTGTCCGATCATTGTCAGTATCGCGGCCAAGGAACTTGATCACTGTCAGATCTTCGGCGAAGCCTTAAGTCAGGTCGAAGGAATAGCCGCGCTCGAACTGAATATAAGCTGTCCGAATGTTTCCGGCGGGATCGATTACGGAGTCGATCCCCGCCTTTGCGAAAAACTCGTTAAGATCCTGCGTAAATATACGACGCTCCCGTTCGCGGTTAAATTGACTCCGAACGTTACCAATATCGCGGAGATCGCCAAAGCGGCCGAAGCGGGCGGAGCCAATATGATCTCCGCCATCAATACCTGTTCCGGACTGGCCGTTGACTGGCGCCGACGTAAGCCGATCCTCGGAAATGGATTCGGCGGATTGAGCGGTCCGGCCATTAAACCAATTGCGCTGCGCTGTGTCCGGCAGATCAATCGCGCTGTTGAAATTCCAGTCATCGGAATTGGAGGGATTTCTTCGCTTGATGATGTTATGGAATTCATTGTCGCCGGTGCCTCCGCGGTTCAGATCGGTACCGCCAATTTCGCTCAGCCGGATCTGACCATGCGAATCTTAAGGGATCTTCCCGCCGCGCTGGAGGAAGCTGGTGTTTCGTCCGTCGCCGAACTGGTCGGAACGATCGATTTCAGCTGATCCCGTTCTTTATGCCGGTTTCATAATGAATCTCTGCCTCGAACGTCAAAAAAAACGACGACTGACAAAGCCGACCGGCAAAATTAACGGAAAATTTACAAAGCTGATCGTCTATATTCCAACCGAAGCGGTCGGTTCCAATTCAATACGACAATCACCAAGAGGATACAAGATCTTATGACACGAGATGACGCGCTTGAAATTTGGACCGCCGGAGTTCAGGCGGTCGATCCTGTTCGACTGGTCCGGCAAGCGGTTGCGTTGAAAAAAGACGGATCCGATTGGCTTTTTCATTTCAAACATTCCTGCTTCGGATCCAATTCTGATGAGACAGGGTTCTCCTCAAATGATTATATTGAACGACTGACCGAAGGAGGAAGACTGATCGTTATCGGAATGGGTAAAGCATCCGGGCGAATGGCCGAATCTCTGGCTCAAATCGTTCGACCTCTTTTTTTGGAAAATCGACTCTCAGGCTGGATCAATGTCCCTGACAACTGTGTTGAACCGATCCCCGGAATTGAACTTTTCGGAGCCCGACCGGCCGCCCGAAACGAACCGACGGACCGCGGCGTTTTCGGAAGTCGAAAAATTGTTGATCTGGTCGAACAGGCCGGTCCCAAAGATCTGATACTCTGCCTTGTTTCGGGAGGAGGATCGGCTCTGCTTCCCCTGCCCGATCCGGAAATATCGCTCGCCGAAAAACTGGAGGTTACCCGTTTTCTTGCCGCGGCCGGGGCTAATATCGAAGAACTCAATACGGTGCGCAAAGAACTCAGTCAATTAAAAGGGGGCGGCCTGAAACGGATCTGCCGCGGCAAACGTCTGATTAGCCTTGTTCTTTCCGATGTACTTGGTGATCCGATCGACGTAATCGCTTCCGGTGCGACCGTTGACAATACGACCGGTCCGCAGGATGCGCTTAATGTCGCCGAAAAATTCCGGCTGGCCGACCATTCGGATCTGCAAAACGTTGTCCGACGTTTACGCGAAAAAGTGAAAAACACGTTGTCAGATCGACAGGATCACACCGGTTTCGATCAGCATTATTATTTGATTATCGGCAATAACGAAACGGCGGTCGAGGCGGCGGCGCAAAAGGCCCGGGATCTCGGCTATCATCCTCTATCTTCTTCTGCCCGCTCTTCCGAAGGACTGGCGGAAGAGGTCGGCTTGACTTTTTATGATCGGGCCCGGAGGATCTTTTTTGATGATCGGGATCAGCGGTTCACGGACTGCCTGATTGAAGGCGGCGAACCGGTCGTTAAACTGGTTTCTGAAAGAGATCGGGGTCGGGGCGGCCGCAATCAGCAGCTTATTCTTGCCGCGCTGATTCATGCTCTTCATGATGACAGCCAATCAAATGCGGAACGAATTCCGGTTATCCTCTCGGGCGGAACGGACGGTGAGGACGGACCAACGGAAGCGGCGGGCGCCTGGTTCGACGCCCCCCTTTTAAAACAGATCCAAACGGAAATGACTCGTTCGGGCCTGGATCCGAACACTTATCTTCAAAGAAATGATGCTTGGCATTTCTTCAAAATGTTCAATGCCCTGATCAATACCGGCCCGACCGGAACAAACGTCTGCGACCTCCGAATCGCCCTTAAAGATCATGAATGATATTTTTTGCGCGGAGAAATGATCGCGAAAGACACGAAAAATTATACCGGTATCATAATGAATTTCCGGAACGAATCCGAAAAACTCCCGATTTACGAAGACAATCAGGAGAGAGGGCGGAAAATTTCAATTGTCGGCAGTATAAAAGGGGGCAACCTCAAAAGTCACCAAAACACGCAAGGACTGTTGACACAGATCAAGTCAATATTGATCTTGCAGCAAGTAATGAAAAGTTTGACTTTTATGACCGGATCGTCTTTTCTTAAAAAAGAATTTGAAAAGAAATTGTCTTGTCGTCTGTTCTCTGTATCTCTGCGGAAAAATTCAGGACGCGAACAAAGTGCGCGGGACTTGTTTTCAACGCGGCAGTATTAACCAAAGTCGATCCCTTTGCCGGGCGGATAAAAGGACTGATTTGCGTTGATTTTATACGATCAACATTCAACGCTCCGCTATTTCCGCCTATTATACCGATTTCATCATGAATTTTCCGTTATAACGTCAAAAGAACTGCTGATTCACGCAGTCAATCGGCGGAGATGACAGAAAATTTAAAATAGAAGCAGTATAAACTCGTAATTTGGCGACTCTTTTGACATTCAATCGGAAAATTCATCAAGGATTTAATCCAACTTGATTTTTCAAAATAAATTAAATATTTTTATCGACTTGTATATTTTTACTATTTTATAATGTATAATACAAGAAGTACTAATATTATTTATAGTCGGCAACATGAAATTACAAGAGCTGAATTATCGGCGGAGGGTATGCCAATCATGTCAAAAAAGAACAAGAATTCAAAATGGGACTCGGAAGAGCTTTTTCTTCCGGAAGAAAATCCGATTCCGGCTGATACGACCGAACCGATTTTCGTAAAAGAAGTCGCGGACAGGAAAGAGACACAAAACGATCGGGACAAGAAGGGAACCCGTCTTTCATCGCTGGACGCTCTGCGCGGATTCAATATGTTTTTTATAATGGGGGGATCGGTACTGATCGTCGCCCTTTGTCATTTCATAACCGCCGTTCAAACGAAGCCGGACATGGAATATATGCCGGGAGCAATCGTTTCGATCTGCCAAAAAATACCCGTCGGCTGGCCCGATCTGGTCGTTGGTCAGATGAGTCATGTCTCTTGGCACGGAATCGCTCATCATGACATGATCTTCCCGATTTTTCTCTTTTTAGCGGGCGTCTCCTTTCCGTTTTCTTACGCCAAACAGCTGGCGGCGGGCAAATCGATTTTTTACATGCTCTATAAGATCATTAAACGGGCCGTTATTCTTGTTCTGCTGGGTATATTCATCTCCAACATTGGTAACGAAAACATCTCCGCGTTCGACTTTAAAAACTTGCGGTTCGCCAGCGTTCTCGGACATATCGGCATTGCTTGGGCAGTTGCGGCCGTCTTTTTTATCTGCTCAAATTTCTGGACAAGACTCTCGTTCTCGATCCTCGTTCTGATCGCCTATTGGCTCATGCTCGGAATGGTCCCCGCCCCGGACGCCAATCCGGATCCCGCGTTTACCGGACGATCGCCGATGGAAAAAATGCAACTGCTGATCAAGCCGAACGAACAGGTTCAAAAAAATTACTCAATGGAAGGATGTATTGTCGGATATGTTGACCGAACTTGTCTGCCGGGTCGCCTTTATAAAAAGATCCATGATCCGGAAGGCATTCTTTCGATTATTCCGGCCGTTATTACCGCGCTGCTCGGAATGATGACCGGCGCCTGCATTCGACGGGATGATCGATCCCCGGTTAATAAACTGATCAAACTTCTGCTGGCCGGGTTGCTCCTGATCGGACTGGGCGTCCTTTGGAACACGGTCTTTCCCTTTAATAAAAATCTCTGGTCCAGTTCGTTTGTCTGTCTGGTCGGCGGTATTTCCGTTCTGCTCTTCGCGATCTTTTATTTGGTGATCGATGTTTGGAAACTGCGGTTTCTCGGTTGGCCGTTCGCCGTTATCGGCATGAACTCCATCGCGATTTACGTCGCGCAAACAATCGTTCGTTTCCGACTGATCTCCGACTTCTTTGCCCGTCAGGCAGATCAACGGCTCGTCGACTGCGCGATTCCGGTTATGAACGCCGCTGTTTATGTTCTCGTCTGCTGGATCTTCCTTTGGATCCTTTATCGAAACAAGGCCTTCCTCAAAGTCTGATCCCAACTGAAAATTGCAAAGATCGACAACAACTGGATCATTAAATATCTTAATCTTCCTCAATGTCTGATCCCAACTGAAAATTGCAAAGATCGACAACAACTGGATCATTAAATATCTTAATCTTCCTCAATGTCTGATCCCAACTGAAAATTGCAAAGATCGACAACAACTGGATCATTAAATATC
>CAZZEF010000182.1:0-2481 GCA_964652875.1 uncultured Planctomycetaceae bacterium
CAGTCCGATTAAAATACCGATGATCGCAATGACGACCAGCAGTTCTACTAAAGTAAACGCCTTCTTGCGGTTAGACAGCAGATCGTTTTCAAAAAATCTTTTCATGAAAAACCTCTTTTTCTGTTATTTCATAAGTAAAACATAAAACAGTTAAATCTCAATCAATATGGGTCGCGAATAGAAAACTGCCTCGCAACTTTTCGCTCGCCTTTTAAAAATAAAACATTCAAATTGAATTTCTTACTGAAACATTTTAAATCTTCCAACGATAGACTTTGCGAATCGCTTGTGCTTTTGACGTTGAAACGGAAAATTCATATTGAGACCGGTATATCATACATTCCGCCGCAATACAGAGGCAAAAATTTTGCGATATCATATTTTATAAAAGTAGATTATAATTAAATATAAACTATTTTATAAACACACAATATTCACATTTAATTTATCATTTAAGTTCATAAAAGTCAAGAAGAAATAAAGCAAATATATTAAAGATAATAAAAAAAGAAAAAAATAAACATTTTTTTTCGGTAAATCAAAGGATTAGAACATGAGAAGGCTAAAATTGTATTTATGCGGTCGTCACTTTAATTTTCCGTGATTCTGCGAATTGACTTTTTAAAACCGCTGATCTTTTAAAAGAGGATTGAAAATTTCATGTCAGAACCAGTATGAATGACAGAGCATAAAATAAAAATCGTCTATAAAAACAGGAAATACACACAATAAAAACCCGGAAAGGTAATTTCCGGATCTTTATTATTGTAATGAACAGATAAAAGATCAGTTTTCTTTATAAAAATCGGGAAGAATTTTTTGGAGCAGAGAGACAATGGCGTGTTCATAAAGCATGTGCATGTCTTCGAGCTGTTCCATTGAGTTGGTTGGCGCAATTAGAGTATAATCGCAAATTCCCTTGAGTTTTCCGCCGTCCCTGCCGCCGAAAGCGATTGTTGTCAGTCCCATTTCTTTGGCCGTTTTTGCGCCGAGTACAACGTTCGGTGAATTTCCGCTTCCGCTGTAAACGATAAACAGATCCCCTGGTTCCGCGAAAGTCTGAAGCTGGATCGAGTAAATTTCCTCATAGGAAAAATCGTTAGCCAGGCAGGTTACGATCGGAGTGCTGTCGTTAAGACAAATCGCGCGAAATCCTGTGTTGCCGTTGACCCGGGCCCCTTTAACCAAATCGTTGGCCATATGCGAAGCGGTTGCCGCACTTCCGCCGTTGCCGGCGATATAAATTCTTTTTCCGGTTTTTTTGGTTGCGAGGATCAGTTCAACGATTTTCGACAGAACGTCAAAATCTGTCTTCATCAGCGACGCTGCAACCGTTTGGGCATAATCATGAAGAAAAACTGTACCGTCAGTATTTCCGGGAAAGGACATCGTAAACCTGCTTTCTGTTTAAATTGTTCAGGATTGTTTTGGTCTATCGCGAACCTATTCTGTTTTTAACGCAGAAAAACGATCAATATTTTTTTACCAGCAGAGCGGAAGCCTGTCCGATACTTTGCCAGGCGATTTTAACAAAGGAATCGCCTGGAGCCGTTCCGGCCTCGCGGACCGGGAGAATCGGACATTCGGGATCGTCGTTTTCATTATTAACGATCGGAAAGAGAGCATTGTTTTTCAGGGCCAGAATACTGGCGATCAATTCAAGCGCTCCGCCGCCGGCACCGGGATTGCCGAAATGTCCTTTGAGTGTTGTTGCGGGAATTTTCAGGGACAAATCACCGAGAACATCATGAATCGCCTGCGCTTCTTCGCGGTCACCCTGTCGGGATCCGAATCCGGTAAGATTCAAATGACCAATAGAAGCGGGATCAAGTCCGGTCTTTTGCATAAGCGCCGTAAGCGCCAACGCGATTGACCGTCGGACATCACCTTTAACCGTCATTGTTCCGTTAGCGGATTTTTCAAGGGAGGTCGCTCCCCGATAAGCACCGTCAACAATTTCGGCATAAATTTGCGCGCCCCGTTTTTTGGCGTGTTCCAACTCTTCGATCACCAGTGCGCCGGCGCCTTCCCCCGGAACAGAACCGGTTCGATCCCGATCAAAAGGACGACAAGCTTTTTTCGGATCAAGATTCTGATCGGCAATTTCGTCGCACTGAATCGTATGAATAAGCTTAAAAGGATGAATTCGGGATCCGGTCGCGCCGACAACCATCAGATCGACTTTGTTTTTTCGAATTACTTCAACCGCTTCCCCCAGCGCCGCGCCGATCGACGCTTCCCGATTGGTAATGTCATTGGCGAAACTGAAAAATTCATTATAAATGGTAATATGACTTGTCGGCATATTAGTCAGAAATTTAAGCTGCCAAATCGGCGTCATTTTGGTCAGACCGTCATGAGCCCAACGGGAAAAGTCAAGATGATCGCCATCGCGGCAGGCATTCATTCCGGCCAGAACTTCTTCCGGGGTCGTTATAATGTAATCGGAAGAAAACGAAACGCCCGCCCGGTTGTGTTCCA
>CAZZEF010000182.1:2491-9520 GCA_964652875.1 uncultured Planctomycetaceae bacterium
TCCAATTCAGAAGGAATTACCGATGCGTTGGCCAGTGCCCGTTCCGTTGCGGCAACGCTCATCATGATTTCGCGGGACATCAGCTTAAAGCCTTTTCGAACCGCCTTCTTTTTGGCATTGTCCGTAATTCCAAAATCGTCAATATTACCGGTAAAACTGGAAACCTCGCCGGCATATCGAATTTTATCAAAAGGAGATCCCGGCAAAGAAAACGGTTTGATTCCACTTTGTCCCAATAAACAGGAATTCCAAAATTCATCGATATCAAAACCGATCGAACTGATCATTCCCAATCCGGTAACAACGATCCGGCGCGTCTTGTCGTATTCGTACATTCGTGATCCGATTCCAGTATTTCGGTAAAATTACAACATTTAAAGATAACGAAACAGAAAATCCAACTTCTGTCAGAATTAATTTTCGCGATCTAAATCATAATCGTTCATTATTTTCGCAATATATATAAATATTTTTGTTTCATACTAAATTATATATCGTCTTCTTGGTGTGTTAACCGGACATCAATTTGAAAATTTTCAGTTCCCATTCATTATTTATTATAAACGAAGAGAAAAAATAGTAAAGACAGTAAAAAAATGCAAAAATTAACAAAATGATAATTGAAATTTATTCTTATTTATTGAAACTGGATGTAAATAGTGTAATATATAAAAGTAACGCATGATCAAAATAATAATCTGTGTAATCGTTAAAGTTTTTTTAATTATGTTAAAAGCTTTTATTTTCTATATTTTTTAAAAATATTGGTAAAAATTCAAAATTATATTTGACAAAATTGAAAAATGGCGTAATTTAGTTAAATAGGGATAAATAAATAGACAATGCAATAATAGTCTATCAGCAAGTGAAACGATATTCATTTTATTGTTTCGTCGGCAATTTCATATAATTTTTTCGAATTAAAATTGGTATTATCGCACCTCGGATAAGTTTAAAAATTATTTCTGATAAAAAAATTTCAGAAATTAATTGTTCCAAGGGCGTATAAACCGCCATTATTTTAATTTTTCGATTTTCTGTCCGTTAACTTTGTGAACAGGAAGTTCTTCTGACATGAAAACAGAAAAAATAAAATGCAGCAGGCATTGCCTCGAAAATAATTAACTGAAAACCCGCGCAGGATGTTTATGGATATAATAATTGGGGCAAGGTCCGCCGTTAAATTGCATCCCCCCGTCTCAAGGAAGAATAAGGAACACATGAAGTTGTGACCAAAGGAAGGAAAAAGAAAGATGTTGGTACTTTCCAGAAAAAAGAATGAAAGTATAGTTATCGACGACAAGATAACGATTGTCATCGTCGATATTCGCGGAGATAAAGTTCGCCTTGGAATCGATGCTCCCAAAGATATCTCGGTCCATCGCCGCGAAATCTTTGAGGCAATTAAAGGCGCGGATCTTGACGCGTCAGAAAAAGACGAAAGCAATAAAAAAGCAACGATAAAAAAAGAACGTAAACCGTCCGCGGATCGACCTCGTTCCAAACCGGCCTCGAGAAAGAGCTTTCCACTGGATTGATCTTAATCAAAAATTTTTGAAAAAGCGTCTTCCCTCCCCTTCCCTAATTGGAACATTACTGTATACTACCTTCTGTGACGTGTGAGTTAACCTTTAAAATCACACAATATACCGGCCCTGTCGTCTAACGGTTAGGACACGGCCCTTTCAAGGCCGCGATACGAGTTCGATTCTCGTCAGGGTCATTAAAAAACCGTCGTTGATTTCGTATCAGCGACGGTTTTTTATTGATGATTTGAAAATACAAGATCAACTTCGATAACCCAACAATGTCCCGCAAAAAGTATTTTTTACGGGAACAATTTTTCCGTCTTTTCTCAAGTTCTGTTATGACTTCAAAGAATATCGGTGATTCAGCCGCGAAGCCAAAGATTACTCTGTTTTTCCTGACCGATATCAGTAGCGGGACCATGTCCGCAATAAACGATCGTTTCGTCCGGCAAAGCATACATTTTATTTTGAATACCCGAGATAAGATCGTCATAACTGCCGTCAGGAAAATCAGTGCGTCCGATTCCGTCTTTGAAAAGAACGTCACCGGAAAAAACTGCCGTCTTACCTTCAACCTGCGGAATATAGATCATATGACCTGTTGAATGACCGGGTAAAAGAACCGCTTTAAAAGTAATTCCCGCCTGTTCGAAAATTTCTTCATCGTCAAGAACAAGATCGGCTGAACCCGTTTTAAACGGCATTCCGAACAGTCCGGAAAGATTTTTGTTCGGATCGGTCAATTTATCCTGTTCCAATCGTCCGATAAGAATTTTCGCGTTCGGCCAAACGGCTTTCACCGCAGGTATTCCGGCGATATGGTCAATATGACCATGCGTGATCAAAATAGCGGTAACATTCGTTTTCTGCGTTTTGAGATCGTTGATCATCTCTTCCGGTTCAAGTCCCGGATCGATCAATACGGTATCGGCGCTTCCTTTGACGGAAAGCGCGTAAGCGTTTTCGCCGAACTCGGAAAGAACGAAAATTTGAATACGCAAGTCGGAAAGTTTCATTGTCAGTCTCCTTTCAAAAGAAGAGGCTATTTTTCCGGTTTCGGAACCCGGCGGTTTGAAGGTCCGCCTTTTCTTCTTCGACCGAATTTTCCTTTATTTTTATTGACATATTTTTTACCGGAAATTTCCGCCTGAAGTTCGTCGATTTTATCTCTTAGAACGGCGGCCTGCTCGAAATCAAGTCGTTCCGCGGCCTGTAACATTTCCTTTTCCAGCTCATTAATATATTCCTGCGCGGCAAAGGAATCGTCGGCCTGACCGGTAACAGTAACGACTTCCTGGCGCGCTTCCCGCTCTGTTTCGATTCCCCGTTTTATGTTTTTGCGAATCGTCTCCGGAGTAATATGATGAATTGTATTGTATTCTTCCTGTAATTTGCGGCGACGTTCTGTTTCATCAATTGCCCTTTGCATCGACTCGGTTATTTTGTCCGCGTAAAGAATGACTTTGGCGTTGACGTTTCGCGCACTGCGTCCAATCGTCTGGATCAAGGACGTTTCACTCCGCAAAAAACCTTCTTTGTCCGCGTCCAAAATGGCGACCAGAGAAACTTCCGGAAGATCAAGACCTTCCCGGAGCAGGTTGACGCCGACAAGGACATCAAAATTACCGCAGCGCAGATCTTTCAGAAGACCCGCTCAAAAGCGTCCAGCTCGCTGTGAAGCCAGCGGCAGCGGACATTCTGTTTGGAGAAATAATCCGCAATATCTTCGGCCAGCTTTTTGGTCAGCGCGGTAACAAGGACTCGCTCCTGTTTGGCGGTCCGTTCCCGAACCTGGCCGAGAAGATGTTCGATCTGAACAGAGGCGGGCACAACTTCGACAATCGGATCCAGCAGTCCTGTCGGACGAATCACCTGCTCAACAACATGTCCCTTTGATTTTTTGAGTTCATATTCGCCCGGAGTGGCGGAAATATAGACGACATTATGAATTTTTTCTTCCCATTCGTCAAATTTCAAAGGACGGTTGTCAAGCGCGCTCGGGAGTCGGAAACCATGTTCGATCAAGTTTTTTTTGCGGGCCTGATCTCCCGCGAACATGGCCCGGATCTGCGGAATCGTCACGTGAGACTCGTCGATAAACAAAAGGAAATCGTCCGGGAAAAAACTGTAAAGTGTGTCGGGGGGGGATCCCGGCGCGCGCCCAGCCAGAGCTGCACTGTAATTTTCGATCCCCGGACAAAATCCGATCTCCTGAATCAGTTCCAAATCGTATCGTGTCCGCGCGGAAATGCGCTGCGCTTCCAAAAGTTTGCCCTGATCCTTGAAAAATTTGATCCGTTCCTGCAGCTCGGTCATGATCCGTTCGACTGCCGCTTGAATTCGTTCCGGAGGCAAAACAAAATGCTTGGCCGGATAGACAAAAAACTCTTCGCAGCGCTGAACCGTTTCGCCGGTGAGCGGATTGATCACGGAGATCTTGTCGATTTCATCGCCCCAAAATTCAACACGAACGGCAAACTCTTCATAAGAAGGGTAAATATCAACGCAGTCGCCGCGGACCCGGAACTGTCCCCGTTCGAACGCGATGTCGTTGCGTTCGTATTGAATTTCGATCAGACGGGCCAGCATTTTATCGCGGTCGAGTTCTTTCCCGACCTGTAATGTCAGCATCAGATTTCGATAATCTTCCGGCGAACCGAGTCCATAAATACTGCTGACACTGGCGACGATAATGACATCGCGCCGACTGACCAACGAACTGGTGGCCGCCAAACGCAGCCGGTCGATCTCGTCATTAATGGACGCGTCTTTTTCGATATAAATATCGCGTTGCGGAATATAAGCTTCCGGCTGATAATAGTCATAATAGCTGACGAAATAGGAGACGGCATTTTCCGGAAAAAACTCTTTGAATTCGCTGTAAAGCTGCGCGGCCAGCGTTTTGTTATGAGACATGACCAGTGTCGGACGCTGAAAATGCTCAATGACATTGGCCATCGTAAAGGTCTTTCCGGATCCTGTAACGCCCATAAGGGTTTGGTCCCGGTTTCCTGCCGCTATACTTTTTATCAGCTGTTCAATCGCCTGAGGCTGATCGCCGGACGGTTCAAAAGGTTTGACAAGTTTAAACGGAGTCGGATTTCGCAAAATATATTCCTGATGATTTAGAAATAGTAATTTAAAGGTATAAATTTAATGATCTGATTTGACAGCCGGGTAAATCAGATCTCAATTTCCCGAACGGCAATAAGATCGTAAACCTCCTGCGAGGACTGACAATCGCGCAGCGCCGCTAAAAACACTTCGTCTTGAATGAGAAGAGCAATAGCGCGCATGATCTTAAGATGGATCTCTCTTTCATAACTGCAGATCAAAAAAAAGATGTCGGTCAGATTGTCATAACCTCCGCCAAAGGGAACTCCCCGGGACGCGATTCCAAGGATTAGAAAACTTTCCGGTATGATCGAAGGCTGCGGACGACTCGGATGAAGCAGTGCAACCCCGTTTTCCATTGCCGTCGATGAGATCTCCTCGCGCTTTTTCAGTTCGTCGATCATTTTATCCGAATCCCAGATCAGGCCGGACTGAACACCGAAGCCGACAAGATCTCGAAATACCGCGGAGGTTGTTTTGGCTTCGAACGGCACCAGGATCCGATCCGGTGTTAAATATTCCAAAATCGAAAACTGTTCCAGCTCTTGAGAAAGAGGGGAATGTTCGACAAAAGAATGAAGACGGACTTTTTCCGCTTCCTTTTCTTCCTTAAGTCCGTTTTCCAAATAAAGCATGAGAGAGTCAGCCGTAAAACACAACTGACCCTGCTGAATAAAACCGGGTAATTTGTCTTTGTCCGCAAGTTTTTTTACTTCTTTGGGAGTTTTGCCCATTTGGCACGCAATTTCATCAAGTGTGTAAATTTCCTGAATCATTTTTTAACCTGTTCGGACTCATTCCCGGTCCCAGACAGTTGTTCGTAAAGCCATTTTTGGTAAGGTTCGGAAATACATTCCAAAGGCAGCGCGACTATTTGCGGGCACTCATAGGGATGTATTTTCGAAATTTCTTCTTGAATAACTGGAAATTTTTCCAGGGAAGTTTTCAATAAAAGGAGCCATTCCTTATCAGAACACGTTTCCCCTTTCCAGCGGTAAATACTTTCGATCGGACCGGCAATTTGAGCGCAGGCCGCCAAGCCCCTGTTCACCAAACAGTGCGCCGCGTCCGCCGCTTCCTGCCGTTTCGGCCAGGTTATCTGAAGCTGAATAATTCGATTCGGCAATTCATTCCCCCCTATTTTATATCTTTTACAGAAAGCAACTATTCATTCTACCAGTTTTCCATTTTTTGTCAATCATTCTATTTTCTTTCATGACAAACAGTTAATTTGTTTTGACAATATGGATCTTTGGGGAAGCGGCTCCAGCAAACCAAACTGTCCCAAGACGATGAAATAGAATAATCTTTTTCATTAATAAGTGAACCAAAACGGAAAATTTAACGCTGTTATTTTCTTTGAGACAGAAACGTCCATTCAAACAAATCGATCATTCGGTTTGATCTTGTATCCTCTCAAAAAAGCGTCGGCGGTCATTTTATTTTTACCCGATGGCTGTATTGCGAGAACATTTAAAATTCCTTGTCCTGTTTGAACCAGAATTTTATTCTTTTCCGCTTTTAAAATGGTTCCCGGGGCAGATCCTGCCGGGATCTCTTCTTGATCGGGATCGGCTTCTAGAAAAGGTCCGAGAATCAGCCGAACCGGAGTTGGAACCGGTTGGGAAAAATCGGCCGAAACATTTTCCGACTTGATCCAATCGGTAAAAGTTTTCGGCCAAGGCTGCAGTCCGCGGTAAAGATCGATAATTTGTGCGGCGGAACGGGTCCAATCGATTTTACCTTCTTCTTTTTTCAGGCGGGGCGCCCCACTGGCCAGCTGATCATTTTGATCCAAAGGAACAATGTTTCCTTTTTCGATTGCGTCAATAGCGTCCAAGACAAGAGGAACGCCTTTCTGACTCAATTCCAGTTCGATTTCAACGGCGGTATTATCCATTGAGGGCGAATAAGAATCGGTCGCGAGAATAGGACCGGCGTCGACTTGCGGCACTATTTGAATAACGGTCACGCCGAGAATTTTTTCTCCGGCAATAATGGCGCGATTGATCGGAGCGGCTCCCCGATATTGCGGCAGCAGGGAACCATGAAGGTTGATCCCGCCGTATTTCGCCTTTTGAATAAGAGGAATTGAAAGAATTTTTCCGTAATCGCAAATAAAAATAAGATCAGGCGCCAGCCGGTCCATTAATTCAAGTCCTTCCGGCGAATTGATATTTTCGGGATCATAAAGAGGAACCGCGGAATTTTTCATGAACTCACGGACAGGAAGAACTGGCCCCCCCTTCTTTTTGGTCGAATTACGGACCGGCATAGTAATAACAGCGGCTATTTCATGTTTTGACGCAAACAGCGCTTTCAAAGACGGGACAATAAAGCCGCCTGTTCCCATAATGACTATTTTCATTTATATGCCTCTCAATTG
>CAZZEF010000183.1:0-9423 GCA_964652875.1 uncultured Planctomycetaceae bacterium
AGGGAATGAACAATCCGAACGCCGGAATGGGCATGAATCAGGGAATGAACGATCCAAATGCCGGAATGGGCATGAATCAGGGAATGAACGATCCGAACGCCGGAATGGGCATGAATCAGGGAATGAACAATCCAAATGCCGGAATGGGCATGAATCCGCAGGGAAACAACGCCGCACCAACCGCGGTTCAGACTCCGGTTCGACGAACTACCCGAAAGTACATGGATCTCAAAGAGATCCCCCTTGACGCTTGGGGCAATGCTTATAAATACGAATGGCCGACCAATAAAGGAAATGGCAAAAAACCGGCGATTTGGTCTTTCGGACCGGATAAGGAAGACAATCAGGGCGCGCCGGGATCGGACGATATTATTAATTGGGATCCGACCGAAACGCCTGCGGTTCAGCAGCAAAATCAGATGGGGATGAACAACCCAATGGGGATGAACGGCGCAATGAACGATCCCAACATGCAGAACATGAACGGCGCAATGGGAAATCAGGGTATGATGCCGCAGAACATGAACGGCGCAATGAACGATCCCAACATGCAGAACATGAACGGCGCAATGGGAAATCAGGGTATGATGCCGCAGAACATGAATGGCGGAATGAATAATCCCAACATGCAGAACATGAACGGCGGCAATCAGATGATGCCGCAGAATCCTGGGGGAATGCCCACCAACCCGGTTCAATAGATCATCAGAAAAGCAACCGGCACCAATACAAAAACACGTTGAAGTTTATTGAAAAAACAACAAAGAAAACGTTTTATTTTAAATCAGTTTTAGGCGAATGGACCGTTCGCCGTTCAGGAGAGATCTTTAATGAAAAAGAGTTTATTCTCGATGCTCGTACTTATCGGGCTTCTTGTTTCGTCCGCGGCTGTTTGGGCTGAATCGGCGATAAAGATGACTGCCCGGCATTGGGGGAACGATCAAAAAGCGTTTAAGCAAATGGATACGGCGATTCAGGAATATTTTCCTTATAACCTTCTCGCCAACGCGGAAACGAAAGTGATCGTCAATAATGGTATTTCGGCGGGAAACAACAAGGATCCCCGACTGGCGCTCGGCATGCTGTTCGACGGAACATCCGGGACAATCGGCGGCTGGGGACGCGTTGCCGTTACCGGCAAGCCTGCCCGACTGGTCCTTTATCTCGGCAAGCCGCGAACTTTGAAAAGCATTCGTCTCTTTTCCGGGAATATCGACACGCGGTCGAATCAGGACTTTGAAATTCGTCTGGCGAACAATGAAAAGACTCCCGGTAAAATGCCCGCATTTCCCAAAGATCCGACCTTTACGACTGGTCCAAGAGTCATCGGGGGCAATAATGGAGCGTACTCCGTTTATTTCGAACGGGAAAATAAAATTGAGCCATTGTCCGAGCAAAAATATGATTGGGTCGAATTTTTGATCTGGCAAACCTATCCGGCCTGGAACGGCCATCAGGGCAAGGCCAAGACGGCGGCCAACAGCTGGAGTTCTTATGTTGAGATCCAAGTGATCGGTGATCCCAAAACGGAACCTTCGTTATTCAAAACGGATGCGGACAGAAAAGCCTGGGAGCTTGAGTTCAAACGTAATTATGTTTTTGAAAAACTGCGAACGCTCGGTGCCGATTATCTTTTCGCATTCAAACGTCCGGAAGCGCTGAAACGGGCGATCCTTGATCTTGTCGATAAATATCCCGAAGAATTTAAAAACAAGGGATATGAAAAACGCTGGGAAGATCTCAACAAGAAAATCGCTGACGCGGAATTCGATGCTGAAAAAGCCATTGCCGCCGCGGAAGAATTTGTCGCCTTCCAAAAAGAAGTCCTTCTGAAAAATCCGGCGATTGAATTCGAAAAAGTTCTTGTCCGCAAGGCCAAAAATCCGGCCCTGATGCAGAACTGGATCTCTAACGCGTCCCGAAACCGGTCCGCCAAATATGAAGATTCACTCGTAACTTTTAATATTAAAGATCTGAACGCTCCTTTTAAAGAAGTAACCAAGGCTCCGAAAGATTCGTTCATCGGCGATATCAGTTTGCATTGGGATGCGAATAAATGTCTCGTGACAACCCTGGCCGACAACAATACCTGGCAGGTTTTCGAATGCAATCTTGAAAATGGCAAACTTCGTCAGGTGACTCCTGATATGGGGGGCGATGTTAATAACGTCGAAGGCTGTTATGTTCCGGACGGATCGACGATCTTTATCTCTTCCGCGTCGATGATGGGAGTTCCCTGTATCGGCGGTTCCGATGTCGTCGGAAATGTTTACCGCGTTGAAAAGGACGGTAAAACCTGCCGTCAGCTAACGTTCGAACAGGATCAGGACTGGTGCCCGGTTCTTCTTGAAAACGGCCGTATTCTTTATCTGCGCTGGGAATACATCGATATTCCGCACTATTTCAGCCGAATTCTCATGACGATGA
The DNA here is from genome assembly GCA_964652875.1 of uncultured Planctomycetaceae bacterium. Lineage (GTDB taxonomy): Bacteria > Planctomycetota > Planctomycetia > Pirellulales > Thermoguttaceae > JAUNBG01. The sequence goes on from CAZZEF010000183.1 coordinate 2,428, forward strand.
ATCCGGATGGAACTAATCAGGTTGAGCATTACGGAAGCGGATCGTTCTGGCCGAACAGTCTGTTTTATGCGAAACCTCTTCCGGGCCAGTCATCCAAATTCGTCGGTATTGTTTCCGGGCATCACGGAATAGCGCGCAGCGGCGAACTGATCGTATTCGATCCGGGTAAAGGCCGCCAGGAAGATCAGGGCGTTATTCAGCGCATTCCGGATTTTGGCAAAAAAGTCGAGCCGGTTATCGCCGATCAGCTGGTACGCGACAGCTGGCCGCAGTTTCTGTTCCCGGCTCCTGTTTCAGAGGATCTCTTCCTTGTTTCTGCCAAACTTGATCCGCAGGACCGCTGGGCGATCTATCTGGTCGATCTGTTCGACAACATGATCAAAATAAAAGACGATCCGCAATGCGGTCTTTTTGAGGCGACTCCGATTATTGAAAAAGATGAACCGCCAGCAATCGCGGACCGGACAGTACCCGGCGCGAAAGAGGCAACGTATTTCATTACAGATGTTTATTTCGGACAGGGACTTCCGAAAGTTCCAGTCGGAACGGTTAAAAAACTTCGTATTTATGCCTTGAGTTACGGATATCGGGGAATTGGCGGACACAGTGTCTTCGGAATGGAAAGCTGCTGGGATGCCCGGCGTATTTTAGGTGAAGTTCCGGTCTTTGAGGATGGAAGCGCCACTTTCCGCGTTCCTGCCAATACGCCGCTTGTTGTCCAACCGTTGGACAAGGACGGTGCCGCGGTTCAGGTCATGCGGTCCTGGTTTGTCGGAATGCCCGGCGAAACAGGATCCTGTATCGGATGTCATGAAACCCAAAACTCCGTTACTCCGGTCAAACAGACCATTGCGCGCGGAAAACAGCCAATGGCCATTGAAAACTTTTACGGAAAAGAACGTCCGTTCGCTTTCGAAACGGAAATTCAGCCTGTTCTCGATAAATTCTGCGTTGGCTGTCATAACGGTGAAAAACCGGATCGACCGAATTTTGCGGACAATTCGCCCGGCCCGAATAATTTTTCAAAATCGTATCATGCGCTGCATGGATACGTTCGGCGGAGCGGACCGGAAAGCGATATCCATGTCTTTAATCCGATGGAATATCATGTTTCGACTTCCGAACTGGTTCAAATGCTTCGTAAAGGACATCATAATGTTAAGCTGGACGATGAAGCCTGGCGCAAACTTTATGCCTGGATCGATTTGAACGTTCCTTATTTCGGGACCTGGATGGAAGTCAGCAAGGCCCTGCCGAAAGATAAAAAAGTCGGTTACGGCTTCAAAAAACCGGACGATCTTTCAACCATTTCCAATCGTTACATTGAACTGAAAAAACTTTATGCCGGACTTGATCTTGATTTCGAAGCCGATACAGTCGACAAAACAAAAGTGAAACGTCCCGAGTTCATAAAACCCGCTGAAACTCCGGAAATAGACCGTAAATCCCCGAAAAACTGGGCCTTTGACGCAACGAAAGCCAAAGCAATGCAGGGGACGGATTCCAAACGCAAAATTGATCTCGGACGCGAAAAAAGTTTTGAAATGGTTCGTATTCCCGCCGGAGAATTTGTGATGGGCGACGAATGCGGTTTCAATGACGAAGCCCCCCGTTCAGCCGTTAAGATCCAAAAACCATTCTGGATGATGACCACTGAAGTTACCAACGAACTTTACTCACTCTTTGACGCGCGGCATGACAGCCGATTTATTGATCAATGGAACAAAGATCATACCCGACCCGGATATCCGGCAAACCTTCCGAATAATCCGGTCATTCGAGTCAGCTGGCAGGAAGCGAATGATTTCTGTAAATGGCTCAGCAAGAAGACGGGCAAAAAATTCCGGCTTCCGACCGAAGCTGAATGGGAATGGGCCGCCCGAGCAGGATCGCCCGAGCCTATGTGGTTTGGAAAAATCGACAGTGATTTTTCAAAATACGAAAATCTGTCCGATGAAAGTACCCGTTTGTTTGTCGTTCGCGGAATTGATCCGCAGCCCTACCCGCATCAGGATTGGGAAGCGTTTGTTCCGAGAGCGAACGGTATTAACGATGGACACATGATTCAGGCTGATGTCGCTTCCTATCTTCCAAATCCTTGGGGACTTTACGACATGATCGGAAACGTCGCCGAATGGACTCAATCCGATTACAAGACGTTCCCTTATATTGAAAATGACGGACGCAACAACGGAAACCCCAACGCGCATAAAGTTGCCAAAGGGGGTTCATGGCGCGATCGGCCGAAATGGGGCCGGGCCGGTGTTCGGCGCGAATACGAATCCTGGCAGAAGGTTTTTAATGTCGGTTTCCGTGTTATTTGCGAAGACTGATCCCTGACAAAAACTTTTCGTAATCCGAAATAAAAAAAGATCCGGTTTTCGGCCGGATCTTTTTTTATCGACTTTTACTGTTGCCGATTTTTTCGGAACTCATTTTATTAACGGATCGGGTACCATTTTTTAAAGGTTCATTCCCCTTCGAAAGAGATCAGTGAAAAGACGGGGAAATCGGAAAGGTTCTGACGTCCTTTAAGATCGGTCAGTTCAATGACGAACGCCGCGCCGATCGGAACACCATTGGCTTTTTGAATAAGTTCCCGGCAAGCGTTGACAGTTCCGCCGGTTGCCAGCAGATCGTCAAGCAGAAGAACGCGGTCACCGGGCTGAATCGAATCTTCGTGCATATGCAGTTCATCGGTTCCATATTCAAGGGAATAAGAGACCGAAAGAGTTTTGCAGGGAAGTTTCCCCGGCTTTCGAAGCGGAATAAAACCGGCACCCAATTTGAGCGCCAGCGGTGCGCCGAAAATAAATCCCCGGGCTTCCGGAGCGGCGATCTTGTCGATTGGTCCCAAAACAGAAACAGCGGCGGCCAGCTGTTCAATCGTTTCCCGCAATCCGTTTTTATCTTCAATCAAAGGAGTAATATCTCTGAAAATAATACCGGGTTTCGGAACGTCGGGAATCGAACGAATGTATTTTGACAAATCCTGCATAATATCCCTCAAAAGATCTTTTTTTAATTCAAGTTATTCACAAGCAGAAAAAACGGTTCGAACCGGATGTCCAAACCGTTTTCAGGACAGACTCTTATAAAATAAGAGGCAGACGTTTTTTGATCTCTTCTTCGATCTGCCGGGCACAATTTTTATAAACATCAAAAGATCCGCCCAAAGGATCGGCAATGTCATTTCCGTCAACGCTTAAAAGCTGGACCCGATTGACCGCTTCCGGATAAGTGGACAAGATCATTCGGCGATGCGAAAGACTCATGACAAAGATCAAATCGGCGAACTGGAGCAAACCGGGACTCAAGGGCTGCGATTCATGTTCGTCAAGCGAAAGTCCGCAGGATCTCATGACATCGCGCGCTTCCGGAGTCGCGCCGGACGAGGAAGTCGTCGCCAGTCCGGCCGACATGACAATGTATCCGTTTTCTTCCAGGTCGTCGAGGTCGCAATGAAGTTCTTCCGCGAGAATTTTCGAACAAAGAACTTCCGCCATCGGACTGCGGCAGGTGTTGCCAGTGCAGACAAAAAGAATGATCTTGGCCGTCAAACGCTTTATGTTCTTTTTGGAAATGGCCCCTTCCCGAATAACATTGATCTTGTTGCCCTGAACTTCAATGACAGTAGACGGACTGCCGATTTGCGCCGGGCCGTCATCCAAAAAGAGATCCGGCTTATTCCCCAGCGCGTCAAGGGCCATCTCGGCATTGGTCGCCGGATTTTCACCGGTCAAATTGGCACTGGTCAAAACGATCGGTTCGTCCAGTTCTTCGAGAATTTGAATGAATTCCGCGTGACCGGGGACACGAAATCCGATCGTCGAATTGGGCATAATCGCTTTTCGAACGGATTCCGGATATTTTTGAAGCGGACTCTTTTCAGAAGTTCCGTTCAAGACAAGAGTTAAAGGACCGGGCCAGCATCGCCGGGCCAGCCGTTCACTGACCGGATCAATTTCAGGAGAAAAGCGCCGGGCCATTTTCAAACCGGAAACAGCCAACGGAAGAGCATGACCCGCGCGCCGACCTTTGGCGGTTATTAACCGTTCAACCGCCTCCTTGTTCGACGCCAGCGCGCCAAGTCCGTAAACCGTTTCGGTCGGAAAAACAATCAGTTTGCCTTCCAAAAGAGCATGAACGGCTGTTTTGACCGCCGTTTTGGGGTCAACTTCTTTCAATTTCAATATTTGTGAAGCCATTATTTTGTTATTTTTCCTCCGTTGGAAAGCAAGTTCGGCCAGACTTCAAAATCAATATTCCGAAAACGCCGACCCGTTTTTCAAGTTTGCCTTCAAAAAAGAAATTATATCTGCTGCATTTTTTCATTTCAAATGTCGAAAGATCCTGCCGATTCACATAATCAACCCGCAAAGAAAACAAAATGTAAAAATACTGACGATATAATAAGATCTTCCTCCATTTATTAACCAATTAATGTTCAACTTAACTCGGGCTTCCGCGTTTTTTCTAAAAAGGAACATCTTTCGATAGTTTAACATAAAAGCGGGCCTAATACAAGATTATGAAAAAAAGAAACTGTCAGACCAATGGTTTTTTGCCTGAATAATCGATAAAATCAAATTTTTTAAACTATTCTTAAACATGTTAACTGTTTCTTTCGATAAATTAATTTATAAGATCCGCTATTATATATTGTGTATTTATTAATAGTCGGAAGTTTGGATAAAGCGGGCAAATATTACTGTCTTCATAATTAAGATTAGTAATAATTGGTCATTAAACATTTTACCGGTTCGCTGTTTGCGAGCATTTCAACAGTCCTCATTTTAAATTTTCCGTAATGTTGTCGATTGTTTTTGTAAATCGACTGTTCTTTTGGACATTGGAACGGAAAATTTATCATGAAACCGGTCTAATGACAAACCGCTGCCAATGCTAATGTTAAAATATCATTGTTTGTTATATTGTATGTAAAAGATCAACAGATTTTCACTTCCGTTTGGAACGGTTTACTGAAGATCTGTTAATTGATGATTGACGATAGAATATCGTCCTTTCGGAAAGAATTTCGAAAGAAAGTTCAAGGCGGAACGGTTTAAAATTGAAAGCAATTTCGTTAATACTCGGAATTTGTCCCGGTTTTGGCGGACTGATGCATTATGGCCGGTTTTCTCATCTGGTCACCGTGTTTCTGTTTCTGTTGTCTTTCAATGTCATTTTATTTCTGGATGCCTATTGGATCGAACTTGTACCAAGCGGATATAAAAAATGGACCTTTATTCTTTTAGGGGCCATTTGGATCTTTCTGTCTTATATTGCCGATTCTTGCTCTCGAAAATACGAAAAGATCGAAAACGATGATGTTACCGGCGAAAAATTTCTTGAAATTCTGACGGTCTATCTGCGCGGCGAATGGGAAGCGGCCGAACGGCTGGCAAAACTGACCCTGAAACAAAATCCCCGCGATGTCGAAATGGTCCTTTTTCTGGCGACTTTTTACCGCCATCAGCAACGGTTCGCGGAAGCGTTTAAAATGCATGATCTTCTGGAACGGCTTGAAGGGGCCGATCGTTGGTATTATGAAATTTATATTGAGAAAAACGAATTAAAACGGGCCATGAATCAGGAGGAAGAGGACGAAGACCATCTGAAAGAAGAAAATGAAGAAGAGAATATCGGACAGAAAAATAGCGAAATGATTGAAGAAAACACGGGATCATTTTCAAAGGAACAAACGGAAAAATCTCCCGCGGTTTCGACGGATGTCCCTTTATCAGAGGAGATCCTGACAGACAAGATTTCGCCGGAAAAAGATTTATTGGAAAAAATTTCGATCAAGACCGACTTGTTAAATGAAAACGGGGATTCAATGAAAGAAGAGTCCCCGAACAACAATCTTTTGAAAGACGATCTGATATTTTCATTAAGATCGAAAATGACAGACAGTTCTGTCAACATCTCCGCTGCCGGTCAATCGAACGGGATCAGTTCGACGGAATCAAAACGCGATTCTTCCGGCAATTCATCGGATCGTGTTATTGAAATTGAGTTAGGCCCCGAAGATCCGATCTCTTCCGTTCAGAAAAACAAACAGGAAATGAAAACGATCAATCAAAACATTGCCGAACAAAAGATCGAACAAGAAGTCGCGCCATGCCAGAACAGCGGCAATACCTCCGGTTTTCACTTTCGGGTTTTATATCCTGACGAAGTGGACATTAAAACCGAAAGCGCAGTTTCTTCCGAACCGCAGTCAGAAAAGGCTTCTGAAGATCAAGCCGGCGTTTTGTCATAAATATCGGACCGGGAGGAAAAACGCTTCCGCGTGAACCATCCGCATTTTTTGTCGGCTTTATATTTCCGACTCATGAAGCCGGACAAAAAATTTCTAATGTTTCTCTAATTTTTTATTGACGGCATTTTTTATTTTTCGCGAGTCCTCCGGTTAACTTTATGAATCGGCTGATCTTTTGACGTTAGAACGGAATTTTCATAGCGGAATCGATATATTTTCGGTTTTAAATATCAAGAAGATTTTCCCGATCTGTCTACCGTCTTGTATAATGAAGATCTTTCATCGCCTCCTCAACCAGCTTTAAATCGTCCATTGTATTGATGCCAAGACTTTCCATTGGCTTTAAGATCGGCAACGCGAAGACTTTTTTGCCTTTCTGAAGAAGAATTTTCGGTATATCGGTAATGTAATATTCCTTTTGCGCGTTATTCGTTTTAAGAGCTTCGAACGAACCGGTCATGTCTTTAATATCAAAAACATAATAACTCATATTGACCTCTTTGACACGGCGCTGCTGATCGTTGGCGTCTTTTTCTTCAACGATGTCAAGGAAATTTCCGTCTTCATCCCGAAGAATTCGTCCGAGTCCGATCGGGTTTTCTTTATAAATTGTCCCTAAAATGCAGGAAGTTCCGCCTTCGGACGTTCTTTTTTCGAATTCGTCAAAAAGAGCCGTAACCGTTTCAGATTGAACAAGCGGATTGTCGCCGGCGATAACAAAAACAGGTCCC
>CAZZEF010000184.1:0-4299 GCA_964652875.1 uncultured Planctomycetaceae bacterium
GCCCGGGGTCATCTGATCGGTTAGATCGTAAGTCGAATAAAGAACGCGGCGATCGTATTTGGTCGGAGGAGGGTCAAGCAGTTTACTGAATTTTTGGCCATCGAGAGCAGCTTCATAAAAACCGAGTCCGGAAATATGCAGAGTCGCGTATTTAACCGGTTTGGCAATTTTAACTGTTCGGTAAAAGACAGGCTGTTCCTTTTCATCAACGCGCCGGACTTTGCCCCAAGGGCCTTCATCAATTGCGAAGATCTCTTTGGCGGCGGTCCAGTTTTTATCCGTTTTGAATTCGGAAGTTTCCCAACCTTTGCCCGTCTTGACGGCGGCCAGCCAGTTTTTGTCGGAGTTGACAGTCATGATCGTTTTGCCGGGGGTTCCGCGTCGGGATATTTTTTCCGGATAAACGTTCGCGCCTTTGATCTTGTTGATTTTAATCAGTTCGAATCGGGCCAGAAAACCGATCGGATCTTTGGTATTATTGGTCACTTCGACCGCAATGACATTTTTGCCCGGAACGAGCGCGTCGGAAACATCGATCGTTCGAAGAAGATCCGGATTAAAAATCATTCCAATGGAGTGTCCGACTTTTTTTCCATTGACAAAAATATTGAATTTTTGATTGCCGGCGTAACGGAAGGCGCCGAAAAAGTCTTTATTGTCGAACGCCGTTTTCGGAAGATCAATATTGATCTCTTTTCGCAAAAAGATCTTGTCGGCTTTCTGATCCGCGGCGATCCAGAAGGCGCCGTTCATATTGAGATCGGATCGGAATTTCGGTTGCTGGGCGATCCACATAGCGGCCCAGTCCTGCGGTTTTATAATGCCCATAATCCATTGACCGGGAGCGCTCCAGTTGGAAACGGTTCCATTATACCAAACACGGACTTTCCAAAAAACACGCTTTGAAGAGGTCAGCGGCTTCCCTTTATATTCGATCTGAATGGACCGATCGGAAATGACTTTTCCGGTATCCCAAAGATCGCCCTTGTTTTCTGCAAGTATTTTCTTGTCACTGGCCGCCAGGATCTGATACGCTTCCTGAACAAGATTAAAAGAGTTTTCTTTTGCCAAAGCTTTCCAACCCAGACGCGGGGCAAGGGTGTCGACCCCCGCCGGATTGACCGCCGATTCAACCGTAAGTTCGACCGGCGTTACTAATGATTTTTCCGCCGCCTGAACCGGGTACGGCAGGAACGATCCCGCCAAAACGGCTGTCAGCAGAAGACAGAAATAAAACGCAGTTCTTTTCATTCTTTACTCCCGTTGGTTAAGGTTTATATGACATTGCGTTAATTGTTGTTTATGAGGTATAATGCCTTGTTTTTTATTTTCCGATTGTTTCGCCGATTGACTTCGTGAATCGTCTGCTCTTTTTACGTTGGAACGAAAATTTTATAATGAAACCGGTATAAAAATGATTTAAAGGTAATAATACCCGTTTATTTTTTTGGATTGATTTCAGGAGAGGTTCCAAGTTTGAATGACCTCTTATTTTACTTTTTCCATTTTAAAGGAATCGAACCAAATTGAACCGACGGCCCCGTTAAGACCAGCCTCAAGCGAGATCGATTTTGTTTTTTCAGGAACAGTGAATTCAAAGGAGATCCGCTTCCAGTCGAACGAGCCGAGTAGCGATTCACCGGACAAATAATTCTGCTTGCCGTCGGCGACAAGACAGATTCGGACAATCCCGGTCTTCCAGCCGATATCGCCCTGAATTATCTTGTCCGCCTTTACCTGACAGCTAATTCGGTATTTGTGCCCCGGTTCGAACAGACTTGGATCAAGTGGCTGCCGAATCAGAAAATAACTTCCGTCGTTGCTGACAAGTTCCGCAGCGTATTTTCCGTCCTTAACCGTCTGATTTGTTTTATGCGCGGAGCCGGGAAAAACCCAGGCGGACGATTGGACCGGACCGGCAAGTTCGATCTGTTCTTCCGAATTGAACGCCGTAAGTTTATTGACCGAACTTTCCTCAAAATCACCGTCGGTCAAAAAAGAATCGCTTTCGTTTTTCTGTTTTGTTTTAACGGTCGGAAAATCGACCGGCTGATACGGTTTTCCCGAAAGTGAATCGCCGACCGTTATACGGGCCCGGAATGCTTTGGTTTCTTCTCCGGTCATTCCCGTATTGTCGCAGAAGGCCATAAAAAAGTTATGCCGCTGCATAAAAATATTGGTCAGACTGTTTTTCGCGTTCGGTTCGATCGTCAGAATTCTTTGTCCGTTGGAATAAAATTGGATCCGATCCGGTTTCGCGTTTTCAATCGCGGTTTGCCAGCCGCGGTCTTTAACCTCAAGGTTTTTACCATCGGCGAGAATCCTGTTGTCCCGGGAAAAAACGTAACGATCGACCGTTGGAAGAACAAGATAATTCGACAGAAACGCACTTTTAACAGCTCCCCGTCCGGTATAACAGACAGAACATTCGGTTTCAAAATCGGGTCCTTCCCCCAAAACATACTCATAAGAAAACAGAATCGCCGGGCTCAAATTATCGAATCGTCCAAATCCGCGTAAACGGCCCTCAAAACGGATCCGAATTTTTTTCCCTTTTAAACGATCAGAAGAATCGACTATTAATTTGTCGTTTTGTTCAAATACTTTAGCGTTTGTTTTTTCATTGAAAGGACCTTCAAGCCGAATGGCGGTCTCAACTTCATTTTCCGAGCTGAATCGCATTCTTTGTTTTTCACCGGAGCAGAAACCGTAATCGGTGTAAACGGTTCCGTTTTGAGCGATTTCCGTTTGACTGTCCTTTCCGGTGTTCCGTTGAACCAGCGAAGTAATCGCTCCGTTTCTTTTCAAACGAAGCGAATAAAACCTATTTTCAAAGAGCCATCCGCCGGCAACCGGAACAAGTGACCAGGAGGCCGATTGAGGAGCTGATCCGAATGCCTGATCCGCTCGGTTGCGCCAGTCGGTTAATTTTTCAGGACACAGTTTGAGTCGAACCGCTTGAGGCGCGTTTGTTTTTACCGATTCGGAATCGAAGAAAGAGAAGCTGGCGGCCAGTCGTTTTTGGCCCGCGAGTTTTCCGTGCCAGCGTACTCGAAGCGGGTTGTCTTTCAGCTCGAAAACAACACCGCTGTCCGATCCGTCGGAAGCGCCGAGAAACATTGGAACACCGCTGATTTTTTCGAATGGACGCATAAGTGAATCGAACAAAACTTCCGATCCCTGGGAGCGCCAGTAAATATTACCGCTTTTGGATGATGCTGTTTCCGCTCGAACACGCCAGTGATCTTCAAGATATCCTTCCGCCGTCATGGCGGACCAGCGCTTTCCGTTTCTAATCGGAAACGCGATGAACGCATCTTCGGGAAGATCCTGACCGGACCAGTACCCTTCAAAGATCAGTCCGTCTTTTTCCGCTCGATAAGAAAGATCCAACAGCGCTTTTCCAAAAGTCAGACGGAACGAACATGATTTTTCATCGCTCGCTGTTTTGACCGCTTTGATTTTTTGTCCGGCCAAGGGAAGAAAGAGTATTGATCGGTCAATAAGCGGATGCCCGTTATCCGAAAAAGAAGAGAGCAGGCCCGTTTCGGAATCGATTTCCGCGCGGTATCGGGCCTCTTGAAGAACAAGAGTTTTCTCCGAATTTGATCGGACGGAATCAACGGAAGCGGTTCGGTCGGCCTTGATGGATAAAGTTCCGATTTTATCCTGACCGGAACTGATTTTATTCTGACCGGAACTGATTTTATCCTGACTGGAACTGATTTTATCCTGACCGATTCCGGATTTATTCTGTTCGAAATCAATGTCGCGCAAGGCCAGGACAGTGTATTTATAAGGTTTAAGAGTGATTCTGGTTTTGCCGGAATCGATTTTGATCTGTTTTTGCTCAAACATATCAGAAGCGCGGGCCGTTGATCCGAGATCAAGATCAAACGAAACCGGTTTGAAATTAAAGTTGATCAGAACAATTGATTCTTTGCCGTCTTTAAAACGGCGGCAGGCGAAAACACCATCGGGAACCGAAACGCCGAGATAATCGGCATCGCCCGCCTGCAGTTCAGGGAGCCGGGCGCGAACCTCGAAGATCTTTCGAAATGCTTCGATATTGCCGACTTCCTGTTCCTGATAGATCAAGGGAAGGCCATGAATATAAGCGGTCAGCGCAACCAGTGCCCGCATCGGTTCTGTTCCGAACCAAAGTTCCGATCGAAGACTGTCATGACTTTCAGAATGACGCAAACGAAGCATGTCTTTGACTTCTGAAAACTGTTCTTCATGCAGCGTGCGCCGGATCTGTTGAACCCAAACGGCGGGCGCAAGGTTCCGCATGCCATG
>CAZZEF010000184.1:4309-9353 GCA_964652875.1 uncultured Planctomycetaceae bacterium
GATTGAAGCATATCTGGCAGGGGAGGAAGAAGCATGATGCAGATTGTAACAGCCGCGAAAATCATAAATGGCGTCGGCGACGACTCCGTATACACTGCCTCCTGTTTCCGCGAGAATACCGACACGGTCGGGATCCTTCTTGGCCGCTTTGGCGTTTGCCCGAATGGTCCGAAGCATATTCAAACCGCCTTGACGCTGAGCGAAACTGGCGCGGTCATAAGGAATGTCAGGGTTCCAATTGGCTGTTTTGCTCCCGGAACAGGCGTCGACCCGATATCCGTCGATATCGTATTCCCGAACATAATGAGCGACGACTTTTCCAATATACTCCCGCCAGGACGGCCAGTTGAAATCGAAACACCAGTAATTGAAGGTTGAACCATCTTCCGCGTAAACGAGCCATTCGGGATGCGCCTTGGCCCGATCGTTTGTATTGCTTCCCCCATGCGGAACATTATCCTGTAAGACATGAATGCCGAGTCGATGCGCGTATTGAACCAGTTCTTTGTAATCGTCGGAAGATCCGAGTCCGTTTTGAAATTTATAATAATCACGCGGATGATAAATACCCTGATCTTCGATCGGCATGATCCAAACGGAATTCATACCGATCAATTTAACGCGGTCGAGCAGGGAAAGCGATGCCTGAAAACCCCCGAGATCAAGACAGCCGCTCCCGATCGTTCCGCCCGGATGAAATGAATAAAGCGCGGCGCTTTCGAACCATTTCGGTCGATCGACCGGAATGACGTTTCCTGTCATTTTCATCCAGTCATGAATTTTATGAAGCGCGTTTTCTCCGTCTCCGGGAATGATCCAGCAGTATCCGGCGCCGACCGTTTGCGACTGTCCCGGCTTCATAATGGCCAGCGCGTTGAACGATTGCGAGATCCGAAAGCCTTTTTCCCGTTTTTCACCGGTACAGGCGCAGCTGTCGGCGTATCGCCAAAGATCGTCGTTTATGAACAGAAACGAGAGATCCGGATCCCATTCATAAATAAGGGATGGTGTCGCTTGTCCGAACGAACGACTCTTGCCGTTGGGGATCTCCGACAGGATCTGGCGATTGGGCGGATAAGTATTCGGTCCGAAAAACAAGGAATTTTTTTTGGTAATCAAAAGAGGCCAGTCCCACCAGAACCCTTTTAATTTCGTCTGTTCTCTGCCGTTCCAGGTTAGTTTCGCGGTTCGACGGATCATTGGCAGCGTTTTATCCAGCTGATATTGAAGCGCAATATTCCAGTCGCCGAATCTGTATTCCGCAACGGCAAGATTTCCGTTTCTTTTTTTGACCGAAAGAAGTTCGACCGGATGTTTCCCGAATTGCCATTGACCGTTTTCGCTTAAATCGAATCCCTGTCCCTGCTGCTTTTCGGCCAGTAGCGGCTTACCCGCATACGTCATTGATTCGATCAGACCGTTCTTTTCATTGAAAACAACCGAGAGTGTTTCATTTTGAAGAACCGGACCTGCCGCGAAAACCTCTTTTGAAGATCCAATTAAGATCAATCCGAGTAAACATAAAATAAAAAAACCAATTTTTTTTACCATTGTCGCTTTTTTGTAATGAACTGTTAAGTAATTTTAGGTTAATGAACTTGGCGCGTTAAAGTCCTTTTTCTTCGCGCTTCAATTGGCCGTTTTAAAAGGACCGGAGAGACTGCAACGGATCCGCGATCAAAAGGAGCGTCATTCCGATCAGCGCGTTAACGGGAGCCGGCTTTGGAGTAATCGAAAATTTTAAAACCGGTCTTATGGATCGGTGAATTTTTCTTGAATCGGAAATCGTTTTGGGAAGGATTAACGAATTTCGGATCAAGAACGGATCCTCCGGGATCTTTTCCGCTTTCCTGCCATTGTGTATAGGTCATTTTACCGAAATCGGGAGTGCCGGTTGTATCCCACCAGATATTGTTTTGGGTGAGCGTTTTGGCCTTATTGAAATTTCCGCCGACCGCCGGTCCGCCATCCCAATATATGATATTTCGTTCGAAGACAATTGAAAGGTGATTTTCGATACGGGTAATCGCGATTTGACGTTTTCCCCCCGACTGCGGATTCGGAGCGCTGCGGACAAAAATGTTATTTCGAATAATGTTGTTTTTCCCGTAATGCTGATGATAAGATCCGTCGGTTGTATCGTAAACGAGATTGTTTTCCATTAAAACGCCTTCAGACCCTTCATCAGTATAAAGCCCCCAGCCGCCATAGCCGTATGATTTTATATCAAAAATAACGTTATTGCAGACACGGGTGCCGGTTAAGGTTCCGAGTGTGTAAACACCGCCCATGTCGGCCAGAGCGCCTTGCCCGATTTTATGGATCTTGTTGAATTCAATGCTGTTTCGAAGACAGTTGCCGTTATAGCCCCAATTCCAGCCAACGGAAATTCCCGTATAAAAGAAATCGCTGATATCATTATGAGTAATTTGGCAGTCATCGACATTATTGCCGATCCAAACACCGGTCGCGCTTGGGTGAAAGCGTCCGCCCTGTTTCATAATACAATTGTCGATTATGTTAAATTTTGCTTCAGAACCTCCTCCGAGCCGGACAGCGCCTGCACCAAGATCAGTAAAGAGACAGTCTGTTACACAGCAGTGAGATCCGGTTTTAATATGAATGCCGTATTCACCAATATTCCGGATTTGACATTTAGTTAAACTGATTGATTCAGCCTGATCGATCAAGACGACGGCTTCGGTAAAGGAAGCGGCTTGCGCCGGTTCGAACTGACTGGGACCGGGCTGGTCAAGAGGTCCGGTTACGGAAGGGTCAAGCGCGGTGTTTTTCATAACATCCAAGCGGCGCGGCGAATCGGTAAAAGCAAAGGTCAATCCCTTAAAAGAAATATTGGAGACCTTTTTATCCGAAGTACCAATTATTTTCAAATGTTGAACGAGGCCGGGTCGGGGAATTTGAAAAGAGGTATTATCAAGAGATTCCCCGGAAAGAGGTCGATAAAAAACTTTTTCCGCGCATCCGTCATAAAACCATTCCCCCGGCTGATCGAACGCGGTTCGAACGTTTTCAATATAATAAAGAGAGGTTAACCGCCAGGGATTCCAAGCTTTTTGCGGGGCGCCTTTCATTTGGAGCGATTCTGTTTTTGCGTCGTAACCGAGAATAATCCGGCGGGTCGAATCCCAATTATGATGAATAACGAAATGCGCGAATCGGAGTTCTTTTTGCGGGATCTTTTTTAAAAGATCAAGATCGCCCGTTTGAGCGATAATTTTCTGCGGGGTGACAGGGTAGACATTTTTTCGGGTTTTGGGATTCATTGAAAATTCTTCGAGGATCTGCTTCGGATGGAGAAAACCCTGATTGGGGTATCGGGCCCGAATCGCGCGGCGACCGTTTACGAAAAGTTGTTCAAAATAAACGGGAACCCCGTTGCTTTTCGGAAGATTCGCGTACCAGTAATTTTCACCGTCCGCTTTTTTCCAGCCGGTAATTGGCTGCCCGCCGGAAATAACCGATTTCCCGGAGACTCCTTGGTAAACGATCGGATCCTGTTCTGTTCCGGAATCCTGCGGCTCAAAAACAACCGGATCCGAAACGGTATAAATTCCTTCGGCGAAATGAACGGTCCAAGGTTCTTCGGACCGGATCTTTTTTGCGGCTCGAACGGCATTTCGAGCGCCGGTCAATGACGCGAAAGGAGCCGCTTTCGTACCCGGATTTGAATCGTTCCCATCGGGAGCAACATAAAATTCTCCTCCCCGCAGCAGACTGGTTATAAATACTATTGAGAGCAGCAGTAAAAAAAAACGATTGAAATAACGGTTCATCAGACGGTATCTCCTTCTGAATATTAAATTTCGCAGGCCGTTGGTCCAAAATGTCAACATTTGCTATCCGCCGTTAATAATTTTCAGAAAATATTTTTCGTTGATCAGAGATTTAAAATCTTGATCTTCAAAAAAATATTTGATCTTTCTGAAAAAATTTAGGATAAAAATGATCGAAACGATCTGATCCGACGCGAAATCAATCCTTGTTTGCGGAAGAAAATGCCATTTTATCATTTTCAAAATGCGATGTCAACCAGTTTGCGGGAACCTGTTGCAAAACCAGATCCGCCGATATATAATAGGAATAATTCTGATCCTGAAAAGTTCAGAGATCACGAAGGATCGTTAAATAATGGTAAGTTTTTAGAGAAGAATTTTATGAAAAAATTGTTTTTGACCTTGCTCATGTTGGGGATCTGCTGGAGCGGTTTGGACACACTCGCGGCGCAGGAAAAACCTTTTGCGAAAAATGTTGTTCTGATGATCGGTGACGGAATGGGATTCAATTCCGATTGGGCGGGGACCTTATACCGATACGGTCAGCCAGGCGCGCAGATCTATCAGAAGTTCCCCAAGGTTTTAGGCTGTTCAACATATAATGTAACGGAAAAAGGAGCGCAGACGATTCAAGAGGGCTCGAAAGAAAAGCTGCTTCAGGGATATCGTCCGGAGATCTTCTGGTCCAAATATTTGGGGGGACGGGAAGGGACTGAATACACTTCGACAACGGATTCCGCCGCCTCGTCAACAGCGATCAATTCAGGGATGAAGACCAAAACGGGCAGTATTGGCGTAACTTATGATCAAAAACCGCTCAAGCAGTTTGCGCTTTATGCGGTTGAGTCCGGACGGTCGATCGGAACGGTAACAACGGTAACGCTTTGTCACGCAACGCCCGCCGGGGTCATTGCGCATAACAAGACGCGCGGTAAATATGAAGAAATCGCAAAAGAAATGATTTCCGAACAGCCGATGACCGTTATTATGGGAGCCGGCCATCCGGAATATCATCACGGAAAAAAGATCGGAAAAGATCCTGCCAAATTCGATTATCAGTATGTCGGCGGACGGGATCTTTGGGAAAAGATCAAAAAGAACGAAATTGGAATGACCCTGATCGAAAAGAAAAAGGATTTTGCTAAAATCGCCGAATCGACGCCGGATAAAAAGACGGATCTTCCCAAACGGCTTCTCGGAATTCCCCGCGAAAACGGCAGTATCAAACCGATCGACGGCGGAGTTGGGGA
>CAZZEF010000185.1:0-9329 GCA_964652875.1 uncultured Planctomycetaceae bacterium
GATCACCTTTTCAAGCTTTGAACCAAGAAAAAAGCAGCTTCCGAAAACTGTAAACCCTTTAATAAAACAACGTCTTGAAATAACGGTCATTGTCCTTTACTCCTGTAGAAAAACGAGTACTGTTTTACAGAATTATTTTTATTGTCCATTTCGACCGTCAGAGAATTTTCTGCTTTTGACAGTAAATAGAAAATGTCAATAGTATTGATTCCAACGCGTTTAATCATTGACAACAAAATTATGTTAAAACAGACACTCCTTGAACATTATCGTTTGTTAACAGACTGAAAGATTAATAAAAACGGCAAAATTGACAAATTTTCTTTGTTTTGACATGTGTTCGTATTTTCCCTTAATCGGCCGAACCGATTTTTTTTAATTGAAAAATCAACATGTACTTGAGTAAGATCTTATTACTGTTCAAGAGTTGGGGGTGAAACATGCATGAAAAAGGAGCAATTAACAAAAATAAGAGTCGCGTTTGAATTCCTGTCAGAAGATCCCAATCTAAAAAAATAAAAAAAAGAATTAAATTTTTAAATGATTGGCCTACAGAAAAGAGCCAAAAAAAGGGACTTTGCATTACTTCTTGTAATAATAGAGAATAAATAATTAAAAAATTTCAGGAAAACCTTACTTTATACCCCCTAGCATAAAATAAAGTATGTGTAATAATCAGTTATACTAATTATAGGAGCATATAGTATTAGTACAGCTTATCCTGTAATTAATAAAAACAATAAAAGTAGTTGTTAATATAAGTTGTTCTTATTTTATTATTTTATTTGGTTCTACTGTAGAACAGAATAATAGAACAAGAACAAAAAATGTAACCTGATTTTTATGAAATGAGGAAAAAAATGGCAGAGTACAATCCGTTTGCCGTAGCGCAGCAGTTTATTGACAAGACAGCCAAAGCTCTTGGGCTTGATGAAGCGACCACCGAACTCCTTCGGAATCCGCAGCGCGAACTTTGGGTGACTATTCCGGTTAAAATGGATAACGGCAAGACGAAGATCTTCAAAGGTTTTCGAGTTCAGTACAATACTGCCCGTGGTCCGGCAAAAGGCGGAATTCGATGGTTCCCGACAGAAACGATTGATACGGTTCGCGCGCTTGCTTGCTGGATGACATGGAAGACCTCCGTTGTCAATATTCCTCTCGGCAGCGGAAAAGGCGGAATCATTTGCGATCCCAAATCTCTTTCCGAAGGTGAAAAAGAGAGATTGGCCCGCGGTTACATCAGAGCGATCGGATCCTTTGTTGGTCTGACCAAAGACGTTCCGGCTCCTGACGTTTATACCAATGCCCAAATTATGGCTTGGATGATGGACGAATATGAAACAATGACGATGGAACATCATCCGGGCATGATCACCGGAAAACCGATCGAAGTTGGCGGAGCCAAAGGCCGATTCGATGCGACCGCGCGCGGCGGTATTTACGTTACCCGTGAATGTGCCAAAGCTTACGGTTTTGATCTTAAAGGCAAGACCTGTGCGGTTCAGGGGTTTGGAAACGCTGGTCAGTATGCCGCGACACTCGCGCAGGACATCCTCGGAATGAAAGTTGTTGCCGTTACCGACTCCAAGAGCGGTGCTTACAATCCTGATGGTATATGCGCTCATGAGCTTCAGGATTATAAAGTTGCCAATAAAACGCTGGCCGGTTTTCCCAACGCCAAACCGATCACTAATGAAGAACTGCTCGGATTGGATGTTATGGTCCTCTTCCCCGCCGCGATGGAAAACACGATCAATGAAAAGACCGCCGCTTCCGTTAAAGCGAAGATCGTTTGCGAATTGGCCAATGGCCCGACCACTCCGGACGGCGACGCGATTATGAATAAAAACGGCGTCATCGTTATTCCTGACTACTTGGCCAACGCCGGAGGAGTTACTGTTTCTTACTTCGAACAGTGCCAGAACGCTCAGAATTATTATTGGGAACTTGACGAAGTTCAGGATCGTCTGGACAAAAAAATGACCGCTGCTTTCCAGTCCGTTTATGAAATGGCCAAGGAAAAGAACGTTACTCTGCGCGACGCCGCTTATCTGGTCGCCGTTAAGAGAGTTGCCGACGCTTGTAAACTTCGCGGTTGGGTCTGATCTTGACTGCTTTCCGATATTTTCAAGTTGAAAAGATCTTCAAATACATAAGATCTTCAATTTGATAAACATTGAAGAAAAAACGGATGGTTCGCCGTCCGTTTTTTCTTTTTTATATGATTCGTTTCAGATCAAAACAAACTCATTACAATGAAAGATACTGGTTTCAGACCTATTTTAAAGGTCTGTCTGTTTGTCAGAGATCGTCGTCGTTTCCATTTATTGCAGGTGTATTGAAAGATTGGCGTTCGATTCCGGCTTGTCATAAAGTCAATTGTTTCGTGACTATTAATGGGATCGTTATCTCTCTTTTGTCGCTGTTTGATCTTTTTGGCGATGCGGTGTCCCGACGGGAAAATGTTTTTCGATCTTCCAAATGCGGCAATATCATTCCTTTTGTATTGTAACGGGAACAATATTTATTATTGTATTGCCAACACTATCATGTGATCTCGCCAATTGCATCGACGCGAAAGGAATCACTTACCGGACTCATCGATGATGTGATCTCGCGATCGATTCCATTGTTCCGAGGCGATACTAAACTTTTATACTGCTTTTATTTTAAATTTTCCATTATTTTCGCCGATCGACTGAGTGAATCGATTGTTCTTTTGACGTAATAACGGAAAATTCATGATGAAATCGGTATATTTGCATTACGATGACGACGATGAAAATCACTCGAAGAGGAGTTCATACCAAACAGTCTTGTATTGCGGACCGATTATCAGTTCAGCCTGACCTTTTTCATTTTTTATGATTGGAACTTCTGATTTTCTTTCTCCGCGCGAATCAAGAGCGAAACATTTGATCCGATCCTGTTTTTGATCGAAAACAAGAGTTGCGTTGATCCCTTCGGCGATAACAGGAGCGTGTCCGCGGTCGGTCAGAGTAAATCCGGGTCCATCCAGTTTTTTCTCAATACGTCCGGAATTGCCGCAGTTGCCGGTCGCGGCCAGCAGTGCCCGGGCCTTACCCGACTCGCCGAAACCGTTGGCGTCTTTTGAAAAGAGTGAAACGGTCGCCCAGTCAAGCTGTGTTTTGCCGATCCGCAATTTCATATTGCCCCAATCAATAGTCCGTCCTTCCGGAAAACCGGTGAAAAGTTTCGATTGCTTGGTATTGACCGCAACGTAACTTTTATTGGGGATCTCGCGGTTCCAAACGATTTCGCCGGTATCGCTGACAAGGATCTTCTTTTGGGGATCCAGGAGTGGATACTGATCTACCGTCAAGCCGGATCCGTCGAGACATGATTCGACTTTATGAACGGCGGCCAGTTCGAGAGTCCGTTTTCCGATCGGGTGAGTGATCTGACGCGATACCATTCGGTTTTCGCGATAATCATCCATATTGAGTTTATAAGAAACGGGCGATTTCGATTCGGAAATATCTCCCCGTAAAAACATGGCGCTGCAGGCGGGAAAGTGAGCCAGTACTTCTGTTCGGGCGATCATGTCGAAGAAACACCAGGGATTCGCCTGCGGGGCCCAGTCGTTGACATAATGATTATAGGTGTATTGAAAAATACCGTTCCAGCCTTGCAGTCGTCCGAAAACCGCAAGAAACGGCTGTGCTTCCGCTCCGTATTGATTCGGATAAGGATGATTGTATTCGCTGACTGTAAATGGTTTGCCGGCAACGCGGCGATTGGCCATATTGAGAACGCATTGCAGGGAATTTACCATTGAGTCGTTCAGGATCTTCCAAGGTTCTTTTGCGGTCAGTGAGATCCAACCGCCGGTCGGATGCCGCCAGTAGGCGTGAATATCGCAGTAATCAAGCAGAGCCTGAACATGTTCGGCGCTGTAAGAGATTTGAGTTCCGGAAACAGGCGCTTTGGCTTTCAGATCATTTTTAATATATCGGTAAAGAGTAAGCCAGTAATCGGTTTCGGTATCTTCCATAAATTGGCCGAAATCGTTAAGGTATTGTCCGTACAGCGGCGCGCTGGAGAGAGGAACAGGAACGTCGTTTGTTGAAAAGTTAATAACGGGATCTTCGATCTTCCCTCCTTTTTTAATGGAAAGGTCATCGATTTCATATTGACCGGGAATGAACCTTGACAGCTGCAGAAACGCGTTCCCGCAAGTTTTGGTTCCGTAAAAAGTTTCGGATACGGCAGTCCATTTTTTATCTACCGGGATCAGTTTTTGTAAACCGAGACAAGACCAGCCGCCGTTGAGATCAGCCATTGCGATACTGAGTTTCCAATTATCCCCGGCAGTATCGGTTCGCCGTATTTTGAATGAAACGGTATAAAGTTCTCCTTTTTTAATATCGATTTTCCGATAGATCTTCGGACAAAAATCGTCACCGATTGCGGTAACGTTCAAGTTTAGAATGTCATGGGCGATTTTCATTTGCGCCTTGCCGGTTCCAGTCTTGAGAGTAAGGTTTTTCGAGTCCGTTTCGAAAGTGTTCTCAAAAGATCCGCCAACGATTTGTTCATCTGTCAGCGTCTTGTCGACCGCGCGAACGTTCCAGCTGTCCTGAAGATCCTCCAGTGTTTTGTATTTCTTGTGAAGCCAACGGTTCCAAAGATCCTTGAGTTCTTTTTTATAGGATATGTCCATTCGATCAAACATTCCGTTGAACCAGTATCCTTGAAAGGTGTCCTCATTGGTGATTTCGATCATCGCGATGGCGGGTTCATCGGTGTAAGGTTTGCCGGTGTATTTATTGACATGTGTCAGAAGTTGACGGGCATATTCTTTTTGAAGTTCAATCATACCGGAAACGAATTGATCAAATCCCTTATTAGCCCATGTATTGGGAGCGAAGCCATCCCGTTGATCAAGAGTGCGTCCGACATGAAGATTCAAGTCGATGTAAACGCCCTTTTTCTTGAGCGCGAAGATCATATAATCAAGTTTATCGAGTTGTTTCGGATCAAGATTGCGCTGAGTTACTGAATTGTCGGCCAGAATGCCTTGTGTCGGTTCGGTCATAAAATTGATATACCAGGTATCCATAAAATGGAGACGAACGCAGTTAATGCCCAGCCGCGCGAAACGTTCGGCTATTTTATCCGCGTTTTCATGGGTCGGAAAGTTGGCCGGACCGGTAATATTGGTTGCGTGAAAACGGATCTCGCCCGCATCGGTATAAAATTTTCCATTGTGGACTTTGACAAAACCGTTTTTGCCTGCGGGTGCTTCCAAAAATTGGGCGGCGCTGGTTATGTTGTCCGGATTATCATAAGAGATCACAAACGGAAACATCTCTTTTTCTGATCCGGTAGCGAATGATCCGATCAAAAGAAGAACGGCAGCGATAAAAATTTTTATTTGCATGATTTGGTCCTTGGGGGATAATGTGAATGGAATAATCAGAATAAACCGCGTTTGGCTGAATTGACGGTTTATACGTGATTGATTTCAATTTACTGAATTGGTGAGGTGTGCTGTTATACAGCGTTTTATTTTAATATTCCGTCATTTTTGCCAATCGATTGCGTGAATCGGCTGTTCTTTTGACGATATAACAAAAAATACATGATGAAATCGTTATAATTGGCCGCGTTTGTCTTTTATATTAATTATTTATGAATAACAGTTTATTGCCTGTCGGTTTACAATGTCAATTATAAAAGGAAATGGAAAATGAAAATATTAATATCATAAATTATAAAGTTATCAGTTTGTCGGACATCTTCACTTTATAGTTTACAATAACATTTGCGTCAATGTATTGAAAATCAATATTTGTTCGTTTTCTTTTCTTTGACTTTTGTTTTATGTTGTGTTTGTAAGGTATGGTTCAAACAATTTAAATATTAGTGAAATGAAAATACGGATTGATTTATACACAAAATAAATTACCGTCGGGAATGTTTTGCCAAATAGCGAATGCCGTTATTTAAAAATATTTGGAAGTTCTGATCGTTATACGCTTTGGCGTCATGCCCAAGCAGACAGGTTAAAACAAGAGTTTTTTTATAATTCCAGGTCCAGGCGACCGCATGGGTCGAAAGGGAATGATCGCAAGTCAGAAGAACAGTTGCTTTAGGATCGACGTAACAATTGCCATATGCTTCATCAATAAGAGTGAAATTTTTCATCCCCTTGGTTACAGGATGATCAGAAACAATGTGAATATCCAGTTTTTGTTCGTCGATAAAAGTGGAAAGAGGATATTTCAAACCGTTTATTATGTTGTTGGTTTTAAAAATGGCGATTCCTCCAAGATATATATAATAATCAGACCATTTTTGATTGGAGCAGACATGATGATGCAGTGCAAAAATACCTGTTCCCGATTGAAACAAAGCGTCGATTCGATCTTTTTGTTCTTGGGAAAGAGGAGTGTTGTCCATGTCGTAAAAAAGAATTACATCAAAACGTTTCGCCAGTTCCGGACCAAGAGCGCTGCGATCTTTCGGAAAATGAAAACGTTCGATGTTCATTCCTTGAGTGATTTTTTTTAGCATAATGTCAAAAGCCGCCTGGTCGAAAGAATGTCCGCCGTCAAAGATTGCGACCCGTATCGGTTGCTCTTGGGCAGCAGCGAAGGAAAGCAGCAGAAAAAAAACAGAAAATATTGAAAAAATATTTTTCATGATAAAGATCCTTTTTGAATGTCTCGAAAATTATGGTTTAGTATTTCTCCAGAAGATCCGTTCGAAAATGGACTGCTGACGAAAAATGTGATTGAAACAATTTTAAAATATACTGCTTTTATTTTTCCATCATTTCCGCCAATTGACTGCGTGAATCGGCTGTTCTTTTGACATAAAACAGAAAATCATCATGGAATCGGTATTGATCTCTGTTTGTTTGAAGCGTTTTCACAAAACGATCCAAAGACTTTTGAGAACTGTATGATCCGCTTTTTTATACTTTTCACTTTTTAAAAATCAATGATTTTCGCCGATTGACATTGTTGATAGACGTTTTTTATGAATTCAGATAAAAAACATTTGGTATAATAAAGACGAAAAATGTTATCATTTACCCTGTAAAAATATTTTATAAAATGAAATGGAAAAATCAAGAGTTGGGAGTATAATTGTTTAGCCACTGTCATTTTATATCCGTTTTTACGCCGACAGATCTTGTCAATCGGCTATTCTTCTGACAATTGCACTGAAAACACGATCGCATAACGTTAACGAATAAATATTTATCACTGTTACACCGATTCCCTCATGAATTTTTCGTTATAACGTCAAAAGAACAGTCGATTACGCAGTCAACCGGCGGAAATGGCGGAAAATTTAAAAATGAGAGGGTTTAAAAAGGGAAGACAAAGTTTTGAATGAATTTTTAATTGAAAAAATTTTTTATCTGGGACTTGACCAAAAGGAAATGCGTCATATAATCAAAGCTGTTATCGAAAGATATAAGAAATTATTTTTATTGATAGCGATATAATTTGCCCCTATAGCTCAGCTGGTAGAGCAACGGACTCTTAATCCGTGGGTCGTTGGTTCGAATCCTACTGGGGGTACTTGAGGGGGATTCTGTACACTTTTAGAATCCCCTTTTTTTATGCCTTTTCGCGTTTAATTCTTGTTTTTACGATACTTGTGATTATAAATACGATTAATCATTAAAATTATATAAAACTAAACGCAATTTATGAACAGGCCTATTTGCAGACCTATTTTTTTACCTTAGGCCTATTTCATTACTTTTTAACTGAAAAGACTTGTTTCTTCTCTATTTTTGGACTGCCTCTTTATTTTTTTCTTCTTTTCTTTTCTTTTTTTTCCTCTCTTTTTTGTACTTGCTGTCTTGCGTATCCTGACAGGCCCTAACAAAATCTTCATCGCTTGCGTGTAAATAATGATCTTGGGCTACCTTCACCGATTGACCTGTCCATTTCCGTTGGGACTTGCACAAGGCAGATTACATTGCTAAAATATAATCACGGACGAAATGATTCGCTTCATGCGTCTTGCCGGTCATCCGCAGGACTCCTTTGTGTTAGTATTGATTGATGTCAATTCCGGACAATAACAAAAATGAGTCACTTTTTTCCCTTATCAATTTTACGGTTTTTTAAGAATTTTCCCCAGGATAAAACCTGGGAAAAGTACAGATCAGAGACACTCTGCAACAAAAAGAGATCAAAATGAGAAGGTTTGGAATTCTTCTAATCATGCTTTTTTCCTGTTTGCCCCTGCTTCGCGGCGAGACTTTTTATGTTGATTGCCGGAGTGCGGGTACAGCAGGGAATGGCACGAAAGAAAAACCTTTTGCGACGCTTCGGGAAGCACGTAACGCCGTTCGGAATCTTAAGACGAGAACGAAACCGATAGAGATCATTGTCGCGCCGGGAAAATACTTTTCTGATCCGGCATGGACGCTTGAAACGCAGGATTCGGGAACGAAATCTTCACCGATTGTATGGAGAGCGTCTGATCCGGGAAAAACGTCAATTCGCGGATCGATTCCGATCCCGATCACTTCAATCAAAAGCCTTCCGCCGAATTTTCCATCAGCCCGAATCGGTCAGGATCTGAAAGATAAGATATTTGTCGTTGATCTGAAAACAGTTGGAATGAAGCCGGCGAAGGAAATGCCGACTCAACTCCAATGTCCCCTTCCTGTACCGGAACTTTTTTTTAACGGCAAACGAATGAAAATCGCACAATGGCCCAACGACGGCTGGGCGACGATAGAGAAGATCGTTGATTCCGGATCGAAAACAGATACAGGAAACGTGGCCGACGCCGCGGATCCTTCCAAAATGAAAAAAGAGGTGCCCCGTGGAGGCGCGTTTCTTTATTCGGGCGATCGACCTGAACGCTGGGACGTAAAGCAGGGGATCTGGTTACACGGATACTGGTGCTTCGATTTCTGGACTCAGGTTATTAAAGTTGCGTCGATCGACAAAGCGACCAAAAAGATCACGCTTGCCGCTCCCCATAGTTTCGGATTGCGTCAGGGAAATCCCTCGCCACGTCGATGGATGGTTGTGAATCAGATCGAAGAACTGGATCTTCCCGGAGAATATTATTTCGATCCAATAACCACACAATTGTATTTCTATCCGCCTGGACCCCTTCGCGATGCCGAAATCACGGTCGCGTTTCAAAATAAAGCGATTCTGAATTGTTACAGAGTATCCAATGTTACTTTCATCGGTTTCGTGTTTGAAGAATCGTACAGTCATGCCGTTATGGCGGTCAAATCTTCCGACCTCGTTTTTAAAGAGACGATTTTTAGAAATGTACGCCAGAAAGGAGCTTCTATTACTGACTCCAAACGG
>CAZZEF010000186.1:0-1568 GCA_964652875.1 uncultured Planctomycetaceae bacterium
TTCGGTCAGCCGCTTGCCCAACTTAGCGCTTCCGCGCCGGAACGAATTTTCGCTTCGGTCAGCCGCTTGCCCAACTTAGCGCTTCCGCGCCGGAACGAATTTTCGCTTTTGCCGGTCGCTGTTTGACTGCAATTTCGTTTAACTTTTTGAGAGAGACCAGCAAGTGCGAGTCAAAGAAGGAGATTAACGTATCGGCGTCATTTCTTTTTCTTATCGGACAGAGGAGACTGGATATTGGAGATTTGAACGTTGCGGGCATTAAGGGCCGTTCGGGGATCATCGTAACTTTTGCCGTCGACAACGAAGGTAACTCCGGCTGTATTAGGATTAAAGTTAATGACGTTTGAGATAATGGAGTCGCAAAGAGATCCTAAAATAACGACACCGCTTTTTGATTTTGTAATGACATTGTTAACGATAATACCGTAAGTATCCCCCAGCGGAGTCGCGCCTCCCCAAGCGGGCACAACATCGCCGATTTTGACGGTTGCCCGATCATCAATATTTTCCGGGGACGTATCAATAACGCCGTCAATTGTTACATGATGAATACGGATCCCGGAGGCGTTGAGCAGCCGAACGATCTGATGACCGCCGTTTGAATAGCCGGAAACATTTCGAATTGAAACGTTCCAGATATCATTTTCCGGACCCAGTGTTTCGATATTTCCGACTTCAGTGGATCCGATCTGTCCGCCGGGCCGAATTTTCGCGCCGATTGCGGTCAGCGCAACAAGATCATCCCCGGTATGACCTTGGATCGTATCGATAACAATGTCATGACAACCTTTGCGGAGATCAAGTCCGTCCTGATTCAGTGTTTTTACCTTTTTCCCGTCGATTGTCCGATTTTCAGACGAATAAAAAGTTATATTTCGAATAAGACCGAACGAACAGCGTTCAAACGACATGGACCAGCAGTGCGCTTCTCTAATAGTGATTCCGCGGACGGAGAAATTTTTGACGTTGGCGAAGAGAACGCCGATATTGCGCCAGTCGCCGAGTTGACTTTCATTCGGTTTACCGGCATCGGTTCCGTAAGTTCGAACGCCGAGTGTTTTGGCCGAATCGCCGGTCGATCTCGGATGATCCGCGCCGAGTAGTTCCGCTTTGCCAAGCCCGATAATATGAACATTTTCAATTTCTTTTGGCTTTTCGATCCCGATCCCGCAGTTGGCTGATCGAATCATGTTGTCCCGCGCCTGATCTGAAAGTTTGACGGAACAGTTTTCTAAAATGAGTGTTGTTTCACCGGGAAGGAGAATGGCCCGATCGATCAGTCAGAATCGGCGTCCTTCCGCTTGTTCCGGAATGCGTTCAGTGATTCGAACAACGTTTCCGAACGTTTTCGCGTATTGAAACGCTTTCTCAATGCGTTCGGAATCGGTTCCCTGATAATAATTCGGATTGTTCTGGTCGAATACGGACTTAACCGAATGAAGATCCGCTTTTGTATTGACAGCTTGATTCGACGCCTTGTTTGTTACCGTTTCGGCGTTTGAGACCGGTTTGGAATCCGCATACAGTCCGGCCGCGGATCCGAAAAGAGCGGACAAAAAGAATAAGGC
>CAZZEF010000186.1:1578-6297 GCA_964652875.1 uncultured Planctomycetaceae bacterium
TGACCCCAACTACCTGCTGGATATTATGACCCGGGACAAAAAGAATAAGGCCGGTAAAACGGATTTTGAAATAAAGGCGAACAGATTTTTCATTTTAAATATCCTTTTTAATGTTTGATTTTATATTGGACGGATTTTATAATCGACCGTCATTTCTAATGAATCATTTTATACCGATGGATTTTTTGCGAATCAGTTATTCTTTCGATGTCAAAAGGAAAAACATGAAGCGCAGCAGGTACATGAATCGGGCGAAATCAGATTACGGACCGGTAAATTGAATTAATATCATTTCGGGATCGGAAGATTAAAATTCCCCGGGAACGGCATCGTTGGGGATCGGACTTTTGTATTTTCCCTTGGTTGTCCGGAGTAATTCCTCTTTGGCGGGTTTGACGATTTCGGGATGCTGAAAGACCAGGAGTGCGGCGCGGGCAAAGACACGGGCGGCACCTTGCGCGCAGCAGTCGCCGATACAGGAACCGGATTGCGCGGTAACTTCCCAAGAGTGTCCTCTTGATCCGGGAACGGTATTTGTCATATTGAAACGGGCGGCGGGTACGATTTGTGAAACATCGCCGTCATCGGTCGATCCAAGAGAGATCGGAAGCGGTGCGTTTGGATTGTATTTTCCGACAGTTCGGTCCAGCGGTTTTTGGGCGAATTCTTCAGCGGTCATTTTACCTTTTTTAGCGAGCTTTTCGGTCAGGATCTGTCGTTCATCCTGTTTGTAAAGACTGGTCATGAACTGTCGGGCCAGCGCGAATTCTTTTTCACCGAAGGAAGGCGCGCCCATCTCTTGAAGCGCGCGGTCGAGAACGGAAGCGGCGACGGAGTTGGTCAGATAATCGCTCAAGCCGCCAAGGATTTTGATTGTTAACTTTGTGTCGGTCATCAGGGCAGCGCCCCGGGCGATATTGTGAACGCGTTCGATCAGAAGATCGCAATCGGAAAGTTTGGGACTTCGGATATAATAAAGAAGTTCCGTATGATCCTGAACGACATTGGGCGCATCGCCTCCGCAATTTAGCCAAGCGTAATGAATGCGGGCAAAGGACGACATATGTTCGCGCAGATAATTGACCCCGACGTTCATCAGTTCACCGGCGTCCAGGGCGCTTCTTCCTTTGTCGGGACTGCCGGACGCGTGAGCGGAGATCCCTTCGAAAGTGTATTTAACTTTGTAATTGGCGAGTGATCGGCCGGTTGCGATTGAAGTTCCCGTTGAGGGATGCCAGGAGAAGACGATATCAAGTTCACGAAAACATCCTCTTTTGGCCATAAATGTTTTACCGCAGCCCCCTTCTTCCGCGGGTGTTCCGTAAAGAACAATGGTCCCTTTCATTGGGTGTTTTTTAAGATACTCTTTAACTGCGATTGCACCTCCAACGGCGGCGGCCCCCAAAACACTGTGTCCGCATCCGTGACCGTCCGGTCGTCCGGGAACAGGTTTTTTTACCGGAGATCCAGCTTGCTGTCCCAAATTGGAAAGAGCATCGTATTCGGCAAGAAATCCGACCGTTGGCGAACCGGATCCATAAACGGCGCGAAAAGCGGTTTTTATGCCCGCGGTCTCCTTTTCAACGGTAAAGCCTTCCGATTCAAGAACGGAAATGATTTTGGCGGCGCTTTTGAATTCTTTGTATCGTGTCTCCGCAAATTCCCAAACGGATCGGTTCAGATCAATAATGACCGGCGCTTTTTCTTCAACGATCGTTTTGATCTCTTTTCCTTCCGGTGTTAACGAAAGCGGATCGGCCGCGGACGGAGACGGTGTCTTGGGAGCTGACGCGAAAAGAGCAGGGGAGACTGACTCGCTTACAAACGCGGAGGAAACGGTCAAACCAAAAATAACAAGTCCCAATAATAATTTTTTCATAAAGATCCCTTTTTCAAATGAAGCGCAGGTTTTCTGGTTGATTTCAGATTTTATTTCCCGTATAATGAAGTTGACATTTTTATACTGTTCTCTTTTTATATTTTCCATCATTTCCGCCGAGGACTGACATGAATCGGCTCTTCTTTTTACGTTTGAATGGAAAATTTAAAATAGAGCCGGTATTTTGAAAGCAAAAAATATTTTTATTTTGCGAAAATAATTTTACCAATTTCAATGCCGTATTGCAAGCGTTTTGAGGAATCTTTCCGGAAGAAGAATGTTAAGACAAAGGAACAGCAGATATTGCGGATACAGAAGACGGTCCCGGTTAAAATCCTTGTCGATACATAAAGAGGACCGCGTTGATTACGGCACAGGTCGGTATTATAAAATTAAATGAAAGGAACAGCGTTATGAGACGGGCTTTCTTTTTTATTATTTTCTTCATTTTATTATTTGCGAATTTTTCTTTTGGTGCGGACTGTCCGATCTATCCGGTTCCGAAAGAGTACCGATCGGGTCCGTTTATGGAGATCACCGAAAAGGGGGCTGTTGTTCTCGGCGCGCAGGCGGGGGAGCAGGAAAAATACGCTGCCGACCGATTGGTGAAAAAAATCGCGCTCCGGTATCGTCTGACGCTTCCGGTTATTTTGGAGAAAGATTTGGCAGGACATGATCCTCTGATCGTTTTGGGAACGACTGATTCCAATAAATTACTTGCGGATCTTTGCCGAAAGAATAAAATTGATCTTTCGCGGCGGTCACCCGGCTTTAATGGATTTGTGATCCAAACGGTTTCCGAAAATGACCGCCGGATCGTACTCATCGGAGGGAGTGACTCGAACGGTCTTATTTACGGACAGGAGGCTTTTTTTGATCTGATGCGGAAGCAGGAGGGAAAAACGGGCGTTGAATCGGCGTCGATTCGTGATTGGCCTTCGATTCCCTGGCGCGGACGGCCGCATTCGGTTTTAAAACATCATCTCCGACCCGGAGAACTTGACGAGTATGTTCGGGCCCGGCTCAATTTTTCCGATCTCCGCGATAATCCCGAGATCAAGGAAACGCTCCTTTTCGACGCGAGAAAATCGTCAATGGGATTTCCGCCCGGCAAGCCGTTGGATAAGGATCTTGTTTCCAAAATGATCACTGAATCGCATCGGAGAGGAATTTTTCTTTATGCGACGGTCTCCTGCAGTGTCAAACGGAGCGAGTTTGGACTCTTGCAAAAAACTTACGAAGATCTGCTTGCGCTCGGTGCGGACGGAATTTGGGTTTCAATGGACGATACCGGCGGGGGTGATGATCCGGTTGAACTGGTCAAAAAAATCATGTCGTTTTGTAAAAGTCACGGAATAACCGGCCGAAAGATCGCGTTCACCCCTCCTCTTAAAGAATATCAAACTATTGATCGTCCTCTTAATCATCAGCTGGCGAAACTTCCGGTTTTTGATCAAGCGCTTTGGTATTTTACCCGGGTTCCCTGCAATGCGGATCGGGAAATGACGGAAAAAATGGGTTTAAAAAATAAGCCCGGCTGGTGGTATAATTATGTCGAAACCGGCAAAGTTTACGATCCCAAAGGAGGATTTTTAAATACGAAATGGCTTGTAACGACTACTCGAAAGAATGGCCGTCCCGGATATATGGTTCTTCAGCCGATCAATTGGGGCTGGGGATTTCCCGATTTCGATCAATTAAGGGACGCGGCTCAAAATACGTCTCAGGTTCATCTTTGGGGGCTTTGCGGAGGCTGGCCGACGGAATACGCGCTTGGAATGTTCGGGCTTTGGGCCTGGAATCCGGAACAGGCGGATTTCAATCGGGCCTGCCGATCAATTTACCGTTATGTTTACGGAGACGCGCTGGTCGAAACAATGATCAATTTCGATAAAAAATACGCCGAACTGAAAAAGTATTTTGTTCTTCCCGGCGGCTGGAGTTATCGGCCGGAAAAGCAATGGCCCCGTCTTATCGACCCGAAAGATCGAAAAATCGTATTGGAAAAAATTAACGAACTGGAAAAAACTGCCATTGATATTTCTCGTAAAGCGTTTGAAGAATCGGCACTTGATCGGGACCGGCTTGAATACTGTTATCTTGAACCGATGCGCGCTTCACTCGTTTACGCAAGAAAATTTGCGGCCTTCGATTTTCCTGAATACGAATTCGGTTCGCTTGCTGAAAAATATCTCGCTAAAGAAAAATTAAAAAAATCCGGTCAAAAAACGAGGCGGAACAGATCCGGCAATACAGGATCCGAATCAATCGTTTCCGGATCGAACGCTTCCGTTTCTGATGATAAGAAAAACGCGGATCAACAGACGACCAGAAAAAAAATTCTCGGACAGCTTCTTAATTTTAAGAAGGAGTTTTCGGAACTGAAAGGGGACGATCAATATATTGACTATTGGAAAAAAATCGTTGATTCCGAACTTTGAAAACGAAAAGTCGTTTAGCACCTATTGGATCAAAGATGAATTTTCCGTTCAGACAACAAAAACAGTCGGTTTTTATGAAGACAAAAGACAAAAATAAAAAACATTGTTAAAATTGGACAGCGTTCCCTGTTGTTTTGAGTTGGATAATTTTATACAATTGCGCTTCGCGGGTATTTAGGCGGACGCCAGTTCCCGCGTTCCCCGTTGTTTTGAGTTGGATAATTTTATACAATTGCGCTTCGCGGGTATTTGGCCGGACGCCAGTTCCCGCGTTCCCTGTTGTTTTGAGTTGAATAATTTTATACAATTGCGCTTCGCGGGTATTTAGGCGGACGCCAGTTCCCGCGTTCCCTGTTGTTTTGAGTTGGATAATTTTATACAATTGCGCTTCGCGGGTAT
>CAZZEF010000186.1:6397-9292 GCA_964652875.1 uncultured Planctomycetaceae bacterium
TTTTATACAATTGCGCTTCGCGGGTATTTGGCCGGACGCCAGTTCCCGCGTTCCCCGTTGTTTTGAGTTGGATAATTTTATACAATTGCGCTTCGCGGGTATTTGGCCGGACGCCAGTTTCCGCGTTCCCCGTTGTTTTGAGTTGGATAATTTTATACTGCGCACCTTTTAATTTTCCATTATTTCCGCCGATTGATTTTGTGAATTGGCTGTCCTTTTGACGTTATAACGGAAAATTCATGATGAAACCGGTATAAAACAAAGAAGTAACATTATTCAGATCAGCGGAGTGTTGAACCGGAGTTGTTGAAGGAGTGATGATCGGGAACGGCAAGTCAAAGATATTGAAAAGATAAGTAACGAACGCGGGAAAGGAAGACGATTGAAGACGGAAAGGATCGAAAACAAAAGACAGAGAATAAAAATCGGGGCTTGTTACAGTGTTAAAAGAAAATTTTTACGGGGAAGATACTTTAATAAAACGGAGCTATTTGTTATAATGAAAAGATCGGTTTTCGATTGAAGAGAAACTGATTTTTCAAAATGTCAATATAAAATATAAACGAAGATGCAAACCTATATAACCAACCTGATACTTTTGCGGGACAATCTTCCGACCGGGGCGTTTTTTGTTTCACCCGATCAGGAAACGACACTGGGCCGGGCGCCGGAAAACACTGTTGTTCTTAACGACAATCGATGCAGTCGGCTTCATGCGCGGATTCGGTCTGACGGTGACCGCTGGTTTCTTTGCGATATGGACAGCCGCAACGGGACGGCGATCAATGACAGTATTATTAAAGGAGAAGTGCTGATCACCAACGGCGACCGAATTCAAATCGGTCATCAGGTATTAATCTTTTGTATGACGCCGGTCTATTCTGACGATGATGAAGAGGGAAGTCTTCAGATCGAACGGAAGAAATACTCCCTGGCGGTTTCCGATACCCTTGCGGCGGCGGCGACCCATTTTTACGCGCAAAGGGATCTGACCGAACGACTGGACAAGGCGCAGAGCGAAAATCGATTTCTTCGGTCTCTTTTGGAACAACAGGAGTCGGAGATCGTTGGCAATGGGGCCGCAATGCAGCAGGTTTTGAATCTGATTAAACGAGTGGCTCCGAGTAAGGCGACCGTCTTGATCCGCGGCGAGAGCGGTGTTGGAAAAGAGCTTGTTGCCCGGGCTATTCATGCCAATAGTCCGCGGCGCAAGAGCGCGATGATCTGCCTGAACTGTGCGGCCATTTCGGAATCTCTTCTCGAAAGCGAATTGTTCGGCCATGAAAAAGGAGCCTTTACCGGAGCAACGGAACGAAAGATCGGAAAATTCGAAGCCGCTAATGGCGGTACTCTTTTTTTGGATGAAATTGCCGAAATGAGTCCTGTTTTGCAAGCGAAATTTTTGCGTGTTCTCGAAGGTCAGCCGTTCGAACGGGTCGGAGGCAATAAACAGATCATTACTGATGTCCGCGTTATCGCCGCAACCAATCGCGATTTGGAAGCGGAAGTTGCCGCCGGTCATTTTCGACATGATCTTTTTTTCCGCTTGCGCGTTCTTGAGATCCTGGTTCCTCCGCTGCGCAAACATCCGGAAGATATTCCTTTGTTATCGATCTTTTTTCTGGACCGATTTGCCAAAGAGACGAAAAGACATATCAGCGGTTTTCTGCCGGAGGCGCAGGAAGTCCTTTTTAATTATCGCTGGCCGGGCAACGTCCGCGAACTTAAAAACGTTATCGAACGGGCGGTCCTGCTTTGCGATACCGATCGTATCCGTCCCGAAGATCTCTTTTTGAGTTCTTTAAAGACGACCGGAAATACAAAATTTATCGATCTGAATCAACAGCAGAATGAATCCGATCTCCCGGCCGCTCCTTCTTTCGTTCCGGTGACGCTGGAGGAAATGGAAAAAGATCTGATCTCGAAAACGCTTGATTATTTCCTTTGGAACAAAAGTCATACCGCCAAATCTCTCGGAATAGAACGGACAACACTTGATCGAAAAATCGCCAAATACAATATCCGAAAGAATTCGGGTGAATCGGAATAATACGGGTGATCATTCCCCCGGTTTTATGACCGGCTTTGGTGATCTTGATCCGTTTGTTTTCAGATGAATTTATGATCCGTTTGTTTTTAGATGATTTTATGATTGCGTTTGTTTTCAGATGAATTTATGATTGCGTTTGTTTTCAGATGAATTTATGATCGCGTTTGTTTTCAGATGATTTTATAATTGCGTTTGTTTCAAATGAATTTATAATTGCGTTTGTTTTCAGATGAATTTATGATCCGTTTGTTTTCAAATGATTTTATGATTGCGTTTGTTTTCAAATGAATTTATGATCGCGTTTGTTTTCAAATGAATTTATGATCGCGTTTGTTTTCCGGCGGATCAGGGAAATATTTCGCGGCAGACCGGTATGAACACGGAACACGAAATCCGGTAAATAAAGAAAGATCATCGGATCTGAGTCAAACAACTCTTCCTGTTTTTCGGAAAAGCGAGAACGTTTGGCGAATAACAGATGCAAGTGAATAAAGAATAATGTTTTTGCGGTGAACCGAAAGGCGGGATTGACGTTTTTCGATGCCGTTTTTAATTTTTAAATTGAGATTGAGGAGAATTATTTATGAAAAAAGCGATTGCGGCTTTGCTGGCGATTATCTTTTTAAGTTCAGGAAGTCTTTGGGCGCAAGCCGGAAAATACGGCGTTGGAACCAATGAAATTTTTAAAGGTTTTGTCGGACTTCAAACATACAGTCTTCGGGACACAACGAAAACGGATCCGGCTAAAACGCTTGATCTTACCGCCAAGTATGGATTTAAATATATTGAAGTAGATGGAAATCTTATGAAGGCTTACTCCAAAGAGGATCTTCTTAAAGAGCTTA
>CAZZEF010000187.1:0-9286 GCA_964652875.1 uncultured Planctomycetaceae bacterium
AATGACTCTTGCGGAACAAAGGCTGGCGGTACTCCGGCTGGGATCTTTTGCCGGTTTTTTAAAAAGACGCAATAATTATTCCGGATCCTCACCTGAACAGACGGATGAAAATATCATCGCCAACGAAAAAAATGAATTATCCGCCCTTGAGCATTCACTTCTTAATAAAAAATCCATATTGCACTTTTTTAAATCAAGTTTTTTATTATGTTTTCTTTTGTATTATTTATTTCAGGGGATCACTCTTTTCTATTATTCATTTCAAGGGATTACCCGCGCCGCCGGATCGGATTCCCGAACTTCATTTCTTGTTTTCGGCAGTTTTGGACTCGCCTGTTTTTGTTCGCTGCTGTTTTATCTGCGGTGCCCGCGGATTATCCGCGTTGAGGTCAGTCCCCCCGTTCGGCCGCCCCAGCAATGCCCCGATTCCATTAAAGATTTTCCATCCTGACGTTGAAAGAACAGCCGGATCCTGATGTCAATCGGCCCCAAAAGGAGAGAAGGGAATTTTAAAAACAGGATCCAGTATAATTTTGCCTTTTTTTACTTGCGAATCGCTGGTCTTTTTTCTTTTCGTATCGTTTCATTTCTGAAATGATATATGTTTCCGCTTCGATTCGTCCGTCCGTTCTTTAAGGTGCATTATACTTTTCATCCGTAAACAGGAGACTCGGAAACAGGATCTTCTTGACGAAAAACGCATCTGTAATAAAATAAAGGAACCGAATCAAATGAATTTACTTTACCAACCGATCCCGTTCCGCGGTTTCGGCGGTAAACGGTCATTTGGTATCGGCCGATCAAAAATGTTTATTTCAAAACAATCTGTTATACCGATTCCATCATGAATTTTCCGTTATAACGTCAAAAGAACCGTCGATTCACGCAGTCTATCGGCGGAGAGGACGGAAAATTTAAAATAAAAGCAGTATAAATAAATCGTTAATAGAGGCCGATATGCCGCATATTCTTTGTTTTTTCTGTTCTGACGTCAAAAAGAGCAGCTGAATTATTATGTCGGCAAATTGAAAAAACATATATTATGAACGACAGCAATCGGTCTGTTAAAGATAAAAGAACAAACAGGAGATGAAAAAATGGCTTATGATGTAACCTTGATTACCGGTGACGGAACCGGTCCGGAACTGGCTCAAGCGGCGCGCAAGTGCGTTGACGCGACCGGTGTTAAAATCAATTGGGATGTTCAGGAAGCGGGAATCGACGTTATGGAACGTTTGGGAACACCGCTGCCGGAAGCCGTTTTGGAAAGTATTCGGCGGACCAAATGCGCGCTCAAAGCGCCCATTACAACTCCGGTCGGAAAAGGTTTTCGAAGCATTAACGTTCATCTGCGCCAGGAACTTGAACTTTTCGCCTGTGTTCGTCCTTGCAAGTATTATCCCGGTGTCCGAACTTTCTTTAGTTCTGTTCCGGTCGATCTTGTGATCTTCCGCGAAAATACCGAAGATCTTTACGCCGGAATCGAATTCGCCAAAGGAACCCCCGAAACTGCCGAACTGATCGCCAAAATCAATGATTTGACACAAGGCAAAAAAGTCCCGACCGGCGCGGAAGAAACCGGGATCTCCATTAAACCGATCAGTGTTTCCCGATCTGAACGAATTGTTAAAGCCGCCTTCGATTACGCCCGGGAAAACAATCGCAAAAAAGTTACCGCCGTTCATAAAGCCAATATTATGAAACACTCGGACGGCCTCTTTTTAGAGGTTGCCCGACAGGTTGCCGAAAAATATTCCGATATCGAATTCGAAGACCGTATTGTCGATAATATGTGTATGCAGCTGGTTCAAAAGCCGGAACTTTATGATATCGTCGTTCTTCCCAATCTTTATGGAGATATTTTGAGCGATTTGGCCGCGGGTCTCGTCGGCGGGCTCGGTGTCGCGCCCGGTGCCAATATCGGATTGGGCGGCGCGGTCTTCGAAGCCACTCACGGAAGCGCGCCAAAATAT
The DNA here is from genome assembly GCA_964652875.1 of uncultured Planctomycetaceae bacterium. Lineage (GTDB taxonomy): Bacteria > Planctomycetota > Planctomycetia > Pirellulales > Thermoguttaceae > JAUNBG01. The sequence goes on from CAZZEF010000187.1 coordinate 1,974, forward strand.
AAAGGACTCAATAAAGTCAATCCGACGGCTATGATCCTCTCCGGAATGCTCATGCTCCGGTACATGAAAGAGTTCGACGCCGCCCAACGCCTTGAAAACGCTGTTGCCGAAGTTATTAAAGAAGGCAAAAACGTTACTTATGATCTTAAAGCGGATCGGGATGATCCGACCGCGGTCGGAACCCAGGAAATGGCCGACGCCATTTGCGAAAAACTTGCCTGATCGTTCGCTCCTGTCAGACCAACTCCCTTGGGGATTTTCCGTTCAACGTCACAAGAGCTGACGGCTGCAAAATCGACCGGCGGAAAATAAAGAACAGATCATTCCAACAATATAAAAACAAAAACGATTCGAATCGCGGACTCGAATCGTTTTTGTTTTTCACCGCTATTTCATTTGCCGGGCAATATTGCTTTCGAGACGCTGACGGCGCGCTTCATAAAAAAGAACCGCGGCAGCATTGGAAATATTTAAACTGTCCGCAATGCCGAGCATCGGAATTTTAATCGGAACCGTTTCTTCCTGATCCGGTTTCGATTCGGACCAAACCGGAGTCAGTCCGTCCGACTCGCTTCCCAAAACAATCGCGGTCGGCAGCGTATAATCGACAACGGTATAAGGTACAGCACTGTCGCAAATGGCAGCCGCGATTTGAAACTTCTTCTGACGCAGCCATTGAACTGCCTCTTGACTGGAGACAACCGCGGTCGGAATGCTGAAGATCGTCCCCAAACTGGCGCGCACCGCGTTCGGATTATAAAGATCCGTTTGCGGATCGGCTATTATCACCGCGTCAAGACCGGCACCGTCCGCGCTCCGAAAGACCGCCCCGACATTGCCCGGCTTTTCGATCTTTTCAATGACTCCGATCAGTGGATTTTCAGGAAGATCGGACAAGTTGTCCAAAACAGCCGGCTTCCCTTCCAAAACAGCGACAATACCCTCGTTGCGGTCACCGAATCCCAACTTCTCAAAAACAGTCGGAGGAACTCCCCAAACAGGGACATTTTCTTCCAGCAGATCACGGATAAATGAATTCAGCTTGCGAAAATGCCGGGATTCGCCGCTGGTCTTTCGATAAAGAATATTCAGTTCACCTTCCTTTTGCTCTTCGTTCGGGTCAATAACGACGAAAACTTCCTGAAAATGATAAGAAGATTGCCAGGCGCGAAAGACTTCCCGAACTCCGTCGACAAGAAAACGGTTTTCTTTTCGACGAACCCGGCTTTCTTTCAGACGCAGGGCGCTCTTGATCCGCGGATTGGAACTGCTGGTAAGAACCGGTATCATTGACTGTTCTCCGTTAATGTATTAATTATTTTTTGTTCTTGTGTTATTGGATAATATTTTCGAATGCCTTGGAAGTCACCGGTCTGACGTCTTCTGCTCCAATTTTTGTCTTCAACGTCGATTGATTTTGTGAACATGCCGGATATCCAAAATAACGTGTCCTTAAAGTATCGGAACACAAACAAGATCTGACACCGATAATTTCAACCGGCAGAATAATTCAAGCTTAATTGATTAAACGTCGTCGGGATCCGTGTCCTTGTCCGAACGATCTTCCGATTGAGCGGATCTGCTCCAGCGCCGTCTGATGCGTCTGTTCTGCCGTTTCAAACGTCGCTGCCTTGTTGGGATAGATCTCATAAAGAGCGCGGTATCGGGTCGGGGTTAAATTCGGCATGATCACATTGGCCCCGCTGGACAAGCCGCTGACCCGGCCATGTTCTCCGTCAAGCGTCGCAACAGCGGTCGTACTCGGAATATTGGATTCCGGACAGACAAGGCGCGTCAGAGCAATGACTTTAAATGCCATCTCGTTGGAACTTTCCGTTTGTTCGTCCGCCTCGGGAAGACGGTACTTCGATCTTATTTGATCATCAGCCGCCGGATCGCCGGTAAACGAGCCCAACGGAGTCGCCGGGTGAGCCAGAAACGGACCGCAGCCGATCATGTCGAGATCAAGTTCCTGAAAAAGTTTGATGTCATGGGCCAGATCACTCATATTTTGACCGGGTATTCCGATCATGACTCCGCTTCCGACTTCGTAACCTATTTCCCGAAGCTGTTTTAAAAGTTCAAAACGGTTCGGATAAACCGTATCCGGCGCCTTCGGATGTATCGCCTCGAACAGCCGTTGATTGGAAGTTTCAAATCGAAGAAGATACCGGTCGGCTCCCGCTGCTTTCCATCGGATCCATTCGTCCTTTTTGCGTTCACCAAGACTGAGTGTTACCGCCATGTCAAAGCGTTTTTTTATTTCTCGAATGACTTCTGAAATGAATTCTTCCGAAATGCCGGGATCTTCCGCCGCTTGAAGAACAACAGTTCCGTAACCAAAACGGCAAGCGATTTCCGCACTTTCGAGAACTTCCTCCCTTGTCATTCGATAACGGACAAGACCGGGTCGCGAAGACCGGATCCCGCAATAAAGACAGTTGCGCCGACACCAGCTCGAAAGTTCGATCAGACCGCGAAAATGAACAGCATCGCCGACTTTTTCATGACGAAGACGATCCGCCGATTCGATCAGCGTCCGAATCATTTGAGGATCTTTTTCTCGAAGCCATTTCAATATTTCCTGTTCCGTCAGCATCGCTTGTCTCTCCCGATATTAAAACTCCGATCAGAACTTTTCGTCCGATCAAACGCCGGTGATTCTCGTTATTCAATGATAACAATTTAACCAAAGCCGTCAAGAAGCGGGAATGTCAATACAAAAAAGATACAGAAAACAGACAAATATTTAATCTCTTTTAAAGATTAAACTTGAAAAGTTTGTAAATTTTGCGGATAATATACTTAGCGATAATAAATCATAAAAAATTAATTTTTCGAACAGATCAAGATTGGTTTTATTAATGCTCAAAACTTATATTGAATCATTGTCCTGGATGGATCTGTATTTGATCCTTCCTTACGGAGGATCTTTATTTTTAGCGCATTTGATCTGCTTTTGGGGACGCTGGAAGCGTTATCTTTGGGCAGTTCAGGGACTGGAAAAACGTCGCGCTTTTTTATTGGCCTTGAGTGAACTTCTGCCTCTGCTGGGACTGCTTGGAACCGTTTTCGGACTGCTTCAAACTTTTAAAGCGGTCGCGGGAATACAAATCGACGACAAACTGATCTATGAAATATTTCAGAATTTCGCGCCGGCGTTGACGACAACGGCTTCCGGTATTCTTATGCTCCTTCCCAATCTTTTCATGAACGGTATTTTAAAACTTCTGACACCTGATCGAAAGATCGGAGAAAACAAATGAAAACAACCAATATTCTGGCCCGTTTTATTTCCTTAATGGATATCTCGCTTTTACTGCTCGGGATCTTCATCGTTCTCATCGCGGCGGCGCGGTATACAAAAGCGGAAGCGAAAAAATCGGCTAATGCTTCGTCCGATGAAATATCCATGTCGGAAGTTCTCGATAAAGCGGCCTCCGATAACATGACGCTGATCTTTCTTTACGCGGGCTGCTCCGGAAACCGCAAAGGACACTGTTACACTCTTGAAGACGGTTTTATTCCCGGCCGGGAAATTGATACCAAAACCGATTCCGATCTTCGGGATCTTTTAAAAGAACGCCGGGCCGTCAATCCGATCATTTTTCTTGTTTCGGAAACTGGGGCTTGGGATATCGACTGGCCGGAAAAACGTCTTCATGAAATAGAAAAAAACTGGAATGAAAAAGTTATCAGAATTGTCAATGTTCCTTTTGAAACCAAAAAGAAAGTCCGACCATGAACCAATACTGCAAAGAAACAGGAAAAGTTCCAATAATCGTTCTTCTGACAATTGCTCTTATCGTTGCCGCTGTTTTACTTTATAATTTTTTTGGAAACGGTGGTTCGGACAGCAGTAACTGGCCGGAATCAACTCCTGTTGAGAATTCGCCGGTTCAACAAGCAGACGATCCCCAGGAAAAAATTCCCGATGTCCCCGAATCGAAACGCATTAAAACGTTTGATCAGTTGGCGGCCGCCGGTTTTCCCGCTTCCGAAATGCCGAAAACACTTTTGATTCGTTTCTCTGAACAAAGTTTTATCGTTCAAATCGAATTGGACGGTTTCAAAGCCGAAACACTAAAAGCCTTCGATCAGAGCGGTTTTTGGGAAAGTTTTACCCATTCGTTTGAAAAGATCAAGACGGGAGAATTTTTCAAACGGGAAGAAACACCGGATCCTTCCGATCCGGCATCAGTTTCATTCCCGGTGATTCAGTCTGTTTTGGTAATCAATGCGCGGACTCCGGGTATAAAAGACAGCGCGGGAAAGATCATCGGTAAATATTTTTCTGACATTAATGTGAACTATTATGACACCAAAGAATAAAAGAATAAGAATAGGAATTTACGGCGCGGCCGGGACAGGTAAAACAGCTTTCGTTTACCGGTTTATGAAAGAGATCGCCGAAAAGCAGACCGGCCGATTCAACAAGATCGGACAGAACTTCTTTGCCGAAATTTCCCGACAGATCGAAAAAGGTGAAATCAAGGAGACGTCCGGTTTTATCGATCGAATAGTCGTTGCGGTTCCCAATCGGCTGGGAGAGCGTCTGTTTGTTCCTTCTCTGCCGGATCAGATCATTTTGAATCTCGAATTTTATGACGCCAACGGAAAAGATTTGTCAAACGATCTTGATTCGCTTGGCGTCGAAAACGGATCGCCTGCCAGCGGTTTGCTTGCCCGGCAGATCGAAAAACGGGACGCGTTCCTGTTCCTTGTCAGTCCGTTTTCCGATCAGTCCGAAAATGAAAACGAACATTTGCGCCGCGAAGAAATCCGGGTCGGCAAGTTCATTCGGGAAACCGTTACACGACGCGGTAATGATTATCTTCCGATCCTGTTTGTTCAGACTCATAACGACCAAATGGAAAATACATCTCCCGATTTTCGGCGGCGCGCCGATCAATGGTTCGATACTGTTTATCGGGAACTTAACCGGCAATACCGGATCTTTAACGGACAGATCCCGGTTTCACTGACCAGTCCGGAAAAGATCTTTTGCCGGACTTCGGCGGTTGATGATTTTGATAAAGTCTTTGTCCCTCTGGCCCGACTGCTGACTATCGAACAGGAATGCGATTTGACGATTCGGCGCGATCAATGCGTCGTCGAACGCTGGATGACGTTGACGATCCTGCTGATCTTTCTGACCGCTGCCGGTTTTTTCCTTCTTTGGCAAAAGGACAAGGAACTGCCGCCAACCCCCGTTCCTGTCTCGGAAACAAAAGAATTGACGGAAATACTGCTGAAGATGCCCGCTGATTTTTTGGATCGGCCCGATTATCGAACTGTTCTGAAAAAAGCCTGGATCGAATTAAAAAAAGTTTCCCAAACAGACACTTCCCCCAAAGAAACTGAAGATCTTTTGGCAGCATTAAACATGAATTTTGAAAAGATCAGCGGCGCGCTGTCTTCCGAATCGTTACCAAATCAATTCAAGGCGGCTGAACTGATCTCGGATCTTTTATCGGCGGGGGAAGATCCGATCTTAAAAACACTTCATTTCGATAAAATTCGTCAGCAGGTCCGGGAACTCGGTCAAAATTACGCGCTGGAACAGATCCAAACGGTGGCTTTTCGAAACATCAGCGCCAAATCGCAGCCTCGGGACACACTTCGGGAACTCTTGGAAACACTTGCCCAAATCGAAAACAGGCTCGGAAGAACAGGGATCGTATCCGGCGAACTGCCCGATCCGCTGATCGAATCAATTCGACTGCTCTCTTCTTTTTTAAAAGCGCGCGAAAGATCTCTCAATTACGAAACCATTTTTGAAGTGAACGGTTTCTGTGAGTTGGAAGCTGTTTGGGCCTTTCGTTTGTTGGATCAAATTGAAAGCGACTCGATCCAAGTACGTTCGGAAATTTCTGATAAAAACAATAAATATCCCTTGAAAATTGACCGGACAGCGCGTACTCTTCCGATTAAAGCGGGACTTGAAGAACTGGACATCCGCCGTTGGGACAGAGAAAAAAGAGAATGGCAGATCCTTGATTTCAATAAAAAAATCAAAACCGACACAATGAATCTCGGTTTTCTCGGAATGGATCTTTTAATGCCCGAAGAGGAAACCGTTAATGTAACGATTCCTCTTGAAAACGGTAAAAAATGCGAACTTTCCGTGCGTGTATTACCGAATTATCAGGAAAGTCTGCGGATCCTTTGGCAAGCGCTCCGTCTTCAAAAAAAATCGGGCGTCTAATAAGAATTGGTCAAAAACTTTTCTGTTTTTCGAATCCAATAAAAGCTCCCTGAATTTCAAAGAAAAACAGGGAGCTTTTCTCTCCATCTTGTAAATTTTCGTCAATGAACATCATGAACAGACTGTTTGGAAGACTTTTATACTGCTCTTATTTTAAATTTTCCGTCATTTCCCCCGATTGACAATGTAAATTGACTGTTCTTTTGACGTTATAACGGAAAATTCATGATGAAACCTTTATTGAATTTTCCCGATCAAAAAGTGCGCGTCCCAATTGGTTCAAATTCAAAAAACCAAGGGAGAAGAGATCTTTTTCCTCCCTTGGTTTTATAAAATAAAATTATCTTCTCGGACCACCGGCCGGTCTTCCGCCGGGATGAGCGCCGCCGAAATTCCTTGGCGCGGCACCGGCAGGTCTTGAATTACCGCCGAAATTTCTCGGAGTTGCGTTATTAAAACGCGGTGTATTGTTGAAATTGGAAGTCCCGCCGCCGAAAGAGCGGTTCACTCCCGGCGCTCGATTGCCGATTCCTTCGGATGAAGCCCTTGGCGTTCGGTCGCTCAGCGGTGTTCTGTTGAAATTAGGTTGGTTGACGCCGGTATTGATCCCATTTGATCGTCCCGTTGGGGAAGATCCGAATCGCTGAAAATTGTTTGATCGGGAATTAACTCCTGAACCAAAACGCGAAGACGACGGATATTGACGGGATTCTCTCATCGAACCGGAATTTCCGGACGTTTCATTCAACGATCTTGAATTAAAAAGATTCGAACTTCCGAACGCCGACGGACTACTTTGAAAATTTCGCCGTTCAACAGAGCTGTTTCCCTGAAATTCCCGATGCTGCGTATCGCTGGAAAGGCGTCCTCCTCCATTGTAAGAAGGAATAGTCAAATGCCTGGAACCGTTTCTTCCGGGACGCGTTGTCGAAGGCTGTCTGTTTTGGCCCGGCGTTCCAATATTGCGTCTTTCCGTACCCTGTCCGCTCCTGTCCGTTGATCCTCCAATTCCGGCTCCCGCGGATGGACGATTAGATCCGGAAATTCGACCGCCTTCTGTTTTGGGTGTTCGATCCGTTGATCCTCCAATTCCGGCTCCCGCGGA
>CAZZEF010000188.1:0-9123 GCA_964652875.1 uncultured Planctomycetaceae bacterium
GAAACGCCAATCCAATGGGCGGTATGGATCCGACGATGGGGGGCATGTTTTAATACCTTGCCCGCATTATAAAAATTATACGTTCCCCGGTTTATTCACTAAATCAGTTGACAAAATCGGGGAATATTCAAAATAGGAACGGAATAAAATGTCGGCGGTCAAGATCAACGTTTTTATTTATGCCGACTAAATGCATCAATAATATTCTATCATTATTTTTCGACAGAGGATGTAATTCAGCGAGGAGGCAGGAACCGGAAGCGTATTCTTTAATACAGCGGTCCGGCCATTGTTTCCGGAGTTTTGGAACCGTTTTCGGACGATCTTGCTTCCCTGATTGAAACATTGCTTCGATTGTCCGATACTTCTTGATTTATGTTTTAAATTGAAATAATAGCGTCTTGTAAAATTATTCGTCAATAAATTAGGAAAAATTATCAAAAAAGACTGGAATTTTCTTATTGTATTTGTTAGGATATAAAATAGATAATTGTATTACATATTGTAAAGGGTTTTGCTGAAAAATATTAATGTTGCATTTTTATTTTTATTGAAGGGAATGTGTTTATGTTTAAAAGATCTCAATTTTCAAATGTTGCCCCAAAGGGCTTTACGCTGGTAGAGCTTTTGGTCGTCATTGCGATTATCGGTATTTTGATCGGACTGCTGCTGCCGGCGGTTCAGGCGGCCCGGGAAGCGGCCCGGCGTATGCAATGTACCAACAAGCTGAAACAAATTGGTATTGCAATGCATAATTATCATGACTCGACTAAACATTTTCCTCCGATGAGAATGGGACCTTGTGACAAAGCTAAGCCGAGCGGACGTTATGGATGCTGTTCCTTTTACGTTTCACTGTATCCTTATATGGAACAGACGTCCCGTTTTGAAGCGGCGGCGGCAAAAGATCTGACCAGCGCCGTTTATGAGGCAACTTTCGATCCGATCAATCAGCCGTTTTCTGAGGTTGTTTGTCCCTCTGACGCGGCCGGTTTTGACAAGCATTGGAAGAATACGGCTCAAAAGGTCAGCTATTGCGGCAGTATGGGAGATAATATCAATTCCGGCAGTTCCTGGTCAATCAAACCGAGAGGTTTCTTTCGGGGAGGATCGGGGTATGCAGGGATCTCCTGCCGGACATTTGCTCATATTATCGATGGAACGTCCAATACAATCGCTGTTGCCGAAGCCTGTGTCGGACGCAATGTAGATGATAATCATGTTAAAGGCGGTTTGGCGTATACAGCAACCCGGGTTTCGCCCGCAACTTGTCTCTTGGAGGCACTTAATACAACAAATCCAGGACAGCTGGTGAATACAGAGGTGTTTGAATCGGGCAGGGGATGGAATCATTCCTGCGGATCATCTCCTTCGATTGTGTTTCAAACGGTCCTTTGTCCCAATGCGCCTTCTTGTATATGGTCTGACGGAAAAGCACACGGACTGCAATATAACGCGTCTGTTCTTTCTTCCGCGTCAAGCTATCATTCGGGAGGAGTTAATGTTCTTTATGTTGACGGAACGGTTCATTTTATTTCAGAAACGATCAACAACGGCGATTCCGCCAATCTGTCCAGTACAACCGAAGTTACTTCAGGAAAAAGCAAATTTGGAGTATGGGGCGCTCTGGGTACCGTTGATGGTGGTGAAACTGTTAACTTATAAAATTCTGATCATGCTTTGAACCCCTTGTTCGATCTTCTTTTTTATTCGTTCATAAATATAAACTTTTGACGGAAACAGGATCTGATCTTTTTGATTCTGTTTCCGTCGATGTTTTATGCGAGATCTTTTTTGAAATAAAATAATAGCAGTTCAAAGTCAGACAAAGAAACAGGGGAACATATTTTTCCTGTTGTCATATTTGGTTTAACCGATTTTTTGTCAGTTGACAGTATCGGGGAAAATTTAAAATGAAGACAGGATAAAATTATCTGACAGATTTTTCCGCGGGAATTTTTTGGCCGGAGAAGAAGAGATCCAAAATTTTCGAATGCTGCCGTAGATCATAAAAGTTGGGAACATCTTCAAGTGAACACCAGCCGCTTAACCCGATCTCCTCCAAGACATTTCGGATCGAAATGAAATCAAGATCGCCGTATCCGATCGGAACAAATCGTCCGCCGTCCTTATTTCCCTGTTCGAGTTTGAAGTCCTTGATATGCAGCTTGACAATGCGGGCGGCCCCCAGTGTTTTGAGCCAGTTTTCCGTCGTTTCGTATTTAAGACTGTTGCCCAAATCAAACCAGGCGCGGATCCAGGGGGAATCGAACCAATCGATCAGCGCGGCCGTCTGATCCGGCTGAATCCAAAGATTGTTCCAAACATTTTCAAGTCCGAGAGTAACACCTTCGTAAGCCGCAACCGGAATAAGACGCTCAAGATATTTCTGACAGGAACGAGTTGCGTTGTTTTGACATTTTATGTATTCATTCAAAATGTCCCTTTTTGTTGAAGAGTATCGCGCGCCGTCTTTATCGGAAATACCGGAGATCAAACAGGTTTGCGGATTAATTTTAAACCGAACGCCAAGTGGAGCGGCTGGTTCTTTTATTTGGGCGGGAACAAGTAAAATGGCGTCCGCTCCGCAAAGCCGGGCGTTTCTTAAACTCTTTTTAATGTCGGACAGATCTCGTTCCGCTTTTTCAAAATCATTTAAAAAAGACCAGCCGTGACTGAGCGCATGAATTTTCAGACCGATCGATTCCGCCTGCCGCGCCAATAAAACCGACTCTTCGGACGTAAGATCGCGGACTCCGGTCAGTTCGACGCCGTCGTAATGGCAATCAGCCGCCGCTTTCAGTAATTCCCCGCTTTGGGAAACGGGCATTCGGAACGATTTAAACAGTTGGGTTTTGTATTTTATCCCTTGATGGCTGACTTCGTTTTTGGAATTGATCATTGAAATATTTCTCCTGAATATTGTTTGTCTTTTGGTTAATATAATTTTATCAAATTTCTGCTTTATTGACAATAGATGCACTTTTTTAAAAATTAATCCTCAAAAGCTCAAATTTTCAGACCGTTAAGAAATTTTGTGAATATCAAAAGGATTTGACCGGTCCAAAATGGAATAAGTGACGTAAGAGAGCAGAAAATCAAGTATGCCAGATCAAAGGAATATGTCCAAAATGGAATAAGTGACGTAAGAGACAATGGTTTGACCTGTCTGCAAAATTCGGAAATCTTCCGATTGACACCTTTTATCCCCAACCCCGAATTTTGAGAAGAGTATAATCATTTGGAGAAGGAACGCCGCTTCCAACCATTCAAGATACCGTACATGCGAAATTGAATTACTTATTTATCAGGCCTCTTGAATTTATGATTCAAAAAGATTCGCCCGCGAGTTATCCCCGACAATATAAATACAAGTACAGTAATATTAACAAAAAAAATAAAATCCCGGAAAATATATTTTACAAAATTAATAATGGAGTTATAATGGAGAAAGGAAAAGCGAAGAGTAACAGCCAGAGCATGTGAATAATAATATAATAATGCCACTTCCCCCTGGAGGAGTGGCATCACTAACCGTTAATCGTTATCATCCATTAATTTTTAATTCCCCTTATTCGTTCTCTTTTTTCAGTCAGAAAAACGGGACCACCTTACTCCCGGCGAAGCGGAAACGACCAATGCCGGGAAGCAACTCGCGAGGAATAGCCGAACAAACGGAGCAGTCTTCCAGACTTGACTCGTCTGAAGACTCTCTTTTAGAAAAGACTGCACTGTTTCCATGCCTAAGAAAATCCACCAAAAAACGTCGTCGTTGTGATGGCGTTAACTGTTCCATTTTTTCCAGGACACGTCATTGTATGAAACACTAGCCCAAGGAGGAAAAATGATTTCTGATAAAGAATTGCGGGAATATAACAGGAGATCTTCGATTGCATCAGTACGTCGTATTGAAAAGGACCTGGATCACAAATTTGGGTCTTTTGCAAGAGCGCTTGCATTTCTTGAAGCTTCGCGATTTTCATTAAATGAAGAGCTTGAACGAATGTTGGAGGCTGGTGTTGATGTAAACATTAGAAGCGCTGAAAACTATACGGCACTCATACTGGCAAATGATTTCAGTACTGTTCGACTATTATTGTCACACGGAGCCGACCCTAATTTGCAAGATGTTCATGGTCGAAACGCATTAATATTTTATTTGTCCTGTGATAATTATCAACGCAAGGCCATACCGATAATTAAGGAACTTATTAAAGCCGGGGCGGACGCAACGCTTACGTTAGATGACGGAACAACTGTATTGGATCTGTATGCGAGCAAATATAAAGACGATGTTGTTTACAAATTGCTCGAAGACACAATTGCATGTCAACGACACGCAAAAGAAATCAAAGAAAAACAGCAATAATTTTAAGAGGAGAATTAATGGGCGTAACATTTGAATCAGTTCACGTTATGAATGATACTGCTGAATTGATCCACGACGAAATTGTGTCCTGGCATGATTCCGAGGTATCTTGTTTAATAGGACAGGAACAGGACGGTCGGGTTCCGATTTATCCCAATATTCTGGATGCAGAGGCGTTTGCATGCCGTCTTTCCAAATGTCTGCATAAGGAGGTTCTTTGGATCAATTTGTATGATGATGATGTCTTTTACTACACTTTATTTGTGAACGGAGAGAAATACGACACTTTTTGTTCCTGTCCGGATTATTTTGGTGAAACGGAATATGATAACGAGGAAACGGATCAAGCAGAAAGTGAGTCAAACGGCAACCCGGAGCGTCTTATCGGCTTACTGAAAGATTCGGGAGATATTGAACGTATTGCTGCTGTCATGGAACAAATGAAAACAGAACTTCTTTGTGAAACAAATCTGGTGGAAGAATTTTGTCAGCTTCTCCGATTGCCGGAAGCTTTGTGTTCCTTCGAGGATTTATTCGAAAGTTACCAAGAGTATGGGCTAATTTATATACCTGGTAACAGTTGATATTCCGGTACCAGTTCACGTTGAATACGGAGAAATGAGTCGATCAGGACAGGAGGAGCGACGGCGTGGCATTACCGTGAAGACAATGTTCGAGCGTTTCGGTTATGTAATCAAGGAGGTTTCGCCCTTGCCGTTTGCAAGTCGTTTGAATACTCCAAAATCGTTCGAGCCAACGATTACTCCAGTCGATTCGTGTGACCTGCGTTACTTCGTGAGATAAATACAAGTACAGTAATATTAACAAAAAAAATAAAATCCCGGAAAATATATTTTACAAAATTAATAATGGAGTTATAATGGAGAAAGGAAAAGCGAAGAGTAACAGCCAGAGCATGTGAATAATAATATAATAATGCCACTTCCCCCTGGAGGAGTGGCATCACTAACCGTTAATCGTTATCATCCATTAATTTTTAATTCACCTTATTCGTTCTCTTTTTTCAGTCAGAAAAACGGGACCACCTTAGAGATCTGGTTCGTTTCGACCGTATTTTATGATGTTTTACGCATTTATTACCCTTGCTTACTTTATGATTACTCTAAAAAGGGACCATTTAATACTTTTAATATCATATACTAAAAGAATGTGTTATGCCTAATATACATTGGTCAATAAAACTTGCGGTATTTTCATGCCCGCTTGGTGTGTGGATAGGAACTCTGGGAAAATCATTGAATTCATGCGTGATATCTGCTATCGGAGTGTTCCTGATTTTTATATCGATATTATCCCTATTAATATTTATTTTTCTGGCACTTCGTCTCGCAATACGAGGTGAACGTACTTTGGTTCTTGATGTCATTAATCATGTAATTCGCGACCCTAACACGAATGAAATTATCTTTGATCTCGACAAAGATGGAACGGTACGTGATCATTATACAAAAGAATTTCTATGCAAATATGATTTTAATCAAAAGCGTTTTCTTGATATTTTAGGCAATGTTATAGATCCGCACTCTTTTGAAAAAAAAAGATAGGATAAAAAGAAAAACGAAAACAAACATGAACAAGAGTATATTACGCCGTCTCTAAAACAGAAGAAGATAATAAAGAAAAACCGGTAAAAAAGTTCTATAATCGAACAATACCAAAACGGGCAGACATATTTTTCGATAACATCAGAAGGGTTCGAAAATTTTCAAATTGACTGGTGGAAAGATCGTCTCATCGGAAAGAATCAACCCGGTCCTCTTTACGAATACTATCAGAAAGAATTACGAATACTGTCAGGAAGACCTTGCCTGGGCACGTTTGGTTGTTAATTTATGAAGCGCGTATATTACCGCAAAAATTGGTCCTATTTTGGTAACAACCGCGGTTGCAAAAAAGACGCAATATTTCCTTTTTATGATGTACGAGACATCATCAGCTGAATAAATACGAATATCTTCAAGATGTTTTAACGCGACTTGTCTGAACTCAACAATCGTAAATTTATCTCAATATTCGTAATATTCCCAAATGCTTTGGTTACCCACAACGTTTTTGTACAGATTCTTGGGACCACTTTGCCCTTTATCTGCTTTGCCTGTCGCTGCTTGGTGTTTCTTTGAGTAAAAATAATCATTTTGTTGAGATAATTGAAAGGGGGGAGATGGCGATGCCCTAAATTACTTTTATCGATCTTGAAATCTATTGAAAATCACGAGGTAGGCAATATTTTGTTTTACATTAAAAAATGCGTTGATTTGTATTTGAAAAGTAGTAAAACCGGATTGTCAGGCTGTTACGAGGATTATTTGAGTTGGTTTGCTTCTTGAATGTGGTCTGTTGCAGAACTAAATAATATTATATTACCTGAACTTGAAGATAAATAGATGAATCGGATTATAACAAAAAAATCTTTAAGAATGGACTGAGTGTGTCCAGGGGGGCAACTGTCCAACGCTTTTTCAAGGTGTTGATTGGACACATAAAATAACGATCAAGAGGAATGAAAATGATTTTATTGTTGATCCCTTCAAGTCGTCCCGTTGTATACCGATTCCATCAAGAATTTTCCGTTATGCCGACAAAAGAACAGCCGATTCACGCAGGCAATCGACGGAGAGGACGGAAAATTTAAAATAAAAGCAGTATAATAATGTTCAGAAAGTATTTTTCATAAAACATTCCCAATTGGACTTGTACAAAAACTGATTCCAATGTTAAAAAATAATTGATTCAGTGATTTGCTTTCTGTGAGTTATTGTTCATACTTCTGTTAAGATTGTTTTGTGACTACTCCAAACAATAATAAAAATTTTTTCTGTTGAAATACTACAATAATAAAATACGAAAGAACAGGAAGAAATTTTATCAAAAACACGAAAGAATTTTATTATCCTCCAAAAAATCTTTTTTTTGTAAAAATTTATGATATAATTCTATGGCAGGGAAAGATTTATACTGCTTTTGTTTTAAAAATTCCGTCATCTGCGTCATTTTCGCCGATTGCCTGCGTGAATCGGCTGTTCTTTTGACGTTATAACGGAAAATTCATGATGAAATCGGTATAATTTGTATATTCATAAATTATTCAGTTTTTTTCACCTTTATTCTCAAGAGGGAATTATTATGAAAAAAGCCTTTACTTTGGTAGAACTTTTGGTCGTGATCGCGATCATCGGCATTTTAATCGGACTGCTTTTGCCGGCGGTTCAGGCGGCGCGGGAAGCGGCCCGACGTATGCAGTGTACCAACAATTTAAAACAGTTTGGAGTGGCTCTTCATAATTTTCACGATACGAATCAGCAGCTTATTGGAAGCGCGGCAATTAAGGCGGTCGAAGGCGTAATTGCGCGCCATTCGGACTATTTCATGTCGCAGCAATATGGCCGTTGGGGGTTTCGCGTCGATGTTCTTCCTTTTATGGAACAGCAGGCAATTTATGACGAGGCGATCCGTTATATGGATGGCGGAACAAGCCGAGCGGGATTCGATGCCAGCAGCGTAGCACTCAAGAAGATTGATCCGTTTATCTGTCCTTCTGATCCGCGAGGCCGGGATGACGGCCAGTCCAGTTGCGGACGTTCCAATTACATGGCCTGTCAGGGCGATACCGCTGTTGGGGAAGTTGAATATCGAGATAACTATTTCCGAGGTGTATTTCGAATGAGACTTGACGAAAGTCTTTGGACGCTTCAAACAAATAAAATGCATGACGTTAAATTTGTTTCTTTTGATTTTTCGTCTGTTGTCGATGGAACATCGAATACCATTGCGTTTGGCGAGACGGTGACGGCATCCTGTACCAACGATATAAAAGGGGGCGTTCGCGTCCTTCCCAGCGGTTATACCGTGGCGACCTGCCTTTCCTCGGTTGCCAACGGCAAACTTTCCGGCGAAGCTACTGACGGAAAATCCGAAGGCTGGTGCAACTCCGCCAGTCACAGTCTGGGCGCAAAATGGACTGAAGCAATACCTGCCTGTCAGTGCTTTAATACCATTCTTCCCCCCAACGCTCCGTCTTGCTGTCAGATCAATAACTATCAGGCTTCCGCCGGTAATCTGACAACGGCTTCGAGTTATCATTCCGGCGGCGCTAATGTCTGTCTTTGTGATGGAAGCGTCCGTTTTGTTTCCGAAACCGTAAACTCTCTCAGCACCGGGAAAAGCTATTCCAGTTATACCCGGGCGAGTACCCATGTCGGGGAATCGCCTTATGGAGTTTGGGGGGCCATGGGGACAAGAGCGGGCGGCGAAAGTATTACGCTTTGATCTCGTTTCGTTCGATTAAAAAAGGGCCGCATTAAGAACTCATGGTTATTTTTCGTCCCTCGCATTCGTGATCCGGTATCATGTCAGCGATTACAGGGTATTATACTGCTTTTGTTTTAAATTTTCCGTCATCTGCGTCATTTTCGCCGATTGCCTGCGTGAATCGGCTGTTCTTTTGATGTTATAACGGAAAATTCATGATGAAATCGGTATATATTTTTTCGTCAGTTAAATGGATCTGAACTTTGTCAGTAACGGGACTATTCTGCTGTAATAAAAAATAAGGAGTCTTTCGGAGTCAGACACGATTTGATGTTTTCTGTCGCGAAAAGTATACAATTTAACCTATGTTGGAAAGCCGGATCAAGTTTTTTTAATCATAAATTTAATTTAACAAATTAGCGGTTCGGGCATGATAAAAGAAGGGTAATTGTGCAGGTCATGTTATAAAATTTGACATTTTTATT
>CAZZEF010000189.1:0-6831 GCA_964652875.1 uncultured Planctomycetaceae bacterium
GACGTTAATGTCCCGCACGAGCATGCGCATCGGCATTTATCGGTTATTTTGGATATGATTGACGGATCCGCGTTAACGCCGGGCGCAAAAAAAATCGCTCAGCGGATCTTTAAAAAAATCGCGGAAGCGGAAGCGAAGGTTCACGGAACGACGCCGGACGAAGTTCATTTTCATGAAGTTGGCGCGGCGGATTCCATTGCGGACATTGCGGGAACAGCCGTCGGATTCGATTATTTTCAATTCGATCAGATCCTTTCGTCACCGGTACCGACAGGAACCGGCAAGGTCAAGATCGCGCACGGGATCTGTTCGATTCCGGCTCCCGCGACCGCCGAACTGCTTAAAGGGATTCCTTTGGCACAATGCGATATTCCTTTTGAACTGACCACTCCGACCGGAGCGGGCGTTCTGGCTGTTTTGGCCGATGGATTCGGTCCGATCCCCAATATGAAAATAGAAGAAATCGGTATTGGCGCGGGTAACCGCGATCTTGAAACACAGCCGAATATTCTTCGCATTCTCAAGGGAACACTGGACGGTAACAGCGAACCGGCCCAAGAGAAGGAAGAAGAGCTTTGGATGGTCGAAACCAATATAGACGACGCGTCCGGCGAGTTGATCGGTTTTGTTCAGGAGAAGATCCAGGGCCTTAAGCCCCGGGACATATTCACCACTTCGATTCAAATGAAAAAACAGCGGCCGGGCACAAAAATAAGCGTTCTGGTCGATAAATCACAAGTAGCCGGTGTTGAAGACATCCTTTTTTCGGAAACGCCGACATTGGGCATTCGCCGTTATCCGGTTTTTCGAACCGTTCTCGAACGACAATCGGTCGATGTCGCGACCCCTTGGGGCCAGGTTTCCGGCAAGATCGCCGGCCGACAGGGCAAGTTCTTCAAGTTCAAACCGGAATATGAAGATCTCAAGCGAATTGCCTGTCAAAACAATATTCCGATCCAGCAGGTCAATCGGGAAGCAATCGCCGCGTTTCATTCGCAGCAGAAAAAACGGTCCTAAAGGATCCCGTATTTGACCGGCGGAAAATGACGCCATTATAATAAAAGCCGCGATTCAGATAAATGAACCGCGGCTTTTTTATTGAACATTGTTCGGGTAAAAATCATGGCGCGATATGAAACAGGAGTACATCTCCTTCGAGAATAATATAATCTTTCGTTTCGCGCCGGTTCAAATTAGCCGCTTTAATTTCCCGTTCAACTTCCTGCCAGGTGACCTCACCGTGACCTTTGGCGCAAAGTTCGTTATATGTTCTGACCAGATCGTCGCAAGGGGTGACTTCGGCCCGAATGAACTTTTTAATAAAATCGGTATGAATACAGCCCGCCGCCTCAATCGCAGTACCGTTTTTCGACATGAGCCAGCTTCGAACTTCTTTTTCACCGGCGGTCAAAAAGACCATCTGACCTGAATTATCCATCAGCATGCGGACGATTGTGTTCCGATCAGTCGATTTAAGATCCATTTCGGCCAGAAACGATGCCCGTTCCGCAGAGTCCATCTTCTGAAGATCGACTTCAAGACTCAAGGAAACGGCGGCAACGGGAAGTTCCGGGGTCGCGTATTTCTGATATTTCGCGTGATCCTGTTCCTCATCGCCGGTATTAATAAAGATCATCCGGTTCTTTTCGGTCAAAAACTGAAAGGATCGGGTCGCTTTATACTGTTCATTGGTCATTTCCCCGGCGCGAACCGGATGACCGGCTTCAAGCGCCTTTTTCAGAACTTCCAGTGTTTCGAGTTCAAAAGCGAGTTTCTCTTGAATTTCTTTTCCCAGCGGCCGTTTTTTTTGCTCATGAATTCGGTCGATCCGGTTCAAAACGATTTCAAGATCGGCAAAGATCAGTTCCTCCTGAAAGGCGTCGATCTCTTTTTGCGGATCGGATCCGTCGAAAACAGGAACAATACAGACCAGATAATCGGCTTCGCGCAGGTAGCCCATTACGGACGCGTTTCCTTCCTGATCGCGGCTCAAGCCGGGCGTATCAAGGATCTCCATATTGGCGTGAACGACCTTTTTGGGTTTAT
Source organism: uncultured Planctomycetaceae bacterium (assembly GCA_964652875.1). Classification (GTDB taxonomy): domain Bacteria; phylum Planctomycetota; class Planctomycetia; order Pirellulales; family Thermoguttaceae; genus JAUNBG01. The sequence goes on from CAZZEF010000189.1 coordinate 2,047, forward strand.
ATATTTTGCAGAGATCCGCCATTCTCGGCTCCGGGATCTCCGCCATTGCCGACTGCGTTGTATGCGATTTCGACGGATCCGCCGGAACTCCCGCCAGCCACTCAAATAATGTACTCTTTCCGCTCCCTTTATAGCCGATAAGACCTATTTTCATTTTCGTTTCCGTTCTCTTGTCTGATTTTTTCTTGTTCTTCCGAATTTTACCAGTACAATTTTAGCAACGTTATTCGTATTATTAATTCTATAAATATAATCGTTTTTGTTCCGATTATATCGTTTTACTAATAAAGCAACCGGTCATACTGTTTCTGATAAGTATAGCATCTACCGGACGATTTCGCAAGGACCGGCTCTGAAAGACACATTATATTTATATTTTAATCTTTATAAAGATTTTATCAAATTTTATAAATTTTTAAGTGGATAAAAATAAAAACTGACGGTAAAATAGAGAAGATAGACAATGGGATAATTGTTTTATATCAATTTCAATTGAAATTTCTGTTATTCGGACAAAAAGGGAATGATTTTGGAAATCGACGGCGAGAAGTCGGGAAAGACCTTATTGTTCGCGTTATAAAATCAGAAGCGAAAATATTTTGAAGAGTTCAAAAGGGTATTACTGTTTATTTTTAAAGGAGTTTATTGAATGACTCGTTCAATTCACCGGGAAAGAATCCTTGGCGCGCTGCTGTTTTCACTTTTGTTTCTTTTTTTGTTTACGGAAACGGTTCGATCGGGACAGAGTGTTCAATCGGACAAAAAAGAAGCGTTGCAAAAATCGGTAAAGGGTGTTAACCCTCAGGAGGAAAATCCTTTGACCGCCGCCAAAACCGATGAAGTGCCGCTTTTTTCCAAAATAGCGGAAGACGCGGTTCCTGTCAGCGGTCTTCTCAATTTTTTCAAAGAGAAGCAGAATCTTTATTTTGAAGTAACCGGAGCCAATTTGAACACCGATTACATTATTGTGATTTCGATCGCCCGGGGCATAGGTCAAATACCGCTTTTGGCCGGCTGGTCTTGGGATTCCGGCAACGACATGATTTGGCAATTCCGCAAGGTAAACAACCGTATACAGATCGTCCGGCGCAATTTTCGTCATCAGGCCAACAGCGGAACGCCGGAAGCCAAAGCGTTGGAGATCACTTTTTCCGACAGCATTATTTACAGTCTTCCTATCATTGCCAAGGGGCCGAATGGGGGGGATATCGTTGATTTGACCTCGATTTTTATGAGTGACATGCCGCGGATTTCCTCGCAGGCCCTGCCCGGTTTTTCTTTTGCCCGTGACCGGTCCAACTGGGCTAAAGTCAAGGGACTTAAAGACAATATGGAAATCGAAGTCGCCGCCACTTATTCCGGGTTCGCTTCCTCCTCACAGCTGAACGATCTTGTTATGGATTCGCGCGGTGTTACAGTCAATGTTCACTATTCGATCAGTAAACTCCGCAGTTCAGGCTACAAGCCCCGTCTGGCTGATGAACGAGTTGGATATTTCAATACCGTCATTAAAAATTACTCGAAAAACAGCAAGGAAAATAATTTCGTCCGTTATATCAACCGTTGGAATCTGAAAAAAATGGACGAAAGCGCGGAAACTTCTCTTGTCGAAAAGCCGATCATTTTCTGGCTCGAAAAAACAATTCCGGTTCAATACCGCAAACCGATCCGTGATGGTATTCTCGAATGGAACAAAGCGTTCGAAAAAGCCGGTTATTATAACGCCATTGAAGTGCGTCAGCAGGAAGAAAACGATTCCTGGGATCCCGAAGATATCAATTACAACACCATTCGCTGGAGTAACGCCAATATTGGTCTTTCGATCGGTCCGAGCCGCGTCAATCCGCTTACCGGCGAGATCCTCGACGCCGATGTTATTCTTGATGTCGGTTTTATCAAAAGCTGGAACCGACAGTTTGAATTATACAGTCCGCGCGAACTGGCCCGGCAACTCACCGGTCCGTTCCATTTTCCGAAGAAAGCCGAAAATAACAAACAGCAGGATCAACTCACGGGAATCGACAGTCTCCTTACAGAAGAACGCCCTGTTGTACCGAAATGGGACGAATCGCTCTTCTATTCGCAGCAGATGGGATTGGCCATGACCTTCTTTGACGTTATGACCAGCGAGGATCTTTACACTTCCGAGGACACAATCGCCAGGAAAACGGCCGATAAAAAGAAAGACGCCGTCAACAAGAAAGACGCCGTCAACAAGAAAGCGGTCGATAAAAAGAAAGACGCCGGTAAGGATAAATCCGGCTTAAAAGACAAACAAGCCCAAGAAAACAAATCCAATTCCAAAGCCGCCGCCGAAAAGAAAAGCGGATCCAAAGAAACAAAGACAGCCAAATCGGATCAAAAGACGGCCAATAAAGACAAAAGCGCCAAGAGCAAACAGGATCTGACCAAAGCCGCAGAGACGAAAACGAATAAAGACACCGATGCTAAGGCTGCCAAAGATAAAACCGCCAAAGATAAAGACGCCAAAGATAAGATCGCCAAAGATAAAGACGCCAAAAAATTAACGCCCGCCGATCGCGCCAAACGGGAAGCCGAATTCAAAAAGAAACAGGAAGCCGCCCGGCAAAAACTCATCGTTCAGGGACTCTCGCATCTGGCCTCGCATGAAGTTGGGCATACCTTCGGACTGCGTCATAATTTCAAACAGAGTACTCTGATGACCATTGAAGAATTGAATAAGCAGACCGAATCGGCTCAATATGGTTTTTCAGGATCGGTTATGGATTACCTTCCGGCCAATCTGATGCCCAAGGGAATGAAACAGGGCGAATACTATCCGACCAAACTCGGAAAATATGATTATTGGGTTATTCTTTACGGTTACAAAGATTTCGGCAAGAGTACCGATTCGGAAACTTCCGATCTTGCGGCAATCGCTTCCCAACAGAGCAAACCGGAATACAATTATGCGACCGACGAAGACTGCAATAATATAACCGATGATCCGTTGGTTGCCACTTTCGATCTCGGTAAAGATCCGCTCGAATACGCAAAATTACGTATTAAACTGGTCGATCAGGTCTTTAAAAATCTTAATGCCCGATCGATCGAAAAGGGCGAAAGTTACGACAAACTGCTGCCCCGATTCAATATGCTGCTCTTTACCAAAATGCAGGCGGCCTACATTGCGATTCGGTACATCGGCGGTATTCACATCAATCGGGATTTCAAAGGGGATCCGAACGAACGGCCCCCGTTTGTCCCGGTCGATCCCAAACAGCAGCGGGCTGCCATGTCGTTCCTGACCAAAGAAGTTTTCGGTCAAAACAATATGAACATCCCGACCGAACTTTACAATTATCTCGCCCCCAACCGATGGCGGCATTGGGGCTCGCAAATACCTTCCCGATACGATCTGAATATTCATTCGGAAATTCTCGAATGGCAAACAACATTCCTGAATCTTCTGTTTGAAACCAACCGGTTAAGTCATTTGGAAGACGCTCCGTTCCGGCTTCCGGCCAAATCAAAACCGTTCACAACATCCGAAATGCTCGGTTCACTTTCCAAAGCCGTTTTTTCGGAACTTGATCAGCTCGATCAAGGGGAATTTTCCGATCAGAAACAGGCGATTTCCTCAACCCGGCGAAATTTACAGCGCGCTTATGTCAGGAAATTGACCGGTCAGCTCAATTCCGGATCATCCTCTCTGATTATTCTGCTCGGCGGATCGTCGGCCGGATCGTCCGATTTCAATAATATCGTTCGCGTTGAACTGCTCGAACTGAAGGACCGCATTGATGCCGTTCTCAACGACGAGGCCGAACTGGATGTTTACACCAAGGCGCACCTGCTGAGCTTGCAGGATGAAATCGATTCGACTCTTAAAGCAATTAAAACAAGAAGATGATCTGCCCGATCGACACGGAGTTTCGTCATTATCCGTCAGATCCTGACGAAGACGAAACCGCACTAAAAAGATATATTGTCAGTATTTAATTTTCAAGGCCGGCCCGTTATGAGCCGGCTTTTTTTGCCGTAAAAGCAGTCAAACACAATGTTCCGACTCATGGGGACTCCGTGTCTTTTATAATGACGTTCCGAAAATCAACAGCCCCTCCTTCAGACTGAAAACCTATTCGTCCGGAAATGTTTTCGATCCCTTCGGCCCAATTAATGATTTTACCGTTGACTCGAACGACAACAAGATCTTCATAACAGGTAACTTCAAGACGCTGCCATTGTGTATAATCTTTAATATCGGGATCATCAAACCGTTCAACCGTTCGGCGGACACCGGACCAATGCTTGCGGTTGATCGAAAAACGATCTTCCGGCGCTGTCATTTTCATATCATAAAAAGACATTAAAAGACCGATCGATTTCGGTTCAAGCTGAACTTCAACACTGCGCGGCGAGTAGCCAAGATAATGCTCTCCATTAACGCGGAGAAAAAGACCGCTATTAACTTTATTCGGTCCGTTGGGATAACGAACCTCCGCGCAAACAGTAAAATTATGCCAGCTTTTTTTGGTCTCCAGCCAGCCGCGCGGCTCTTTTTTTACCGACAGAATTCCGCTTGAGATCGAAAAGACCTGATCCAGCGGAACTTTCTCAATCAGATGCCCGTTGAAATCGGACAGCTTCGCGTGATCCAAAACATTGATCATCGGATCCGCTCCGAAAAGTTCAACACCGGAGCAGAATAAAACAAGGAATGACATGACCGACATTATCCGACCGAAAAAAATATTTACGTCCTTCGCGAAAAAATCTTTCCGCGTTTTTTTCTGACCATTTGGGGAAAAGAATCGCTGTTTG
>CAZZEF010000189.1:6841-9109 GCA_964652875.1 uncultured Planctomycetaceae bacterium
AAAACGCATTGTTTATTCCCTTCTGATAAAAATATACCGGTTTCATTACAGAATTTCCACTCCTTTGACTTCGGGAACAGAAAAACCAAAATGAAATCGGTAAAACAGGAAACTCTATCGGACAGTTAAAATCTTTTCTGTTCGCCGGAATAAGGAACCGGTCCGTATTTCAGCAACGATGTTTCATTGCTTTCGATCGACAGCGTTGGGATCGGTGACGGACTGGTCAACGTCGGTTGGAGTTCAACCGTTGCCTGATTGGACGCTGTTTGACTGACCGTTGTCTGATCCGAAAGAACGGGCAGTTTCACCGGTTTATTCGGTTCGTTTTCAAGCGGCGCGGCGGCTTGAACTGATTTTGTTTCAACCAACGGAGCAGGTCCGGCGAGAACAGGCGCGGAGGCGGCCGTATTCGTTTGCGGCTCCAAAGACGGCGTATTGATCGACGAAATCAGCGGTGAATCAGCGGAAACCGGAGCGGCTGAACCACTGTTTGAAATAACAGGAACAGCAGAAACGTTTTGCGTCAAAGCCGGTACTGTCAGTGTCGGGATCGGCGGCATCGCTGTCTGCTGCGCGCAATTTTGTCCGATCCGGACCGAGACAGTCGAATTGGATGGACTGGACATATTGACAGAGTTCGTCGAATTGGCGGTATTGCTCGGAAGAGCGGGAACCGAATTTAATGCCATTGACGAAGACGGTGCGGGAACAGGAAGCGTCACCTTGTTTCCAGCAATAGATCGAACGGAAGAGGGCGCGGCCGGTGTTTCAACGGCATCGCCGAAAAGATCCGTACCCGGTCGGGATAATTTAACCGACTGCCGGGAGTCAGGAACACCGCCGTTTCCCTGCCGCTGATAACAGTAAGTGATTTCTTCGCTGTTAAGACGAATATTTTCTGACACCGCTTCAACGACGGCCACTGTTTTATGACTGCCCGCCAATACAGGCTGCGCCTTAACCCGCCAGGAAACCGACTGACCGGCGCTTAAGATGCGGACCGGATTGAAAAATACTTTCGCGTGATCGTCTTTAATCCGGCCCTGGCCTCCCTCAATTTCAAGTGCTTTGATCCCTTGTGTGAACATAATACCGGCATTGACGTTTTCCGCCGCTTTTGTTCCATTATTGGAAATGACCACTTCATAATACACCGGTGAACCAACGGCGGCCGGACCGTTCGGGGCATTGATCCGAAGATTCAGCGAAGCAATTGCGTCGACTTTGGTCATCGCTCCGCTAATCGCGGAGAGACCGGTTTTATCAGAAACGGATACATCAATTCGATTCGAACCGGACCGGACCATTTGACCGACGATCTGCAAAACGGTTTCTTCTCCGATATTCAAGGTCGGGATCTTCCAGACGATCTGATTTCGTCCGGGGATCTCCTGACCGGATCCAGTGCAGGAAACGAATCGGCATCCTTCGGAAAGAACGGCACTGATATCGACGTTTTTCAAAACGGCGGTCCCGTCATTCTGAAGCCGAATAAAATAATCCGCGTTGTTGTTGACGAACTGGAGTTCGGGCGCCTCAACGGAAACCCGCAAATGCCCGCGGAGAATTTTGACCGTTTTACTGACTTTCGCCGAAAGACCCGGTCCGCTGGAAACTTCCGCTCCCAAGACGATCTCTTTGTCCAGCATTGTTCGGACGGAAAGATCCATGACCTTCTCTTCCCCCGCTTTGAGCAGGTTCAAAAATTGAGCGGCCTGTTCATTATCTCCCGTTGAAACAAGAAGACGAACATTTTCCGCGTCGCCGTTGCCCGTATTGCGGAGCCGAAGCCGGTATTTGTCTTCCGCTCCCCATTCGATCGTATCGCGACCGTCGATTTGAAGTTCAAGAACAGCTTCCTGAACTTCAATGCCCGTCTGAAAACCGGTCTGTTCAAAATCATACCGGCAGTCAAGATTAAAATTTACCCGCTGTTTGGGGATCAGAGTCAAACTCAAGATCTCTTCCGAGCCCGGCGCCAGAAGTTCGATCTGCCAGAGATTCTGTTGTTTTTGCGAAACGGAATCGACCGGAAGAAGATTGGTATTCCCTGTCGTCGACTGCGCGTCAACAACGTCAACGGTCGACGGAATATCGGTCGTTATCACCAATTTGCGCGCTTCGATCGAGCTGGTATTTCTAACCCGGATCTGATAAAGCGAATCCTGACCGACAATGATCTTTTTCGGTCCGAACGTTCTGATATCAATGACCGGACTTTGACGGGAGGCAAGGAGCATTTCATCCGGAGAACCCGTTTTGGAT
>CAZZEF010000190.1:0-327 GCA_964652875.1 uncultured Planctomycetaceae bacterium
GATCTTTTCATTCTTTTTTTCCTGTTGTATTTCGTTATTATCATTGTATTATCAGACCGCATTGATTATCGATTTTTCGTTCCGACATGAAAAGATCGGGCGATTCACCTCGTCAATCGGCGAAAATGGCGGAAAATTTAAAATGCGGTCGGTATACAAGACAAAATTTGTTTTGATCAAATAACGAACCGCCGGGATACGAAATGTTCAGGCGGTTGAAATGGTCGAACAATCAAAACGGACAAACGGTTTGGAATTTTTCGGCAGCGGACAGATTTGACCGCGGTCGAACAACGGTTTAGCAATGTTCATTCGTTGTTTTTCGCT
>CAZZEF010000190.1:337-683 GCA_964652875.1 uncultured Planctomycetaceae bacterium
CAGATCGTCTATCGTCCGGGGGGGAGCGGGGGAGTCACGGAGGCTGACGTTTTTGTCTGCGGGCTGTAAGCGGGGGAAGCCGGAGCGGAAGATCCGGTTGATCCGGGGGCCCATTTGATCGGCCGGGTAATCTGATCAATCAGTTCGGTCAATTCGGTAATACGCGAGGCAATTGTATTATTGATCAGTGAGTAAGCGACCAGCGATGGAATGGCGACGATAAGACCGTCGACTGTTGTTACCAACGCGAAATAGATCCCTTGAGCGAGATTTTTGCCCAGTCCGTCCGAAGCGGCCAATTCACCGAACGCGACGTTCTCCCGCAGCCCGGAGCTCTCCTGCGCCG
>CAZZEF010000190.1:693-9078 GCA_964652875.1 uncultured Planctomycetaceae bacterium
TTGCCGATCACGGAAAGCAGTTCTGAACGGCGGTATAATGAAGCCGATTCTTCCGCAACCGAGTCTTCCAACGCTTTTTCAACGGGGGCCCAATTTCCTTGGTATTCGGAAAGTCCTTTATAAAGAATTTGTCCCAAAAGAGTTTCACTGTTTCCGCATAACTGGTGCGCAAACCGGTATTTTCCCTGATCGATCAAACGTTTGACTTCTTCGGCGAACGTAAGGGGGTAAAGATTGTTTCTTCGGAGTGTCAAACAAAACTGGATAACAATTGCGCAGGCAATGAGTGAGAGAAACAGGAGAATAACGCCGATGAATCCTCCGGCTTTAACCAATTGCCAGAATTTTGATCCTTGCGGAGTAACGGACGGATCCAAGGAAGGATTTTTCGATGTGTCTTCAAGATCTGTTTTTTGCGCGGAAGAACTTTTGGGAACAGACGTGTCGGGAGTTGGGGAGGGGACAGTTTTTGAACCGACCGGCAATTCCGACCCTGCCGGTACCGGTTTGGTGTCGCTGGCGGGAGCGGGATTATTGGCTGGAACAGAATTGCTTGTTCCTGAAGAAGTGTCCGCAGAACCGTTAAGCGCGCTTAGATCAAGGGGCTGACTTCCTCCGCCGGTATTCGTTTGAGCGGAAATCAAATCGACGCAAAAGATCATCAGACCCAACGTCATGAAAAAGGTCAGCATTATTGCGGTCCGGTGATGATTTTGCCGATTGGTGATTATGTTTGTCATTTTGGAATCTGATTAATATTGTTTCTGATGAAAAATTGTTTTGTAATGTTCATTATATCATTGGGATACACCGAGTCGGGAACAGAATGATATGCCGTAAATGAAACTTCTCTTTGATATCTTATCTTTAAAGAACATTTTTTGCAAGGTCATTAAAGAGAATTGCCGAATATTTCATTTAGTCAAAAGAAAACTGGCGGGTTATAAATAAAACAGAGAAGAGTTTTCAGAAGGGCGGTGAATAATTCGGAAGAAAAAAGGATTGCCGCAGAAATTTACAATTCCGGTGTTCAGGATACGGTCGGATCACAACGTCAATCGGCAAAAAAACGAAGAAAAGTCATAAAACATTAAATTTTACTTAATTTATTGACTTTGAGAAAATTTTTGTTTAAAATTGTGTTTTACTGAATCCCTTTGATTGTTTTCGTTTGACTGACCTTGAATTCTCTGAATTTTGAAAAAAACGAGGCGTTTCGGACAGTGAAGCGAATTTCTGAATCGGATGACAAAATCGGTTATCATTATAAAACAAAATTAAGGAGAAAATAATGAAATTAAAGCTGACGATGAATTGGACCGTGTCGGCAATACTTTTGATCATTGCGTTAATTGGGGCGATTGAAAACAGTCAGGGGGCTGAATTCAAGCTGATTGGCGATTGGACGATTGAAGTTAAAGAAGGAGCGCAAGTTAAAAAACTTTCGATTGATCAGCCGGAATACAACACGGTCACGGATGAGAAATACAGCAGTGTTGCTCTTTTTAAACCGAAAGGGTCGCCTTGGAATCGGGGCGAACGTCTTAAGGGGGTAATCGCTTATGAATGTACTATTGCCGATGCGATTGTTCCGGGTTCGGTAAAGGTGCGTCTGACCAAAGGAACCGGTGAATATCTCAAGCCGGGCACGGACTATATGCTTGACGAGAAAAACGGTAATTTCGGACGAATTGAAGGCAAAGGAATTCCGGCCAATACAAAAGCGTATGTCAGTTATTCCAATGTTATGATGCGGCTTGATTCGATCATTCGGCAGGCGGACGGATCCTTGTCCGTTGTTCGCGGACAGTCTCATGCGTCGACACCCGCGCCCGCGGATCTTCTCAAAGGACAAGTTCGAATCGCCGTCATTTGGATTAATGGCCGAATCGACAAACTGACCCAGGACAATATTTTCCCGATCGAATCCGGAGAAGAAGATCTTTCGCATGCGCGGCGATCTCCCGCCGGGATTGAACCGGTTGCCAAAAAACTCGTTCCGAAAAGCTGGAAAAAACTGGTTCGCGGCGAAAAGATCAGAATTCTCGCTTGGGGGGACAGTGTAACCGATGCCGGTTATCTTCCGAAACAGGACCGCTGGCAATCGCAGCTGGTTGCTCAACTTCAAAAGGAATTTCCGAACGCGAAGATCGAACTGATCACGGAAGCTTGGGGCGGACGCAATTCCGACTCTTATCGAAATGAACCGGCTGGGAGTCCTAAAAATTACAAAGAAAAAGTTCTTGCGCTCAAGCCCGATTTGATTGTATCGGAGTTTGTGAACGATTCCGGAATGAACGAAGTCCGGGTCGCGAAGCGATACGGTGAAATGCTCGCTGATTTTCGTGCAATTGGTGCCGAATGGATCATTTGCACTCCGCATTATGTCCGGCCCGCCTGGATGAATTTGACCAGTTTGAAAAATATCGATGAAGATCCCCGCGCTTACACCAAAGGACTGCGGATCTTTGCGGAGAAAAACGGTATCGCGCTGGCGGATGCTTCCCGGTCTTATGGTCGTCTTTGGCGAAAAGGAATTCCTTACATTGTCCTTATGACCAATAATATTAATCATCCAAACAAATACGGAATGTCGATTTTTGCCGACAATATCGCCAATTTATTCCGGTAAACATTTGTTTTCCGGTCATGTCGAATCGTTTTGCCGATTTTATTCTTAATCGTCTGTCCCAACGTCAAAAGAACAGTTCCGGTTACAATGTCCATCGGCAAAACAATCGGAAAAATTAAAATGTTGACACTATAATTTTAAAATTGAAAAGGAAATAAAGATGCAAAGAAGAAATTTTATGAAGGCCGGTGCCGGAATGGTTGCGGCGGGATTTTTGGGAACGACTCTCCAAGCGGCGGTAAAAAAACAAATTCCGTTCGCTCTTCAGATCAATTCAATAGCGCCGTTTGCCGCGAAAGATTTTCCGGCGGCGATGAAAAGAGTTAAAGATCTTGGTTTTTCCGGCGTTGAATTTGCGGGGTATTACGGCAAGACCGCTGTTTATTTAAAAGATGTTTTGGATGATCTCGGTTTAAAAGTCGTTGGCGCGCATCTCGGTTTAAAAAATCTTTTAGCCGAAAATTTCGATAAAACTCTTGCGTTTCATAAAACGTTGGGAAACAAAAATCTTGTCATCGGTCACGGTTTGGATAAGATCAACAGTACCGAATTGGGAGCCCGATTCGCCGCGGATTTGGTGAATGAAATTGCTTACAAAGCTTCTAAATTCGATATGTTCGTCTCTTATCATAATCATGAAACGGACTTCGCCCCGGTCGGAAAGTCCAACGCTTATGACACCTTTTTCAGTTTTACCAGCGATCTGGTTTACATGCAGCTTGACACCAGCAACGCCATTATCGGCGGCGCTGATCCGTATGTTTTACTCGAAAAATATCCGAAAAAACAAAAACTCGTTCATCTAAAGGCCGCCGGACCTGACGGAACAACTGTTAAGGATTCCGTCGATACCGTCGATTGGAATCGGGTTTTTAATATCTGCGAAAATACCGCCAAGTCCGAATGGTATATTCTCGAACAATATCCGAAAAAGGGAGAAGATCATTTCAAAGCTGTTGAAATGTCTGTCGCCGCTTTCAAAAAGATGGGTAAAATGTAAGAAAACGTTTTAAATTTACAAGTAAGAAGTCAAGCCGTTTCGACCGTTTTTTGCCGGAATTGCTTGTCGGAAATTTTTCAATGAGAAGGTGGTTCCAATGAATCGTCGGGAATTTATGAATCGAACGGGAACAGCGGCAATAGCGGGATCGGGTATTACTGTTTTGACGAATCCTGGATCCGTCAAAGGAACTCCGGCCAATAACAAGGTTAATCTTGCGTTTTGCGGCTGCGGCGGACGGGGACGTCAGCTTTTGGGCGGTTTTCTGGAACGGGACGATATCAATATCATCACCTGCTGCGATCCGATGCAGTTTCGAATGGAACAGGCATTGAAAACAGCCGAAGAAGCCGGAGCGCATCCGAAATTGGAACAAAATTTCCGCAAGGTGCTTGACGATAAATCGGTTGACGCCGTTATCAGTGCGACTCCTGATCATTGGCATGCGCTGATCACTGTCTTGGCCTGTCAGGCGGGTAAAGACGTTTATATTGAAAAGCCCGCTTCCCATTCCGCTTGGGAAGGAAAAAAAATGGTCGAAGCGGCGCGGAAATACAAGAGAATTGTTCAGCTTGGAACCCAAAACAGAAGCGCTCCTTATAATATATCCGCGAAAAAATATATTGAAGACGGCAAGCTCGGCAGGATCCATTTTGCGCGGATCGTCAATATGAAGCAATGGAGCAATTTCGACATGAAGCCGGTTCAGCCGATTCCGGACGGATTTAATTGGGATCTTTGGAGCGGTCCGGCGCCGCTTCATGATTACCGTCCGACCTATTTCAGCGGCTGGCATCATTTTTGGGATTATTCGTCCGGTGATATCATTAACGATGCCATTCATCAGATAGATCTCGGCCGCTGGCTCATCGGTAAAGAATTTCCCAAATCAGCGTATTCCGTTGGCGGACGTTTTAATACATCCGGAGCTTGCGAAACCCCCGATACGCAAATGTCAACGTTTGAATTCGATGACATGATCTTGACCGTTGAGCTGACGCTTTATACGCCTTATATGCTTAAAACGGATCCGATTGTTCGTCAAAACGATATGTTTCCTTACTGGATGCAGAACGCGACCCGTATCGAAATATACGGCGATAAAGGACTCATGATCGCCGGTCGTCACGGAGGCGGTTGGGAAGTCTATGATCGCCCAAAAGATCGTAAACCGGTCGTTAAAGCTTCCGAATACGGACGTTTTCCCGATCCGGAACATAAAGATAATTTTCTTTCCTGCGTCCGATCCCGTGAATTGCCGAACGCCGATATCGAAAAAGGCGTTAGAAGCACTTTGCTCCCGCAACTGGCGACGATCAGTTATCGACTCGGGGGAATGAAAATCAATGTCAATCCCGCTAACGGAACAATCCTGAATTGTCCTGAAGCGGAGCCTTATTATAAACGAACTTATCGGGAACCCTTTGTCGTTCCCGATAATGTTTGATCGGTCTTTCCCAAACGAGGCGATGATTAATTTTAGGTTTATTAAATGGTCAGCATTTTTATTTTTTCATTTTCTCCGCTGATTGATCTTGAAAACAGTCTCTGTTCTTTCGGCGTTGATACGGAAAATCGATAATGAAACCGGCATAACAATCATACTCGGCAAAAGAAATTGAAAAAAGAAAAAAATACTTGACAGGAAAAATATACGATGACGAGACTAATTTCATTGATTGGCTGTTTTTTATTTTTTAGCGCGTTTTTATGGGCAGCGGAGGCTCCGACCGGTTTGATGACCGATCTGCTTGAACATACCGATCGTGTTTATCATGATGGCTATCCGACCAATCTCGCTCTTTCCGAAATGTCAGGAGCGATTGAAAGCCTTCAGTATCCGGCGATTCTTTCCCGACGTCCGGCTTTTTCCTGGATTGTGAATGATTCCGGAAATAATATTCTTCAAACCGCCTATGAAATTGAAGTGGCCGGGTCACGCACGGCGTTCGAAAAAAATGGATCGGCGGATCTTTGGCGATCCGGGAAAGTTGTTGACGCCCGATCGTCTTCGGTTCTTTATCGAGGCAAACCGTTGAAAGAATCGACAGTATATTTCTGGCGGGTTCGCACTTGGAACAATGGAGAGATCTCTCCCTGGTCGCAAATAAAATCGTTTAAAACGGGGAGTGAATTGGCCGATTACGGGATCAGTCGCTATCCAACGGTTAAGAAAACAGAATTACCGGTCACGGTCAAAAAAATTGCGCCGGAACTGACTTTTTTCGATTTTGGGAAAGCGGCATTTGGACAGATTCGTGTTCGATTGACCGCGCTTCGGGAAGGCGAGATGGCGATTGTCAGACTTGGCGAACGAGTCAAAGAAGGCCGGGTCGACCGAAAACCGGCCGGTTCGACACGATTTGCCGAATATAAAATTGATCTTCTTCCCGGAACGGAAAACTATTTTATTAAAACGAGGATCGACAAGCGCAACAGCAGCGGCGCCGCGTTTCTTATGCCGGGATACATTGGCGAAGTCATGCCGTTCCGATACGCGGAAATAGAAGTGTCGAATTCAGATTCGGTCAAGGATCTTCAGATTGAACGGGAGGCCGCTTATTATCCGTTTAATGAAAACGCGTCCCTGTTTCATTGCGATAATGAGATCTTGAATCAGGTTTGGGATCTTTGCCGGTATTCGATCAAAGCGACCGGATTTATGGGCGTCTTTATCGATGGTGATCGGGAACGGATCCCTTATGAAGGGGATGCCGTTTTAAATCAATTGAGCTGCTATTGCGTCGATCGGGAATATTCAATAGCCCGATTCACGCAGGACTATTTGATTACTCATCCGACCTGGCCGACCGAATGGATCCTGCAGTCGGTTCAAATGGCTTGGTATGACTATCTTTATACCGGCGATTCCCGGAATATTGCCCGGCTTTATAATGAACTCAAGGCAAAATCGCTCCTGTCGCTGGCGGAAGAAAACGGCCTGATCAGTACGAGAAAAGGAAAGGTTTCCGAAAATGTTTTAACATCGATTCATTTTGGACCGGGGCCTAAATTAAGAGACATTGTTGACTGGCCGCATAAGGGACTGGCCGGAAATGACAATGCGGAATCCGGCGAGACCGATGGTTTTGTTTTCTGTGACTATAACGTTGTCGTCAACTCTTATCATTATTTCGCGCTTCGATCTCTCCTAAAATTTGCGGAAGTTTTGGGTAAAAAAGAGGACGTCGAATTTTACAAAAAGCGAATGGATCTGTTGCGAGTGAGTTTTCAAGAGATCTTTTTGGATCGGAAACGGGGTATTTACCGCGATGGGGAGACTACGGAACACGCTTCGCTGCATGGAAATATGTTTCCGTTGGCGTTTGGACTTGTTCCGAAAGAATACATCGGATCGGTTGCGAAATTCGTTAAATCGCGGGGAATGAAATGCAGTGTTTACGGCGCGCAATTCCTGTTGGATGCTGTTTACGAAGGAGGCGATGGTGTTTACGGATTGGAGCGAATGACGGCAAAAGATCTTCGCGGCTGGTATAACATGATCCGTGTCGGATCAACCATCTCCCTTGAAGCCTGGGACGACCGTTACAAGCCGAATCAGGATTGGAATCATGCCTGGGGCGCCGCCCCCGCCAATGTCATTCCCCGCAAACTGGTTGGAGTCGAACCGATTCTGCCTGCGTTTGAAAAAGTTCGGATTCGTCCGCAAACCGCCGGACTCAAACAGGTGCGGTCCGTCATTCCGACCATTCGGGGTCCAATCGCGTTGAATTTCGACCGAAAGAAAAACGAGTCCCGAATTGAATTGACAATTCCCGCCAATGTCGTTGCTGAACTTCGCCTCCCGAAATGCAAGGAGATTAAAATTAATGGAAAGATTTCCAATTTGAATCAATGGAAACTGACAGAATCGGAAATGATCATGGATTCGCTCGGATCAGGGAAATGGGTCTTTGATCTGAATGAAAAATAAAAGACCAATAAAGAAGTCCGGGAAATCAACCGGACTTCTCTTGTTGGGAAAACAAACTTTTATGCCGTTGGCATTTTATGACGGTTAACTTTTCAAGCCGGTTGTTCTGTTGAGATTAAAAATCGTTTCATAACCCCATTTTCGATTTTGAGGCCTCGAATTTTGTAAGCTCAAAAACGCTAAAAACAGGTTATGAAACTGCTTCTAGAAGAAATATAAAATCAGACCAGCTTAAAAGATCTATTGAACTTACATATTGGTCAGGTCGTCGGAACCTGATTTACCGGTCAGCTTTTCGAAAGCGGCGACTACTTCTTTTTGATGATCTTTATTTTTTGCGTAAACGCGGCAGATCCGAAAACTTTGCGGGATGGCGTTGTATAGATCTTCCGATTCCAAAACGGAGATCTTGTCAAGCGTTGGATCGTAAAGAAAGTTCTGACGACCGGCGGGATTACTGGCGTCGGGGCGGTGAGTGTGTTTGGATATGTCGAACCGAAGATCAAGATCTTTGAGATCGTCGGGAAGTTTGCCGCGAATCGCCGATTCGAAAAGATCCCGATCGGAAAAAATAGAGGCCGCTTCCCGTTCGCCCGGCTTGTAAAGAAAAGTTTTTTCCGCGATGTTTTTCCATTCGATCTGATTGAAAAGAAAATTATTCCAATGTTTTGAAAGAAATTTCTTTGTTGGATCGTCGCTTTTTGCCCAGCCAATTACGTCACTGAACAGCGTCCATTCGGTGAAATGAAGATATTCGTCAAGCGAATCGAGCGGGTTTCCGTAAGGATAAAAGATCTTGCTGGAGACATTAAAAAGATC
>CAZZEF010000191.1:0-4143 GCA_964652875.1 uncultured Planctomycetaceae bacterium
TGAATCAGAATCCGAAAGGTTTCTTTCTCATGATCGAAGGCGGGGCAATCGACGGCGCCAATCACGGCAATAATATGGAAATGATGGTCTTGGAACATACCGGTTTTTCCAAAGCAATTGACGCTGTTTGCGACTGGATCGAAAAATACAGCAGTTGGGATGAAACCCTGCTGATCATTACCGCCGATCATGAAACCGGACAACTTTGGGGACCTGAAACATGGAAAAGCAAAAAAAATGAAAAGACTTTCCAGCCGGGCGACGAGTTTCTCGGATTCAAAAAAATCGTCAATAATGGACGGGGAAATTTGCCCGGTTACCAATACGGATACAAAAGTCATACCAATGCGTTGGTTCCTTTTTATGTCAAAGGGGCCGGTTGCGATTGGATCGACGGTTTTGTCCGCGGACTGGATTCAAAAGCGGCCGAATTTTGGAATTTCAGCGGGAAATACATTGATAATACTGATATTACTCCGTTCATGAAAAAGGCGGCGGGACTCGATTCCGTAAAATGACCGTTTCCCGCGCAAGGGATCTTATTGTTTTCGCGTCATCAACCAGAATGATATTCAGCAGGGACCGCTTCTGATTGGAAGTTCATTCCTTGCTGATTATTGGATATCAAAACAGGGAGAAAAAATGAATCGACAGAATTCTCGAAAAACTTTTTTGGCAGGCGGTCTTTTAACGGGAACCGAATTTTTCATACCGAAAGTTCATGCCGGTGAAAGAAACATGATCAAGATCGCTCTTGTCGGCTGCGGAAACCGCGGGACAGGCGCGTTGCGTCAGGCACTCAACGCCGATCCGCAGACCAAACTTTGGTCTGTTGCCGACGCGTTCGAAAAGAAAGCGGTCAATATGGCCGAAGCAATGAAAGCTGTTTTTCCGGAAGAACGGATCGACTTGAGCAGGGATCGGATCTTTTCCGGGCTCGATTCTTACAAACAGGCGATAGACTCACTTGCGCCCGGCGATGTCGTTATTCTTGCGACTCCGGCCGCGTTTCGCCCGTTGCATTTTGAGTACGCGGTTCAAAAGGGAGTTCATATTTTTTCGGAAAAACCGCTTGGCGTCGATATTCCCGGATTAAAAAGAATGCGCGCCGCCAATGAAATCGCCAAAAAGAAAAATCTTAAAATCGCCGTTGGCCTGAACAATCGTCATTTTATGCGAACCGAAGAGACAATCAACGCCATTCATGACGGTAGGCTCGGCGATATTGTTGCCTGTTTCGTTTACCGTTGTCAGTCTCATCGCGGAATCAAACCGATCGGAAATTATACTCCGCTTCAGCATCAACTGATGAATCTGTTCAATTTCGACTGGACTTGCGGCGGGTTTATTGTCGACGGTATTGTTCATAATATCGATATTTGCTGCTGGGCCAAAAACGATTGGCCGGTTGAGGCGCAGGGAATCGGCGGACGAATCGGACGGAAAGAAAAAGATCAGCGGTTGGATATTGTTTCGGTCGAATACACGTTCCGCGATGGCAAGAAAATGATGATTGAAGGACGTTCCATGAATAATGTCTGGCAATATTTTCAATCGAATATTATGGGAACCAAGGGCTGTTCACAAGTCGGCGAAGGAGTTCGGGATCCAAAAATTTTCGCCGGTTTCAATCTCAAGGGAAATGACCGCAAAGTTATTTGGGAACCAAAGTCTCCGTTTTACGATTCTTATCAGAAAGAACACGACCGCCTCTTTGAAGCGATTCGTCAGGATAAAAACTGGAACGAAGTCGACCGCGGAATTATGGCGACCTTTACCGCGATTATGGGCAGAATCGTATATCAAACCGGTCAGAAACTTACCGCCGAACGGATCTGGCAGTCAACTTATGAACTGACGCCCGGCATTGATCATTATACAATTGACGGTCCGTCCCCTTGCATGCCGGACAAAGACGGAAATTATTTCAATCCGATTCCCGGCGTTTTTCAGTTCTCGTAAAGGATCGGTGTTTTATACGGCCGATATTTTTTATACGACCGACATTTGAAATTTTCCGTCCTCTCTCCCGTTTGCCTTTGTCAATCGGCGGAGAGGACGGAAAATAAGCGGTAAAACGGTTTAATCGGGAATAGCCGCCGGTCAGAGATGATGAATAATGTTGATAACAACTCCCCAAATATCGTCAAGATTATTTAAACGAATCAGACGACAATTGCGGCAGGAAGAGATCAGAACAGGTTGTTGGCGAATGATCTGAAGACGCCGGAGAATATATCGGTTTTCAACGGCTGCAACGACAAGATCGCCGTTTTCAGGAGAGCGGCTTCGGTCAACCGTTAAAATATCCCGCAGCGCAATACCGTCGTTCAGCATTGCCTGACTCGAAACGCGAAAATAAAATGTCGACGCAGGATTGCTTACCAGTTCGGAAAGATCGTTAATGGCGGTGTCCGGCATGATCGGATCAAATGGTTCGCCGGGCAAATCGGTCTTTTTCTGTGAATGGAAACAGAGGTTTTGTCTCTGTTCATCCAGCGTGTTTGCAAATTTCTCTTGACCGTGCGGCGGTTCTTCCGGCTGTTTTCTTTGCTCCCAAACAAAACCTTCTTCGTCTGTATTCAGAAAGAAAGAATTTTCCAAAAAATCCTCTTCCGATTCGGATGTTTGAACAGATCGGCGATTTGGTTTGAGGATTGATCCGGGTAAATTATTATTCAATATTTCCGTTTCATTATAATCTTCCCAGCCGAACATTTTTTATTCTCCAAATTACAGGGAACAGCAAAATATATTTCTAATATCATTCTAATGCTATTAGAAATATAATAATTAAAAAAAGACAATTGTCAATAAAACAATAGAAATATTTTGAAAATATTAGAATATTTTCCGGTTGACAAAAATGAAATAAAATAATATAATATTATAATTGAGAGGTTTATGTTTGAGTTTTGATGTTTGGGAGAAATATTATAGTGTCGTTTCTGTTGAATTTTTCGCGATTTCTGCTGTTAACTTCATCAATTGGCGGAAAATTTTAAAGCTGGGCGGCTAAATTGCGGAATCGTTTGCGGCGGAGTAAATAAAATTGTTATGACCGATCAAAAGAAGCCAAGAAAAGCGTATGTTTCGCGCAAACTGAATGAAACACAGGCCGCGCAGCTGAATCGAATCGCCGCTTATATAGCGGCCAATGGCTGTTTTCCGTCCTTTCAGTATTTGGCCCGGGAAGAAAAAATCTCCTCCCCTTCCGCTTTTTCCCGTGTCCAAACGCTGGTCAAGCTGGGGTACATCGCCAAGGAACCCAATGGACGAGGGTATCGTCTTGTCGAGAGCAGTTTCCAAAGCGGTTCCAATGAGATTGTATTACCGAAAGTGAATGCTGATTCCGATAAAAGGGAATTACTTTCCAAAGATCATCGTTCATTAAAAAATGTTTCGCCGAAAAAAGAGACGGATTCCGAGGGATCTTCTTTTATTCCCGCTATACAAAAAGCGCCTTCCGCTTCTGTTCCGCGTCCGGTTGGGGAGGTTGTATCCATTCCGATCCTTGGCTGGGTTCAGGCGGGAACGCCATTTGAGGCGGACAACTGTCCGGTCGGCGAGATCTTTATCGACCGCAGTTTAGCCGATCCGAATCGCTGTTACGCGCTTCAGGCGGAAGGGGAAAGCATGATCGGTATCGGTATTGAGCCGGGCGATATTTTGATCGTTCGAAAGCAATGTGTCGCCAACAGCGGAGAAATCGTTGTTGCCTTTGTCGATAATGGTTTGACCGTTAAAACTCTTTATAACGATGGCCGGGGAACGATTGAGCTTCGACCGGAAAATGAACACATGTCCAAAATTGAAATCGGTCCGGAAACGAATCTGCAAATTCTTGGCGTTGTCGCTTCCTGGATGAAATACGCGCAAAAGGGATGCGTTCGGCCTTTTTGATCATTGCTTTTTATTGGGGATCTTTGTCGGAGCGATCTCTTTATTCTGATTCATTGGCCGCGCGAAACGAAAAGCTTGAAATTCATAAACGGATCGTTTATAATAACTTTTCTGTTGATATTGGGATCTCTTGAACCGTAAGTAAAAACGGTGAAACATTGAATCATCAAACGATGCTTTTCAAAAAGGATCCTAAAAATGAAGCACTGAAAACAGGAGAAAAAAATGAACGGAAGAAGA
>CAZZEF010000191.1:4153-8982 GCA_964652875.1 uncultured Planctomycetaceae bacterium
ATCAGGTAACAGGGCCGATAGTAGCGACAACCCTTGTTCTTATGGCTGTTTTTGAGCTGTCTGGCTTTGGCGCAGGCGACGATTCCCCAAACGCTTCAGCCTTACGTTGATCGGGGAGAAATGCCCGGTTTTGTTTCGGTTTTGGCGTCGAAAGACAAAGTTCTTCAGGTTGACTGCGTTGGTTACGCCAACACGGAGACCAAACAGCCAATTCGGGCCGATCAGATCTTATGGATCGCCTCGACGACAAAGATCTTTACGTCCAGCGCTATGATGACGCTTGTCGATCAGGGAAAAGTGAATTTGGATGATCCGGTTGAAAAATATCTTCCGGAATTTCGCGGGGTCAAAGTCAAATATCCGCAAAAAGACGGGTCGGTATTATTAAAGAAACCGGCCAAAAAACTGACGATTCGAATGATTCTCAGTCATGTCGCCGGATGGTCGTTTCAAACACCGTTTATGGCCCAGTTCGGACTCGATTCTCTTCCGCTGCGTCGGCTTGCGTATCATATCGCGCAGACCCCTCTTGAATTTGAGCCCTGTTCAAAATATCAATATTCCGAATGCGGTATTGATACGGCGGGCGCAATTATCGAAATTGTTTCCGGAATGCCTTACGAAATGTATCTTCAGAAAACTTTTTTCGATCCGCTTGGAATGAAAGACACTTCTTTCTGGCCTGCCGCCGAACTCAAAAAAGATCGCTGGATCTATTCTCATAAAGTTGAGAAGGGGAAATTAAAAGTCGTTGAAAAAGTTCTGGTCCGACCTCCGTTTGAAGACCGCAATCATCGTTTTCCCGAGCCGGGCGCCGGTCTGTTTTCAACAGCGAACGATTTGACAAAATTCTTTCAGATGCTCTCCGGACTGGGAATGAAAGACGGCCGACGTTATCTTTCCGAAAAATCCGTTCTTGAGATCACGACCAAGCAGACCCCCGGTAATTTGCCCAATGAATACGGACTCTGTTCCAATACCGGATCTGACTGGTTTGGTCACGGCGGAGCGCATGGAAATCAGTGTCAGTTCAGTCGCGACGGTTATGTCCGTCTGATGATCGTTCAAGTGGCCGGCTGCCCTAAAAACGGCGAAGCGCGCAACGCTTGGGAGACTGTTTCCAAAGAAGTGATTAAGAAATACAAAAAATAAAAACAAGTTGCGCTGGGCGCTGATTTACGATGGATCTGTATTGAAACAGCGGTGAACACCGGTTTTTCGTTAAGGAGAGCCGGTGTTTTCGCGTTTCCCGTAATTTTGAAAGTCCGTTTTTTAACCAAGGATCATTTCCAGGAAATATAGCCGCTGGAAGCGAGTATCGCTTTTTGAACAAGGAGTTCGTATTCGTAAGAAAAAGGATTTTTCGCAAGTCCGCGAACGCATTGAGCGAAATCGATCATTTGCTGCGAATAGCGTCCTTGGGGCGGTTCGAAATTCAAAAGATGAGTGCCGGCGCGATACTGTTCGTTATCTTCCTTGAGTGTCAGACGGGCTTTAAACGGATCGCGTTTGAATGTTGGATAACTGGTATAAGATCCTTCGATCGGATAGAGATCGAAAGAACCCTTGGTTCCGGCAACGATCAGACGCCGATGCCGTCCGCCTTCGTATTCCATTAAGGAGACGCGTATTTGGGCGATTGCTTTCGGGTAGATCAAAAGGGAAACGGAGTTGTCGCTGACTCCGTCGTTGTTGATCGGCCGTTCAATCAACTGGATATCAGTTGGAGCGCCGAGCATTGAAAGAATGATATCGACGATATGAGATCCGACAATAAACATTCCGCCGCCGCGATACCCGGAAAGCCATTTTCGCCAGGAACGGTTCACGTCATAACGGTTCATTGTCGCATAAAAATCGGTGATCTCGCCGAGCCAGCCCTTTTGAACGGCCTGTATTCCGAACTGAATCGCCGGATTGCCGCGGAACATATAACCCGGCTGGAGTAAAACATTCTTTTTCTGACAAAGATCAAGCAGTTTTTTGCATTCATTGAGATCTTCGCCAAGCGGTTTGTCGATATGAATGGGAAGGCCCCGTTCCGCGCACTTGACCGCGGTTGAAACGAGTTCCGTCATTTCCGTTTCGACCGCAACCGCCTCTATTCCGGGCAGATCAAGAATTTTATCGCGGTCAAACCATTTCAGACCTTTGTAAACAGGCTGATTTTTGACTTTGGCTTCCCAATCAGACGATTCCGCCGCTATTCCTAAAATATCGAAATATTCGGGAAGCTGACGCATTGCCGCCATTATTCCGTTGGCGTGTCCATGGCGAACTCCGATTTGAACTATTTTAATTTTCTGAAATGGCTTGTTTGTCTTTGTCATTATTTTACCTTGTCTGCAAGTGGATAAAAGGTTTGATCTGAAGAAAAAATACAGGAAAGATCTGTTTCCTGAATCTTTATTATATCAAATAAAATTTCTTTTTCAAAAGAAAGAAAAGAGATCTTGCCGTAAATTTTATAAAAATTAATGGAAATTCAAAAAAATGAAAAATATTTCTTCTCTGATTATAAAAAAACATTATAATGGAAAGATCGTATTTTGATATTTATTGGCCGTCGTCTTAATGTACGAATTTGCCGGAGAATAACGGCTTTTGTTAAAGCCCAGGTATCGTAAAAAGATTTCAGAAAAGTGAACCGTTATGTCTACCAGAACAACAGAGTATTTCAATCCGCGTGAAGAAACCATGTCTCAGGACGAATTGCGGAATTTACAGAATATTCGTCTTAAAGAAAAGGTCCGTTATGTTTTTGAGAACAATGAATACATGCGCGGACTTTACCGGGCCGCCGGTGTTGACGTGAACAGTTTTCGCGGCGCGGAAGAGATGAAAGATCTTCCGATGCTTTCCAAAAAGACGTTTCGGGATCAGTTTCCGACGGGACTTTCTTGTGTCGACTCTTCCTGTTTTCGGGAGATGCACATGTCGAGCGGATCAACCGGCAAACCGATTGTAATGGTTTACACGCAAGCGGATCTTGATCAATGGGCGGAATGTATGGCCCGATGCTGGCGAATGGCCGGCGGATATCCGGGCGATTCGGTTCAGATCACTCCGACGTTCGGACTGTTCAACGGCGGGTTCGGTATGTATCATGGGGCCCGAATGGCTGATATGTTCGTTGTTCCGACAAGTTCCGGCAATACGGAACGTCAGATCCAGTTGATCAACGCGTTCAATACAAAAATCTTGGGAGCGGTGATCTCCTATGTGATCCGAATTATTGAGGTCATGAACGAACGCGGAATGAAAATGCCATCGCTCAAGGCCGGGGTTTGCGGCGCGGAAACGGTGACCGAAGGAATGAAAAACAAAATCATGGACGCCCTCGGAATCGATGTCTTTAATATATACGGAATGACGGAAACCGGCGGCGTTGGAACTCTCGGAATGGATTGTCAGGATCATTCCGGAATTCATGTTTGGGAAGATCATTATTATCTCGAAGTGATTGATCCGGCTTCCGGCAGGCTGCTTCCGGACGGATCATACGGCGAACTGGTTGTTACGTCTCTGACTCGGGAGGCAATTCCGGTCATTCGGTATCGGACCGGTGATTTGACCAGAATTTTAACTCGCGAAAAATGCGCCTGCGGAAGAACTCATTTGAAAATCGACGCTATTACCGGACGAACCGACGATATGCTGATTTATAAAGGGGTCAACTTCTTTCCTTCCCAGCTGGAGGAAGCTCTTTTGGAGGTGCCCGGCGTTTTACCGCAATATCTCCTTTATCTTGATGAACAGCAGGACGGTACTTTCGAAATGACATTGCATGTTGAAGTTGAAGAAGGACTGTCCGGAAGAAAAATCGAAAAACATATTAAAGAACGACTCGGTTTTTCTCCTAATTCCGTTCTGCTCAAGCCCGGCGAACTTCCGCATCAGGAAGGAAAGGCCAAACGAATTGTTAAAAGAAAGATCTCCTGATTTTTTGAGGGCCGGACGTTTGATTAATGCCTGATTTAAGTTTTTTCTTGGTACCAGCCCTGATCTCTGTCTTGCAAACTGAAAAACGGAGGAGATTGCGTTTAGTCGGTTTTTGAACAAATTCTAAAAATATTCTGCGTCTTCCCCGTTTTTCGCGATCGGTCTTTTGGACTTTTCGTTCATACCGCCGGGGCACGAAACAATCGGCTGTTTTTAGGGCTCCGGGCAGAAAAATAAAAAACAGCCGGGACATCAGGTCAATTGAAGGTTGTCGGTTAAAATTTTTTGAGGTAAAGTCGGGGATTAATTATTAATGGTCAATTTTTGCGAAAAGTGATCAACAATTCTTATAAATGCGGATTTATCTTCATCTGAGAGACCGTCGAGCAGATCTTCCGAAGTTTTTCGAATGTTTTTTTGAATGATCTCAAGTGTTTTTTTACCAAAGGGGGTCAGGCGCAAACAGAAGCTGCGTCGATCTTTTGAGCTGGGCAGCCGCTGAATGAGATTTTTTTTAACCATAACATCGACCAACAGGGAAGTGGCCGGTACTGTTGTTTTCAGTTCCCGCGCAAGATCTTTTTGATGAATGCCTTCTTCCGTCTTCTTTTCACCATCCCCGACAATGAACAGCGATTTCTGCTGTCGATAAGTCAGCGCGACCAGAAGTTTGAAATTTTTTTGACCCATTGCCTGGGCGCCCGACAGCCGCAGTTTATCGAAAAATTTGCAAAACCGCAAAAAAGTTTCTTCAAAATTTTCTGATTGATTCATCATGATAGTTTTGTTTTCATTTCCTGTTTCATTATTGTCTGTCCGTTTTATAATCGAAATTTTCTGCTTCTGAAGAAATTCGGAAAATATCAATACGGAAAGAATCATTCGAA
>CAZZEF010000192.1:0-846 GCA_964652875.1 uncultured Planctomycetaceae bacterium
GTCGAAATCGAAAAAGACGGCAGCGTCTTCTTTGAGGTTCCCGCCGACCGTTTTGTCTATTTTCAACTCCTTGATGAAAACCGGCAGCTGATCCAATCCATGAGAAGCGGTGTTATGGTCCGGCCCGGCGAAGCCAATTCCTGCGTCGGATGTCATGAAAACAGACTCGAAGCGCCGTCGTCCGCTTACACGATCTCCAAAACAAACAAAGGAACACCGAAAAAACCGGCCCCCTGGTTCGGACCGGAACGCCTGTTCAGCTACTGCGCGGAAGTTCAGCCTGTTTTCGACAAGTATTGCGTCTGCTGTCATGACTTCGGTAAAAAGGGAGCCCGATCCGTTAATCTGGCCGGCGACCTCAATATGATCTTTAACACTTCTTATGTCGAACTTCGATCCAAAAATCTCGTTTCCGTTCCTGGAGCCGGTCCCCATTTGGTTCTGCCCCCCCGATCTTGGGGATCCAGTCAAAGCCGATTGGCGAAAGTAGTCTCCGGACATCATCCGAAGCCGGAAATCGATCAGAAGCGAAAAGAACTCGGTGTCTGGTTTGACGCGAAAACAAATCCGGAAGCTTATCAGCGCGTTATTACCTGGATCGATATAAACGCTCCTTATTATCCTGTATACGGAAGCGCTTATACGCAAAACCGATTCGGACGCGCGCCGCTGGACAACAATCAGATCAAGCGGCTTGAGGATCTCACCGGCGTCAAAACGATCCCGATCCGGGAAGGGGCCGACAACAGCGGAGCCATGAGCGGTATTGATTTCACCGTCTCCTTTACCCGGCCGGAAATGAGTCCCTGTCTTTCGAAATGGTCGACAGAAAAAGAAAAAAATTCC
>CAZZEF010000192.1:856-8850 GCA_964652875.1 uncultured Planctomycetaceae bacterium
GGCAGCAGCGCAAGGAAGCGCTCGCCCTCTTGAATATCGGAAAATCCAATCTCGAAAAACAAAATCGCGGTGAATCGCCCGATTTCCAACCGACGGTTGAAAAAGAAATTTTGCAGCAGAAAAAATACGACTCTCTGCGCGAGCGGGAACAAAAAATGCGAAACGCCGTTTTAAACGGAAACAAATTCTTTGATTACAATGAATAAAATATTTTAAAGAATTTGCTTTGAAATTGATTTACGTCATCCGCCTTTTGTTCTTTCAGTTTTAAAATCGAAAGGTTATTGATTAACCAAGTCAATCAGCAGAAAGAACAAAAAATTAAAAATACAGGCTGTTTATACCGATTCTTTTATAAATTTTCCATTCCAACATAAAAGAACAGTCGATTCAGCTGATCAATCGACGGAAAATTAAAAGGGAATTGGTATAAAAGATAAAAAATCGGCTGCCGTTGATCGATATCCATCAAATGATATTTGCCGGAATCGAATGCACCGGCCCCCAAAACACGAAAAGAGAAACATTATGAAAAGACGACAGTTTTTATTGCAAACCGGAATTTCCGCGGCTCTGCTTGCTTCAGGCGCAGCCGGATCGGTCTTCGCCTCCGAAAAGAAAAAAATTCTTTATTTTGATATGTCGATGGGTTATGTTCATCCGCCGACAAAAAACGAAGCGGATGGAACAAGTTACGGAGCGAAACTGGTTAAAAAGATCTGTTCCAAGCTCGGTTACGAAGCGATATGCACAAAAGACGGATCCGTTTTTGACGGTGATTTGAGTCAATACGCCGCATTTATCTTTTATACAACAGGCAATTTGGACAAACCGCAAAAAGGAAACATTGAAATTTCCGCCAAGGGAGTCAAAAACTTTTATGCGGCCGTACGCAGCGGCGTCGGTTTTGTCGGCATACACAGCGCAACAGATACCTGGCGCGGAAACACGGGAAAGTTCGTTAACGACGATCCCGCTCAATATACGGAATATTGTAAACTGATCGGTGCTGAATTCACAATTCACGGGTCTCAGCAGGAAACATCACTCACCCTGACCGACCCGATCGAACTTCCGTCTCTCAAGGCGATCGGATCCAAAACCGTCAAACATTTTGATGAATGGTACTGCATGAAAAACTTCAGCAAGGATCTTCATGTCATTCTTGTTCAAGAAACGGAAGGCATGAAAACCAACGGTAATAATATCTGTTACAACCGGCCAAAATATCCTTCGACCTGGGCCCGTATGGAAGGCAGGGGACGCGTTGCTTACACGTCGCTCGGACACGGAAATGAAATGTTCGACAAACCGCTGTTCCAAGGGGTTTTGACCGATCTGATCTCTTTCGCGGCCGGCGATCTTGATCTTGATTTGACCCCCAATATCGATAAAACCGCGCCCGGTGCCAATGTTCTGCAAAATCCCAAAAACTGATTCTGATCTGTTATACCGGTTCCATAATGAATTATCCGGTACGAAACCGAAAAATCTCCCGATTTACGATCGGCTATCGGGAGAGAGAACGAAAATTTGTACCCGTTCACAACGAATAGGGAGAAATGAGCCGATCAGGACAAGAGGAGCAACGGCGTGACCGTACCGCGAAGATAATGTTCGAGCGTTTCGGTCATGTAATCAAGGAGTTTCGCCTCTGCTGTTCACAAGTTGACTGGATACTCCGGAACCGTTCGAGCCAACGGTTACCCCAATCGCTTCGGGTACCTTGAGTCACCTTGCGGTCGATGATAACTTTGCGTATTGTCTGTTCCGCTGGGTTGTTCGTTGGCGGAATCGCCGTTCGGATAAATCGAAAATATTCCGCTTCGTATTCCAGTAATCGTCTTACAAGATTTTGTGCGTCTTTATCGTCAGGTATTCCCCTTTGGAGCGATTTCAAGAATTTCTTTTTGTGAATATTCATGTGACGCTTCCATTTCATGACCGTCATGGAATCGCGTAAATGAATCGTCAAAAACATTTCCTGAATAGATCGAATCATTCACTTGCCGTAATGGGCAACCTTGCGAGTTTCGTTTTCGACAATGATATTTTCCGCAATGCTCGCGCCAGTAACATTTCTGGTAATATTCGGTAATGCGAAACGGTTTTTCGGACGACATTGATCTGATTCCGGACTGGCGTCTGCTCGGATATTCGCGTCATTCCTATTCCATTTTCTTTTCAAAGACTTTCCGGCACCTCTGCCGGAATTCTTCTTTGGTCAATAGATTTTTCTTCTTTTTGAACTGCTGCGGACAATTCGTCATAGGGAAATTTCATCGAATCAGAGACTTCGCAAATGAGCTTTCACCGGCTCGTCGGCTGGAATTGGCCTGCTTATTGACAGTTTTTTGGATTATTTCGCCATTTCTGGTTAATTACAGAATACAATCGTTGACATCGCCGGTTGGCTCTGTTACACTCAGACAGAGTCAGAGTGCGAACCATTCGAGTGAAAGAGTAAAATCGCCGTGAACGGTTACGAAAATTTCAAGTGCCGGCAGTATAATAACTGATCTTTAAGTTTTCGCCGAACGAGTAACGCCATTCGGTGCGGGACAGTCAAACGAAAATAGTGCGAGTGTATTTACCGCTCTTACGCCAAAGATATGATTGGTTCACAAAGTCAACCGACGGAAAATTTAAAATAAAAGCTGTATAAAATACTTGACGTGTATTTTGTTTGACTGAAATTTCTCTTTGAAAGGCTTTTCGCATGAAAAAATATATTTTATCCATTGATCAGGGAACGACTTCTTCCCGGGCGATTCTGTTCGATCATGAATCAAAACCTGTCGGAATTTCTCAAAAAGAATTTACGCAGATCTGTCCGCAAAGCGGTTGGGTCGAACATAACGCGGAAGAAATTTGGGACTCCGTTCTTTATGTCGTTCGGGATCTGCTTCAAAAAACGGGAACCAAACTTTCGGATCTGGCGGCAATTGGCATAACCAATCAGCGGGAAACGACCGTTGTTTGGGATCGAAAAAGCGGCAAACCGATTTGGAACGCTCTCTGCTGGCAAAGCCGTCAATCGCAGTCGATTTGCGAGGAATTGACCGCGCGGGGACTGGACCGGACCATTCATGAAAAAACCGGTCTGCTCATCAATCCGTATTTTTCAGGAAGTAAAATCCGCTGGATTCTTGATCATGTCGACGGCGCGCTTGATCGGGCGAAAAACGGCGATCTCCTTTTCGGAACAATCGATACCTGGCTTATTTGGAACCTGACCGAAGGTAAAGTTCACGCGACCGACTTCACCAACGCGTCCCGAACGATGATCTTTAATATTCATACATTGCAATGGGACGAAGAAATTCTTTCCGCACTCAAAATTCCTTCGGAGATCCTTCCTGAAGTCCGTTCGACCGGATCTTCCTTTGGCTTTGCTGACGCGCTCCGCGATTCCAATGATCCGGAAGGATCGGGCAATAACGTTCGAGTCATGATCGGATCGGCGGTCGGCGACCAGCAGGCCTCCCTGTTCGGTCAATGCTGTTTCAATTCCGGCGATGTAAAAAACACATACGGCACCGGATGTTTTATGCTCATGAATACCCAAAAAGCGCCGATCATGTCAAAACACGGACTTTTAACGACGATCGCCTGGAAACTGGAGAACGAGCCGGTCGAATACGCGCTGGAAGGATCCGTCTTTATTGCGGGATCCGCCGTTCAATGGCTTCGGGACGGAATGCGTTTGTTCGCAAACTCTTCCGAATGCGAAAAATGTTCCGAACGAGTCAAAGGTTCCGACGGGCTTTATGTCGTTTCAGCGTTCGTCGGATTGGGAACACCTTATTGGGATAACGACGCGCGGGGAGCTGTTTTCGGCATTACCCGGGCTACCAAACAGGAACATTTCGTCAATGCGACTGTTGAATCTATCGCTTATCAAAGCAAAGATGTAATGGAAGTCATGAAAGAGGAAGCCAATGTTCCGATCCATCTTTTGGCCGTCGACGGCGGAGCGAGTGCCAATAACTATTTAATGCAGTTTCAATCCGATATTCTCGATTGTCCGATCGCCCGGCCCGTCTGTCTTGAAACAACAGCGCTCGGCGCCGCTTATCTGGCCGGTCTAACCGTCGGCTTTTGGAAGGATCTTAATGAACTGAAAAAATTTCATCAACTGGAAAAAACGTTCGTTTCCGAGATGAGCAATAACGAACGCGCCCGTCTTTATTCAGGCTGGAAAAAAGCCGTCGAAGCAACCCGAATTTTCAAACCGCAGCAATGAAATATTACGATATAGTTATTATCGGCGCCGGCGCGATTGGCTCCGCCGCCGCCCGAATGTTTTCACGTTTCAACAGCAGTATTCTCGTTCTTGAACGCGAAAGTGATGTCGGAGAAATCACCTCCGCCGCCAATTCCGCAATTGTTCATTCCGGATACGATCCTGTCCCGGGAAGTCTCAAGGCGGAAATGAACGTACTCGGAAACCGGCTCTTCCCCTCAATGTGTGAAGAACTCGATATCGAATTGAAAAATATCGGATCGTTGACCGTCGCTGTTACCGATGAAGAAACGGAGATCCTCCGCGCCCTTGAACGGAGAGCCCTGCAAAACGGTGTTCCTGTCCAAATGCTCGATCACCGGCAGGCTCTCGAAATGGAACCGAATCTGACACACAATGTCCAGCTCGCTCTTCTGGCTCCTACCGCGGGCATCGTCAATACATTTGAACTTTGCGTCGCCTTAATGGAAAACGCAATGGACAATGGCGTTGAACTTCATTTAAATGAAGAGGTTCTTCGCGTCAAAGTGATTGCTTCAGAAGAAACGAACTCAGCGGCAACTGCTCAAAAAAATCAAGCCGAAAATTTTCAAGAAGACAAAACCGCTGTTTTTCAGAATGATTTTATAAATATTTTTCAGAATGATAAAACGGATATTTTCCAAGATGATCAAATAACTGTTATTCTGAAAAAACAGATCTCTTTCGCCAATGATCAGGACCACCCTTCCAATAATAATCAGGATCAGCGAATTTCAAGACAAATTCCTTCCGGCGAAACCGTTCCTTACCGATACGAAATTGAAACGGATCATGAAACGTATCTGGCCAAAACGGTTATTAACGCCGCCGGTCTTTTCGCCGATGTTTTGAGTAATATGATCTGCGAAAAAAAATACGAGATCCAACCGCGCAAAGGCGAATATTTCGTTCTTGATCATTTCGATCCCGATTTTGTCAAACATACCATTTTTTCTGTTCCCTCTTCCAAAGGAAAAGGAATTCTTGTCTCCCCAACAACTCACGGAAACTATATTTTGGGGCCGTCCAGTGAATTTGTCGAACACAAAGACGATTATTCGACTGACTCCGAAACTCTAAACCGGGTTATGGACGCGGCCCGAAAGCTTGTGCCCGGCATTCCAGTCAATCAAATCATCCGTCAGTTCGCCGGATTGCGCGCCGTTGAAAAAGAGGGACATTTCGTCATTGACCAACCCAGATCCGGATGGATCAATCTGCTCGGAATACAGTCGCCTGGTCTGACCAGCTGTCTGGCAATCGCGAACAGAGCCGTTGAAATGGCG
Source organism: uncultured Planctomycetaceae bacterium (assembly GCA_964652875.1). GTDB lineage: Bacteria > Planctomycetota > Planctomycetia > Pirellulales > Thermoguttaceae > JAUNBG01. The sequence goes on from CAZZEF010000192.1 coordinate 6,410, forward strand.
CAGACAACGCTTTCGCTTAAAGAAAAAAACAACTGGAATCCGCGGCGGCGGCCGGTGATCCGTTTAAAAAACATGTCCGGGGAAGATCGGACCGCTTACACCCTTGAACATCCTGAATTCGGCAATATTGTCTGCCGCTGCGAAGCGGTTTCTGAAGGGGAAGTACTTGACTGTATGCGACGAAATGGCGGCGCAACCACCGTTCGAGGCGTTAAAAAAAGGGTTCAGCCCGGTTTTGGAAAATGTCAAGGCGGATTTTGTCAGCCCCGAATCATAAAAATCCTTGCCCGTGAACTCAATTGTCCGCCGAATCAAATCCGTTACAAAGGGCCCGAATCCTGGATCCTGCTCGATAAAACCAAACAGGATATGCCGTTGGATCAAATAAAGACAAATGAATTCAACTGCGCCGTCAACGCAATTGAGCCCGAGACAGACGATATTGATTTTGAACCTTCGAAACAGGAGGCCAAACAGTGACCGACCGTTCTGATAAAAAAACAGACCTCTTGAAAAAGAATCGCGTTGATCTTGTTATTATCGGTGCCGGTTCGGGCGGGCTTGCGGCGGCCGCGGCTGCTTTTGACGCCGGAATAAAAAGCATTCTGATCCTTGAGAAGGAAAATTTTCCCGGCGGTATTCTCCTTCAGTGCATTCATAACGGATTCGGTCTTCATCATTTTAAAGAGGAACTGACCGGTCCGGAATATGCGGAACGCTGTCTCGAAGAAGTTCGGAAACGCGGCATCGAAATCAAAGTCCGCTCAATGGTTTTAAAGATCACCCCGAACAGGGAAATTCATTATTCAAGTTCCGACGAAGGCTATCAAATCGTTCAGGCACAAGCAATTATTTGCGCTACCGGATGCAGTGAACGAACTCGGGGCGCAATTCGAATTCCCGGCGACCGGCCAACAGGTGTTATGACCGCCGGTCTGGCCCAGCAGTATTTGAATATCGACGGTTATTATGTCGGCAAACGGGTCTTTATCTTGGGAAGCGGTGATATCGGTCTGATTATGGCCCGGCGAATGACGCTTGAAGGCGCAAAAGTACTCGGCGTTGCGGAATTAATGCCTTACTCCAACGGTTTGACCCGAAATATTGTTCAATGCTTGCAGGATTTCAATATTCCGCTTTATCTCAGTCACACTGTTAAATCAATACACGGGGAGCAGCGGCTTGAAAAAATCGTCGTCGCGAAAGTGGACGATCATTTCAATTTCATTCCCGGTACTGAAACGGAATTCGCGGTCGATACCCTTCTTCTTTCTGTCGGTCTTATTCCATCCAATCCCCTGCTGACGGCGTTGGGAATAAAAATGCACCCGAAAACAGGCGGACCAACCGTTGATGAATCGTTGCAAACCTCATTCCCCGGTATTTTCGCCTGCGGAAACAGTCTGCATGTTCATGATCTTGTCGATTTCGTCAGCGCGGAGGGCACAGCCGCCGGACAGGCCGCCGCGCATTATATTCTTGAACACAACATAGCGCCGTTTTCCCAATCTGACTTGCCGCATGATTCAATGTCATCAGACAATTTTATATCATCGGACAATTCCGGTTTACAAAACGGGTCCGTTTGTCCAACCAAACAATCCAATCATTCACCCGCTTTCATCGAAACGAAAGCGCTTGTCGGCATCAGTTATGTTCTTCCATCAATCATTCATTCTTGCAACGCCGAAAATTTTCTGCTGAAATTCCGGCCCGTAAAACCGTTCAACGATGTTTTCATTTTAATCAAACAAAACGGCGTGTCCGTCAAAAAGATCCGAAAACCTTTTTTGATCCCTGCCGAAATGGAAAATATTCCGCTAAAAAAATCTGATCTCCTTTCCGATTCCGGAACACTGACCCTGGAGGTATCCGATGACTGAATTGATCTGTATTGTTTGCCCTCGCGGCTGTCATCTAAACGTTGATGAAAAACAAACCGTTACCGGCAACAGCTGTAAACGCGGCGAAACATACGCCATCAGCGAAGTAACCAATCCGGTCAGAACGGTAACGTCAACCGTCTGGCTCGATAAGGGAGAAATTCCGCGAATACCGGTAAAAACTTCACTGCCGATTCCCAAATCAAGAATTTTTGAAATCATGCGGGAAATCGATCGAATCCGCGCCGTTGCCCCAATCAAACGGGGCGAGGTCCTACTGCCCAACGTTCTCGGACTCGATTCCGATATTATCGCCTCAAGATCGGTCAATGCCCGATAATCAGCAAAAGAAGTTCCGTTAAGAAATGAAATTTCCGTTTGGTCATTGATTAACATTCGCGTGTCGATCAGATATATTTTTGTTTTTCAATCTTATATTCATATTTTTTGATCGACACTTTAAATTATCGATTAATGGAGCAGATATTCAAATAGGTAAGATTGCTTATCTGCATAATTTTGTAACGGCGTTTTTCGTAACTCTGTCCAATCCGCTGA
>CAZZEF010000193.1:0-8816 GCA_964652875.1 uncultured Planctomycetaceae bacterium
GGGATCTCTCGTTGCTTGATGACGAAACGGAAAAAATCGCCGCCGAAACGCTGGTCGGCCGACAGGATAAAGACAATACTGTTTTCAATGAACTGTTTGACGATTATCTTGACTGATCTTATTCCAAAGTCGGATCAAGATCAAACAAAAAGCTTTTTAAGCTGATCGAATAATAAATTGGAAAGGGCGCGAATCCTGAAACGGTTCGCGCCTTTTCTATTTATTTCATAAAAAAGAAGTTAGATCAAGCGAAAAAGAAATAGAGAAAAATTCGGAGAAATTTCCTTCCCCCCCTTGATAAAGACAGATTCTGATGTATTATATCTTTTATGAATTTGATAAATACTGTTTATTAAATCGTTGGGCGCATAGCTCAGTTTGGTTAGAGCGCAGCCCTGATAAGGCTGAGGTCCTTGGTCCGAGTCCAAGTGCGCCCATTTTAGGGGGTTAAAAGATAACACTTTTAACCCCCTTTTTTATCGGTTTAGTCTTGTTTTTTACGGTTCCAACGATTAAATTCAAAAAACGAACCAGAACGATCAATAAAAACTATTCCATCGGCCCCCAACCATTGATCCGAAATAAATATTTTCAATCTTTTCTTGATTATTTACCCAATTCTTTATTCAAACAAAACGATATAAAATCGAGTTTTTTCATGACCGATTTTTTGGAATCAATTTATTGAGGAACACACGAAACAAAGCGTTTGCGACGTTATGGCGGACATTCAAAAGAAGTAAGAAAAGGAGCCAGATCAAAAAAAGAATCGCAGCGAATCGTGTTCGAACGCCGGACGCTCGAAAGATTTCTTATGCGATCAGGCTGCGGATTCCCGCCTTCAGTTCCGGGCTGCATCCGTATTCAGGGAGGAAAGCCGCAAAGCGCGGCCTTACCGCAATTGCCCTGTTTCGGGCGCACTACTCGTTAAAAGATCAAGTTCCCGCGAAAGAGTAATATGTTAGACATAAATTATTCACACCAAACGTTTCATTAAGGTATTGCGCGTTCCTTTGAGACATAAGCCGGTGAGTTGAATGTTACTTGCTTTTCTTCTTTAATACCTAAAAGGGATTGATCCGAGAAGAAAATCTTGCCATTTTATACCGATTCCATAATGAATTTTCCGTTCCAATGTCAAAAGAACTGCCGAGTCACGCAGTCAATCGGCAAAAATGATGGAAAATTTAAAGTAAAAGCAGTATAATAAGAATTACTATTTTGGGATAAACACTTGTAATTGACAATAGAATAAATATAAAAGGCACGTTCTAGAACCGCTAAAGCGTCATGTCTCCCAAGGTCTTATATCCCCGTTCCGCTTCCCGTACTTGTTTCTCTCTTTGCGTTTAACAAATAACTCTTCATGTTGTCCCATGACAAACTGATGTACCTTCCCCCGCCTGAGGAGAGCAATTAATCCCATATTGCATACCAGCCGCCATGTTCCAGCGTTGGATTGGATAAATTTTTCTCCAAGGCCCAAACCGTTTCCTTTATACATTCATAATAATAATCGTTAATGTTTATCATTTCCGCGAATTCTTTCGGTCTCGGGTCTGAAGGCGGAATGATTCCTCTCGCATGGTCCGGATCGGTTAAGACTTTTTGACAGTCTTTATAAAGATCACGAAGCGTCTTTTCTGAAAAATAATACCATTCCATATTCCCTATCGAGCCAAACGGATATTTTTGACGATCCAAATGAGCTTCCAGCCAGCAGTGAATGGCAAACATTTTTCGCCAGTAAATATTATTTTCCGAAGATTCGTAATACTGCTCCTTCGCAATTATTTCATTGATATCCGGTTTGTTATCTTCCGAAGTAAAAACAAAATACATATCCAGTCCCATATTTATACCTCTTTTAAACAGAAAATTTCATTGGGGAAAGAACGGCTCTTAAGCAATACCTTTGAGATTCTGCAAGAAACCGGAAATGTCTTGATAAAATGAACAATTGTTTTTCTTCTATTTTTTTATTTTACAAATATCGCAGTTCTTTTCAAGCATTAGTCTGATTTTTCGACTTGTTTCTTAAAAATCTTTCGCAAGGACACATCGTCATACATTTCATTCTGATTGACTCAAAAACAGTAATTACAGGAAAAACACAGCCAGACAGAATTGCGACTGTTGAACAAAAAAGATTATTCATTATTCCCGTAACTCCTATCAAGCGATTTCACTTTCACCAGTAATTAATCGTCCTGTATAGCATTGTCAAAATTCAATTGAACAGATATTCCGTGTCGAAAACCTGACCTTTGTATTTCTATTTAAGACTCCTTACTCTGAATTTCAATTGTTTGCGTTATACTTTAATTCTGTCATTATTCCCAATATTCCTAATATCGAATCCTAAGTAAATAATCTCTGATCAATCAGAACCAAACGACCTTCAGAGGTACCCCCAACCCGAACGATTGTCAAGAGAAATCTCATTTTTGGAAAAAGTTTAACAAAAGGAATTGTTAAGACATACACTGCCTTGTACTCATAAAAAATATAGACCTGCAACTCGAAAACATTTTCTTTTTCGATCGGTCATTTGGAATGATCCACAAAATCAAGACCTTTAAAGTGCTTGTCAACAAATTACCGATTTCATGCGGATGACCGGTTCCCTCACTTTTTCTTGTGTTCCCGTCAATTCCCAATTGCAATCGCTCATCTTTTATACCGATTCCATAATGAATTTTCCGTTCCAATGTCAAAAGAACTGCCGAGTCACGCAGTCAATCGGCGGTGATCACAGAATTATTAAAATAAATGCAGTATAAATACCTTAATTACATTCGCTAATATCCACTCCATTAACGGACTCAAAATACTGAACGGTTACTCATCTTCTCCTGCTTCTTTTTCATTTGCGGTGTTTGTTCTGGTTTGTTATACTTCAATTATAAGTTAATTCAAGGGAATCAAACAGTCGGGCCGCCTGTTGGGCAGGTAGACAGACGAGACGTCCGCGTTCCAGTCCTGTCCATTATAGCTTTTGTCCAACAGATATTTCTATGATTGACAAAGCAGTACGTATTCTTCGAAATATTTTCATTAGTCCCTTTTCAAAGGGCACAACGTTATTTTTCCGACCGTCCGGTGATTTTTTTCGACAGTCCGAACTTATCCCTCCAGGATTCGCCCAATCGCTTTACTGTCCCGTTCACCTGCGTCATGTAAGTAAACTTTAAATCGTCCATATAAAACGAGGCTGGAAGGATCTCCCGCTCTATTCCTTCTTCCGATTCCGTAAAAGAAATACCGCGGACAATTTCTTCCGCGTCCAACTCGAAATCCGGCGTCATCCAGCAAATCGGATCCGCACGTTCCGCAACAAGGATCATTGAAAAAACATCACGTTCGGGCTCTTTTTTATAAAGTGCCCCCGGATCGACTCCTTTTCCGCTTCGATTGAAAAGCGCGTCTTGTCCGATCAACACACAAAATCTCGTTCGACCGCCGCCGTTGTTTCTCTCAAGATCAAAGTATTTCGGAATGATCGAATGAAACTGTCGGTTGTACTCACTGTTCCAAGGCTCATCAAGACGGATCTTTTTAAACAGTTCCCAATCGACTGGTTTCTCTCTCAAATATTTATTAAGGCGGTAACGTTCTTTTTCCAATTCCTCAAGATAAGGCAGAATCAAAACACGCCAGGAATGAAGCGGCCTTCCTTCTTTGTCAGTACTAAACGCGGGAGGGTATGTTCCGTGATCACTGCGGTAAAGCTGAAGCGCGGTTGAGATCTGTAAAATCCTTTTGGATCGAATTTGCCCTTTCAAAATGGGAAGAATTGATCTCAAAAGTTCAATATTATCTCGGGCGATATACCTTCCGAGATATTCTGATCTTGATTTCAGCGTCCAGGTTTTAAAGGTCTTCAACAACGGATACTGAAACAAACGGTCTTCTGTATCGGACGTTTCCCCGATCAGAGGCAACGGATCTTTTTCATTTTTACCGATTGAATTCAATTCGTCCCGACATCTTCTGTTATATTCACTCAAAACAATATTCCAATCGAACCCCAACTTCCAAAAGGACGGCGGCAGATAAACGGACAGATTTTCTTGACTAATCTTTCGATGTCGCCGGTCCTGCAGATAATATTCGATACAATCAAGTGAAAGAAGTATTTCATTATTCATGACTTTTAAGTAATTGTCGAATTCGAGCTGATCGGAATAACAGTCGGCGCCCAATCGGAGCCAATCGTTTCGGGAGGGCTGTTTTTCCGGATTGTTGCCGTATTCAAGATCGTCGGCAAAACTGATAAACGCGAATGCGATAAGATAGTCAATAGCGAAACATTGCTTGTTCATTAATTTTTCGGAAAGCCGGTACAGCGCGATTCGAGCGCTGACCGCAGCGGAAATATTTCCCCGTTCAAGATCCAGCTCCGCCTTTGTTTTCAGTGATGTTGCCAGTAAACGTATGATATGGAGAGCCCTGTTTGAAAAGAGGAGACCGGTTACAGGCGGTTGATCAGTCGGGATTATGCTGGTACCTGAATGAAATACTTTCTTTTCAAAACACTGAATCGCCAGATCAAGAGCAGATGAATTCTTATCAAGCCACCATTGAACGGCGTCCGGGTCCGCTTGGTACAAACCTTTTTTAAAAACAGTCAGCGGTCGTTTCCCGGCCTTATCTTCTCTGATTTTTTGATTTTCAGGACCGGGATATTTTTCTTCAAGATATTGATCATAATTAAATTCCGCATCGGGAAGCGGACGACGGGGCGCGACCGACACATCAAGACCAAGAGCCAAATAAAACTTCTCTTTCTCTTCTTTGAGCTGATTATTATACTTTTCCCGTTCTTCATCATTTGTTAATGTTGTGTATTCTGAAACAGTAAAAGCATCATCGGTTCCGAATTCGCGGACAAGAATCCGGAGGCCGTTTTCATCGGAAGCGATCCGCGCCGGTTCAATCCCCTCCTGACTCTGATACCATTTTAGATAATCAATCCACCGCCCGTCGGAAGTTCGGGGCTCGGTCAAAACTGTTGTTTCCGGTGAAATCATCATCGGTTTGTTTCTAAATAAATTCCAGTAAGCGGCAAAAGCTAACGTTAAAAAGGACAAAAGAATAATCATGAACCGCCTCGCTTTCACTGCCGGTTAAAATTTATAATCTCGGGATCTCTTTCCGCAAATATTCCGATTTTTTTCGCGCCTGTTCCTCAAAGGAAACATTGATCAGCCGTTCGATGCGATTACAGGCACCCCAAGTGAGACGCAGTCCCCAAAATCGACGAGAGATTACCCGCGAAAGCAACGTTTCCGATCCGGCAACAAAAGCGCGTAACAATGCTTTAAGTACCCGCGGCTTATTTTCAATCGCTAACGCTTCCTGAATATCCGTTTCGAGCGTATACAAATCGTTCTCACTTCCAGAACTCGAACTCGCAGACGATTCTTTGTTTTCCAATTTCTCTTTTTGACCGGACAAAAATTCCGTGTTGGGTGTTTTAATATCGAACTTTTTAAAAAGTCCCTGCTGACCACCGGAAACAGAACCAGATATTTCCGGCCAAAACCTCTTCACCATCTCTGTTTCCCCCGGCCGCAGTTCAATTTTTAATTTCGTTCGCATAAAGTCGGCGGTTCGCTGATGTTTGTCCCAATACACATTAAGATCTATTGTTTGATCAAATGGAAGAACAAGTGATTTAGGCGGAAAGATCTGCCGGAAGTGCTTGGGATCCCCCGAAAAAACAAGACGATTTAATCCGAAAGAGGTCGTCAGCAAATAATCATCTTTAAACGAGGTTTGAAACTCAATAAAGTTTATATCAGGTCCGATCACATAACTCAAAATGCAGGAGAGTTCCGGCGAATACACAAAAATATAAAGATTGTCCGAAAATTTTTGATCTTTCCATAAATCGTCGGTCAACTCACTGGAGATCTGTATCATGCCCTGCCGGATAAAACCATTTTTGCGGCTCCAGCGACAGCAGGTCTTCAAAGCGGCTACTTCATAATGCTCAAAGGGATCTGACGCAGACGATCTGGATGATCTCTCTTGACAGAATAACCTGATCCTCCCTGCAGCAGACTCTTTTTCCTGCCCGGAATCGGCCGATTGTTTCTGATTCGTCCCAGCGTTTGATATACTTTCCAAACATTGAAACGGATTTTCTTTCATTGTATAATTCGACTGAACAACTTTTCGGTATCGCGCTTTATACCCGGGGATCAAAAGAAGAACTTTTATTTGATCACTGAATAAAATGCAAATGATCAAAAAACTGAACGGGAACTTCCAATCGGAAGTGACTTCCCCATTTTCGTAAAAAATCCGGAGTACCTCAAAAACAACGGACATAATATCAGACGAGCCCCCCATCGAAAACAGCGTCGGGATCTGTAAGATAAACGGTGTAAAGAACTTTCATAAATCGATTCAAACGCCTGCAATAAAGCAAGGTACCGACAATAATCAGTAAAAAAAGATAGATGCCTGCAAGAACATTTAATAAAATTTCATTCGCGCCGCACTTCTGCATAAATTTTAATATTTTATAAAAATGTCGGCACTAACTCCAAAGATTAATAATCGAAATAGTTTTGTAATGAGTTTACCGTTTTTCATAAACAGACCTATCTTGCACTGGCCGTCTAAAATTTATGATCTTTCTTGATACTTTTTTGAAACGTATTATAAATATTTTAAACCGTTCTCTTTTTTTTATCATTACAGCATTTTAATCGGGACAAATTCTTGTTCCAAATCCAATATACCGATATTATTTCTCAGGTTTTTAAATAATCAACCAATTCATGAATTCTATTAGGGGAATTTTAATAGAAGAAAATAACATAAAATTATCTTGCGCTATTAAACGATTAACTCTTTTAAACTATTAACAGAGATCTATTCACAAAATTATGTACGTTTGGCAGCAGTACTATCGATTAAAGATATTTTACGTAAATATTCGAAGACGCCCCTGACATAATAAATTTTTGATAAAAATATATTGTCCATTCAAAAATAGGCCGTAATAAAACTTAAAAGTGAAACTTTTAAAATATTGTTTCTAGGTGCCAGAACAAAGTATAAAATTTCTTCACTTAAAAAACACCTTTATTTATTTCTACTTTATTATTATATTTATTCAAAAAAATAAATCAATAGAGTAATTTATTATTTAGAGAGTTTAATATTACAATTTCTCAAGTTAATAATTTAAAAAGTCAATAAAAAAAGCCGATCATTACAATCGGCTTTTACTTTCTGAAATATATTTTTGGGAATATATTTTTAAAATATTCCATTTAATCCTTTGTTGATAATTGCAAGCACATAAATAAGAAGGTTATCATATACACAAATAACCGCGATAAACAAAAACATAAAAATTAAAACAATTTTAGTTGTTAAAAAAAGTTCTGCTCTTGTTGGCCAAGAAACTTTTGTCATTTCCGCTTCAACAGAAATCAGGAAATCAGTAAAAACAGGAAAATTCACAAGTCGGAAAGAAAACCAAAAGCCGATAAACGCCAAAATAATCGACACGACGATATTAATATTCATCGTATTAAATAATTTTGTTGCGTAAAAAGCGTAAGCTCCAAATCCAAAGAGCAGGACCAAACCTCCAAAAGTACATCGTCTCGCAACTTTACCTTGAGTAGGTTTGTATAATGAAAAACTGCACATTTCTTTAAACAGGGAGACCAACGTTTGCATAACGACCTCAATTATTCAAGAAAAAAAATTACCGGAATAATGTATTCACACAGGTTCCGGAAGAGAAAAAAGCAGGGGCGGTAGGACTCGAACTCACAACCGCTGGTTTTGGAAACCAGTGCTCTACCACTTGAGCTACACCCCTGTCAAATAATCGGAACATTTATCATGTTCCGATTACGATTATATACTAACGACTGATCTTCTTAACAACGCCAGATCCAACGGTTTTTCCGCCTTCACGAATAGCGAAACGAACACCTTCGTCCATCGCGATTTTTTTACCAAGGTCAACTTTAATAGTGACATGGTCGCCCGGCATGCACATTTCAACGCCGTCGGCAAGATTAACACCACCGGTAACGTCAGTTGTTCTGAAATAGAACTGGGGACGATATCCGCTACGGAACGGAGTGGACCGGCCACCTTCTTCTTTGGACAGGACGTATACTTCAGCTTCGAATTCATCATGAGGGGTAATGGATCCCGGCTTGGCCAAGCACTGACCACGTTCAATTTCTTCTCGTTTAATACCGCGGAGAAGAAGACCGACGTTATCGCCAGCCATACCTTGATCAAGCATCTTCTTGAACATTTCAACACCGGTAACAACGGTCTTGCGGGGTTCGTCAGCCAAACCGACGATTTCAACTTCGTCACCGACTTTGATGATACCGCGTTCAATACGACCGGTAGCAACAGTTCCACGACCTTCGATCGAGAAAACGTCTTCAACAGCCATAAGGAACGGTTTATCCTGTTCACGAACAGGTTCCGGAATATAAGAGTCAATTGCGTCCATGAGCTCCTGAATGCACTTATTGGCAACCGGATCTTCAGGATTCTGGTAAGCCGGAAGAGCGGCACCGCGAATGATCGGAACGTTGTCGCCATCGAATTCATATTCATTGAGCAGATCGCGGACTTCCATTTCGACCAGGTCGAGAAGTTCAGGATCGTCAACGAGGTCGCATTTATTCAGGAAAACGACCAGAGACGGGACGTTGACCTGACGGGCGAGCAAAACGTGTTCACGAGTTTGGGGCATCGGGCCGTCAACCGCGGAAACAACGAGGATCGCGCCGTCCATCTGAGCGGCACCGGTGATC
>CAZZEF010000194.1:0-8766 GCA_964652875.1 uncultured Planctomycetaceae bacterium
ACAATCAAAGAAACTGACAAACAGCCAAAGAAAAAGCGCCCCTTTGCGGGGGTAATTATTACTCCTCTTCTCTGAAAATATTTCGACTCTATTGAAATAATTCTGTTCTTGAGTTATAATAAAAAAAGATCTGTTGAACGTTTTCTTTATAACGTTTTATAAATTGATCTGAAAAAACAGTCGAAACGGAAGGGGTTTCATGCTTGATTTTACTGATCCAAATCCTCGGAATGCCGATTCGGTTCGAGAATGCGCGGAACGGGGATCAGCACGCGGAAATGATCTCAGTTTCGCCAATATGTATCTTCTTCGAAAAAAATACGGGATCTCAATCTGTTTTCTAAACGGTTTTTTGTTTCGACATTATCTCGGTAATAAACGTCTGTCCGGTTACGGTTTTCCAATTGGGCAGGGCGATCTTTCGGCAGCGCTTCGCTTGATCGAATGCGATGCCCGTGAACGAAATCGATCCTTTTCCTTCTGCTTTCTTACCAACGATCAATGCCGGGATCTTGAATATCAATATCCGAATCAGTTCGAATTTCAAAACGACCGCGGTGATTCCGATTACCTTTTTTCCTGTCATAATATGATCCATCTGACCGGAAGACAGCTTCATCGAAAAAGAAATTTAATCGCTCAATTTGAAAAAAAACATTCCAACTGGCGTTTCGTACCGATCTCAAAAGAAAATACGGAAGACGCGTTCTTCGTTGAACAGTGCTGGTTTGACGAACATAACGGATCCTCCAATCCGGATCTTGTTCTGGAATACGGATCCATTCGGGAATCACTCGATCTTTTCCGCGAACTCAAACTTTTCGGCGGTATTATTTATGTTAATGACATGCCTTGGGCAATGAGTATTGCCTCCCTAATCACCAACGAAACCGCGGATATTCATTATGAAAAGTCCCGGTCCGAAGATCGGAATGCCTATTCCGTCTTGAATCGGGAAACCGCGAAACTCTTCAACGGTTGTCGATATCTCAATTTTGAAGAAGATCTGAATATTCCCGAATTGCGAAAAGCCAAATTAGCCTATTTCCCTGAATTGCTCTTAGAAAAATCCAACGCCTGCGCAAAGGTGCTGGAACCTAATAAGCGGCAACGGAAGGCCGTTGCGTCCCGATAAGCACTGACGCACTGAATACAAGCCCCCCAAGGGGCGTTAATCTATTAATAACAACGAAAAGGATCCGGATCCAATGCTGAAAGATATTTTTACTCCGTCGGATTGCGCGCGGTGCAAACTCTGCTGCAACTTTCATCGCGATAGCGCTTGGGAATCGCCATTTCTTCCGGAAGAGTTAGCCCGCCGAATGCGGCAGGAAGAAATTGAAGTCGAAAAGCGAAAAGAAGGGGGCTGGTCTTTTGTGTACCATTTCCGCGGTTCAGAAGCAATCAACTGTCCCAAACTGGATACAAATCGCGGATGCACTCTCTCCCCGGAAGACAAACCGTTCGAATGCCGGATCTGGCCTCTAAGAATCATGAAAAAAGACGGTCTTCTGACAATCGGCAAATACCGGTCCTGTCCCGCCATTGAAGGCGAAAAAGGTCTGAAACTCAATCGACTTGTTCAGGATCAACTGATTGATTGTCTTCTCAACTTCGTTCGTCAAAATCCGGAAGCTGTTCGTCCTTTTTCGTCCGAATACATTATTCTTTGGCAGGAAGAAAAAAGGTAACCGCAAAGTCAAAAAGTTTTCATACTGCCGATATTTTAAAAATTTCCGCTGTTTCCGCCGATTGACTTCTTGACGCGGCTGTTCTTTTGACGTTAGATCGAAAATTTCTTAACGGAACTGGTTTTACTGAAAAATTTTTTGCGCCAGTTTCATTCGATCGACAACAGGAACATGAAATGGACATCGTTTTTCACAAGCGCCGCAGGCAAGACAATCGGACGCGTTTTTCGAAAGCGACAGGCAATGCGCTCTTACCGTATCGGGAACATTCTCCTGCATTTGAGCCAGATCCAGAAGTTTATTCACCATCGCGATATCGATTCCGGAAGGACAAGGGGCGCAGTGTCCGCAGTAGGTGCATTGACCGGAATAAGCATGCCGGGGGGCACCGGCCAGAACGCTTGCATAATCTTTTTCCTCTTCCGATGCGGTTTCGTAAGAGACGGCTTGGCGGATCTGTTCCGGATTATCGACTCCGACAAGAACACTGGCCGCCGCCGGTCGGGTCAATGCGTAATGCAGACATTGAATCGGCGTCAGAGCAACGCCGAAAGGAGAGATCTTCGCGTCGAACAGCCGTCCTCCGGCATAACCTTTCATAACGTTCAGACCAATTCCCTGACGTTCACAGATCCGGTAAAGCTCATCCCGTTCAGGATCAATGCCGCGAAGTGATTCGTCATAAGCTTCCGCAAAATAGCAATTGACATCTTCCGTCGCGGGAAGCAGATCAAACGCCGGATTGACGCTGAACATGATCATTTCGATCTTTCCGGATAAAACGGCCATTTTACCGACTTTCGGATTATGCGTACTCAAGCCAAGATGGCGAATAACCCCCTTCTTTTTCAGATCCGCGGCGTATTCATAAAATTCCCCATTCATGATCCGTTCGAATTCAACCGTTTCGTCCACAAAATGGATCATGCCCAAATCAATATAGTCCGTTTCAAGCCGTTCGAGCAGATCCCGAAACGCGGTGATCACGATCGGCATTTCCCGGGTCTTCACATACTGACCGTTCTGCCAGGTCGAGCCTAAATGACCCTGAATCAGCCATTGTTCCCGATCTCCTTTAAGAGCTTTACCGATATTGGTCCGGACCATCGGATCGGACATCCAGCAGTCAAGAATATTAATTCCCGCCTCCTGACAGCAGGTAATAATGGTTTTTATTTCAGAAAGATCGTGCCGGACAAGCCATTCAGCCCCCAATCCGATCTCACTGACTTTCAAACCGGTCTTGCCCAATTCCCGATATTTCATGATCCTGTCCTTCTTCATTATTAATAATATTAAATGCGCCGACAATTAATGTTTGCCGGCGCTGTCGAAAATACTCGTCAAAAGAAACTAAAATTTCTTAATGCGGATATTGCGGAAGGAGACAGGACTCTTTCCATGCAGTCCCTGAAAACCGATAAATCCGTTGTTATCCAGTTCGGCGGGAGCATGATCGCGCAGCCAAGGTTTGGCTTCCGATCCATCGGGGTTTTTGATTTTGTCTTTGAACTTGCTCTTGTCCATGATCAAAACCATTTCGCCGTTGAGTTCAACAAAGATCTGATCTTCAAAGCAGATCACATACATTTTATTCCATTGGCCAGCCGGTTTGCAGACATTGAAATTGACAGGGCATCTTCCGTAAACGGCCCCGCAGATATCGAACGAAGCCGGAAGACCAAAGCTGTCATGGATCTGGATCTCCAACGCGTTCGGGATCCAGTTTTTCTTATCGGAACATTTGATCACAACACCGCTGTTGGCTCCTTTGGTTGTCATGAATTCGAAATAAAGTTTGAAATTTTTGCCTTTTTCTTTCGACCAGATCGCGTTGTCTTTTTTAGCGTGCAGACAGCCGGAATCATCAATCGACCAAATCGCCGGATCGTAATCGGCATTTTCCAGTTTTTTTCCCAAAAGGAGCGGCCAGGTATTGGGATCTTCGTTAACACTGATCCGGGCGATCTTCATATTCCGGAACCAGACAGGCGCCTGCGCTTTTCCGTGAAGACCTTGAATTCCGATATATCCGTAAGGCTCGACGGAAGCAAGAGAATGTCCTTGGAATTTCTTTTCGATCTCGGTTCCGGTCGGGCTTTTTACCTTGTCGGTCCATTCTTTGGTGTCCATTTTATTGATCAGTTCGCCATTAAGATAAATACTGATCGTTCGGCCGAGACAGACAACTTTCATCTGATTCCATTGACCGGCTTTCTTTTCGGTATTTTTATCAGGGGCTCTGAACCCGTAAAGTGCGCCGTTGATATGATAATTCGGTTTGGCGCCAAAGCTGTCATGAAGCTGGATCTCAATGGCGTTCGGGATCCAGTTTTTCTTGTCCTGACACTGAATAATAAATCCGGCGTTGGCGTTCGGAGCAACTTTGTAATCGAAAGTGCAGACAAACGAACCGTATTTTTCTTTCGTCCAGATCTCTGTTCCGTTTTTCGCGAAAAGGACACCATCCTGATCAACGGTCCAAGCCCCTTTTTGAAATTCGGCATTCTCCAATTTATCGCCGAAAAGCGTATGTGTTGCCAGTTCCGCTCCGGAAACCGGACATTTCAAACAGGCGCAATCCGCGCCAAAAGCCACTGATCCCCAAACAAGAACCGTTCCAATTACTGTCATTGCGATCTGCTTCAGCATTAATGGGTACTCCTTTTTCATGATCGTCTTTTTTAATATCGGTCCCGAATCAACGGGCGTTCACTTCTTATTTCCTGCGCCGATCTGTTACGGCGGCGCCTGTTAAACACCGGATCTGAAACACAACTTTTGATAATTCCGGAAAAATTATCGAAAGCCCTGTTTTTTCCGCAGTCATTGTAAATTTTCATCTATTTCCGTCGTTTGACCTTGTGAATCGGCACTCTTTTGCCATCTCAATGAAAAATTCACCTTGGAATCATTATACTCCAAGCCCAAAACCGATTCAACCGTCGACAAAAAAATTTTCATTCGTTTAGTCCAACAGAATCCGACGAGTAAAAATTTTGTTTTGATTGTATTTTCTGTTTATTAATATAGTTATCAATATCTTTTACTTCTTTTGACCAATCTTTCATTCATTCCCGTTATTTTGAACCTCAAGAATAAGGGACTTTTTCAAGAAATCCCGCGAAAAAAACAATTCAATAAAAAGAATATTATTTTTCGAACAGACGCCTGTTCATTTTCTCTGTCGGAGTACAATATAATATTAAATATCGTTTTGAACGGATAAACAGACGGATATGAGGCTCATGGATCGAACAAATATTAAAAATAATAAAAATTTTCCGAAAAAGAACCTTGTAAAAAGCGTCATATCTGGGTAAAATTGACAATATGGGAAGATATTTCCGAACAAAATTAATAATAAGGGGATCAAAAGATCCGAATTTATCGAAACCAATGTTTTTTGAAAAATTAGCGATTTTTTCGATCATTCCGAAAAAGTTTTATCTTTTCGTAAAATCCTTTTTGTGAAGAGTCGGAATTAAGTTGAAAGTATCTCCCATTGCGGTTACAATGTAATAACGTGGAAATGTATTTTTTATTGTTGCTTTCATAAAAAAGAAATTTCGGTTCTTTAATCCGATAAAGCCGATGAACTATATTCAGGGGCTGCTGAACGCCTTTGACAGCCGATTGGGGGCTTGGGGATTGAAAAACCAAAATTTTAATGCAATACAGCAATTAAAGAAAATTTGAACTGATGCCGCGTCGGAACGGTTTTCGCTCTGTCTCTCAAAAGATTTTTAGGGGGTCGGAAGTTTTCTGACGGTGTTTTTGTTGGCGGACAGGAGATCTGAAGCGCCTTCGGGATGAGTTCAAACAGATCCGCTGAAACGGCATTTAACATTATATATTTTTGACAATAATATATAGAGAACAATCCGAACAGACTCCGTTCAGAAAAACGTTTCTGTCGAAAGCTGTTGGAACAGGTTGTGACGACTGATCAACGGATCGGTCAAAAATTCGGAGAAAAGGATCAAGGTATGAGAACCTCTCTAGCCAAAATGCTGCCTGCCGGTGCTGTTGCGCTGGTAATGCTTTTTTGCGGTCTGTCTGTCAACGGACAGGACGAAGTCAAATTGGATACCTACTCAATGAGTAACGGAACGAACTATTTTCTTGCCCCGCTAAAGGCTCCTGCTCAAGACAGCGCGGACAAGACTCCGATGGACGTTGCGATTCTCGTTGATGTTTCGGCCAGCCAAATGGGCGCTGATATTCGAAAAGCAGGTCAAGACGCTGTCGAGTCTCTGGTCGGCAGTTTACCGGAGAAGTCAAGGGTTCAAATTTTTACCGTTGACGGCGATACGGAATCGTTGACCGGCGGCTTTGTTCCGGCCAAATCGCCCGAAGTGGACAAAGCCCTTAAAACTTTAAAATCGAACACTCCTTTGGGAGCGGCGGATCTGAGCAAATCGTTGCGGGCTGCCGGAGATTCGTTTGATTTTCTGGAAGACGCCAAACGGTCAATCGTCTTTATCGGACGGGGAGTCAGTACATCTGGTGCGTTCGACGAAGCGGTTTTCGACGAAGTGGTCAAAATGCTTAATCTGGACCATATTCCGGTAAACTCTTTTGCTAACGGATCAGCTCCGAACATTAACGTTCTCGGCGCGCTGGCCAATCAGACAGGGGGCGTTCTTGTTGATCCCCGTCTTAAAGACGGCGTCTCTGCCGGTAAACAGCTGGCTCAAGCGGCCGCGGCCACCATTTATTGGCCGACCGAAGATCTTAAGATCGACGGGGCTTCTGTTTATCCGAATCCGGTTCCTCCGCTTCGCAGCGACCGGGAAACGTATCTGGTCGGATCGTCGAACACGGCTCTGAAAGACACCGCTCTTTCAGTTCCCGTTGAATTCGGTGTCGATGGATCCAAAACACTGTCTTGGAAATTGAAGCCTGTCGCGTCCGATGCTAAAAATCAATATCTGTACAAGGCCTTTGAAGACTCCGCAAAAAACAACGGTCTGACTCTTCCGATCGCCGGTCGTGAACTTCTCGGTGAATATCAGGCGTCTGTCGGAGCCGGAGCCGCGCAAACGGCCGATTTGGCGAAAAACGCCGACGCGTCCGGAAATAAAGAACAGGCGAAGCAGCTGGCCCAAGCCGCCAAAGAAATGGCTCCTGAATCCAGCGATGTCAATGATATTCTTGCCAAAGCGGCAAAACAGGAAAGCCTTGCCGGGGAAGAGGCCCGTCGCGCGGCCGAAGAAGCGGAAGCCGCTGATAAAATCGCCTCCGAAAAAACTCTTCTCAACGCGGTTGACCGCAACATGTCACTTCAGACATCGCAGGCCAAAACACACGTTAAAGTCGTAATCGATGAAGCGCGTGAAATGGCAAAAACCGATCCTGAAGTTGCTCTTCAAACCATTAAGATCAACATAAGCGCCATTCAGCAGAACCGGCTCCTTGACCCCAAGGACCGCAATCAGCTTTTGAATGAGCTTGGAAATACCGCGCAAAATCTGCAGCGGGCCAAAAGTGAAAAAGAACGCCGCGATTATATTGCGTTAAGAAACAAAGCGACCGCCGATGAACGAATCAAGGTTCTTCAAGAAAGTGAAACCAATCAGCAGAAACTGGTCGAACTTATGAAACGTTTCAATTCGCTGGTTGACGAAGCTCAATTCGTTCTCGCTTGGGAAGTCGCTCAATCGGCCGTCGATATCGCCGGAGAACAGGCGGCGCTTCCGGAACAGTCCGCCTTGGTCGTTCAGGCCAAAGACGCGTATGTTCAAAATCAGGATCTGCGTATTCGGCGCCGCAAAGGATTCCTTGACGTTCTTATGGGCGTTGAACGGTCTCATATTCCGATCTCGGAAGAACCGCCAATCGTCTATCCGGATCCCGAAGTCTGGCTCGCGTTAAGCAAGGTTCGTAAGGAAAAATATTCAAGTACAACACTGTTTTCTGAATCGGAACAGTCGAAAAAAATCGCGTACGCGCTGGATCAGCTGACCGATGTTGAAGGTGGTGAAAACAGTGAAGAAACCATCGGTTCCTGGATGGAAAAAATCCGGAAACAGTTTGATATTAATATCGTTTTCGATCTTTCCGCGATGGAAGAAGCCGACGTCAGTTCACCAGCCGAACTTAAAATTGATCAGCCTCTGCGCGGTGTAACACTCCGAAGCGCATTGAAACATATTCTGCGGCCGCATCATCTTTCGTTCTGCGTTTACAATGACGCACTGTTCATTACAACCGAAGACGAACTCGCCAATAATAAAGACATCGCTACTTCGCTTCGTCTTTACCGGGCGTCCGACCTTCTGTTCAACTCGGCGGCTCAGTCCGGCGGTATGATGGGCGGCATGGGCGGCGGTATGGGCGGCGGCATGGGCGGCGGTATGATGGGCGGCATGGGCGGCGGTATGGGCGGCGGTATGGGCGGCGGCTGGTTCGTTCCTCCTGAACAACCCAAAGCAGCTGCACCCGCGGTCAATCCTGCCATTCAGAATTTCCTGAATACTCCCAAACAGGCCAATCCGATGAACGGCGTCTTCTATATGCCCGCCTCTGACGACAAACCGCAACACACTTCCGCTTCGATCGATACGGATCTTAACGCGAAATGGGAAAAATATCTCCGAGAAAACAAAGTCCGCGAACCGTCACTCGAAAAAGGCGAGTCCAAGGACGTTCAGGCCAAAAACGATCAGATCATGATCCAATACAAAAAGGACGTTACTCATTTCAATAACGAACTGATGGTCAAGGTCGGTGAATTCTGCAAGGAAAAGAATTTCGCAGAAGCCCGGGCACTGCTCGAAGCCTGCTTGCGCAGTGACTGCGCCGCCTCTTGGGTTTATGAAGCCCTCGTGATCGTTCTGGTTCAGAGCAACGCTCCGCAAAAACAGATCGAAAAAGCGCTTCTTTCCGTTGCCGATTTTTCCAGTGACCCAATTACCCTTCTCGGAATTGCCGCTTACATGGAAAAACTCGGCCTTAAAAAACGGGCACTCGAACTTTATCATCAGATCTCGCTGGCCATGCCGACCCGGCCTGAACCGTTTATCCGCGGTTTGGCCCTGTCGCAAGAGTTGAAAGACGAAGAAGCCCAAAA
>CAZZEF010000195.1:0-6188 GCA_964652875.1 uncultured Planctomycetaceae bacterium
GAACAAAACTTCCTTTTTTCATATTCCCCCCCTAATAATTTATTCCGTTCTCAACAAATTCGATTAAAATAATTTCAAAGTTTTCCAGTTTCAAGATAAAAACAGATTCATTTTACGAGTTTGGAGGCCTGATCCAATTTTCATTAAAAAACTTTTGACTTTTCCAGAGAAGCGGAACCCGCAATGCCCCGTTACAAACATTATAAAAAATTTAAAAATCGGCACGGTAAAAAAAACTTTTTATTTTTTAAGATATTAAGGGGGTAAAAATTGCCAGAACAGTAAAAATCGTGTATACTATACGTTTGAATGTTTCATTTATTATATGATTTCACTTTTTGCGTTTTAAAAAGCAGCAGTATAAGTTTATTGTGGCCAAATATAAAACGAAATCAAGGGATCCTTTATTAATGGATGATTCGAAACTTTGTAAAATAACATTGATTTTAAAAATCAGGAGCAGATCTTTCGCGTGAGTACCTCTAATTCGACAATCGGAAGCTATCGTCTGATCAATACCGTGTATACAGGTCAGGCCTCAAAAATATGGCAGGGATACGACGATAAAAACAAACGTCCTGTCGCGATCAAGGTATTATTCCAAACGGCGGCGGTTAATTCGGAGCAAGTGAATTTGTTCAAATACGAATACACCGTTGGTTCGAAATACAACGACGATCGAATCATAAAGTTTTATGAATTCGGCTGGCACGGTAAGGCTCCTTTTATTGCGATGGAATGGTTTCCTGTTCCGAATGTCAAGCAGATCATGCAGCAGGGATACGGCAAATACTGTATTATTTTGCCGAAGCTGATCCCTTTAATGGCCCAGGCATTGGCCGTTTTCAATAACGGCGGATACGTTCATTTGGATATTAAGCCGGATAATTTTCTTTATTCGCCGGAAGAGGGAGTCAAATTGATCGATTTTGCCATTTCCAAGAAGCAGGGAGGATTGCTTTCGAAGCTTTTTTCATCAGGCAATAAAGGACCGCTTCAAGGGACGGCCAGTTACATGTCTCCGGAACAGATCCAACGCAAGGCCCCGCAGGCGATCTCCGATGTTTACTGTCTTGGCTGTTCTTTTTTCGAGATGCTATCGGGAAAAGTTCCTTATACAGGCACGAGTATTCAGGATCTTTTTCAGAAGCATTTGACCGCGCCTCTTCCGTCAATCGGGGCGCGTAACAGTAATATAACCCCGGAATTTATTGAGTTATTGCAAAAAATGACAGCCAAAAAGCCGGCGGACCGGATTCAATCGGCACAAGAGGTGGCGAACCTGCTTCGAAGCATAAAGATCTTTAAAAGAAATCCGGCCTTGAACGATGAAATTCATTAAACCGCAAACTTTTAAAATGGAATGCGGTCGATCTTTATGAAAATGATTTTCTTTGATTCGGGGAAACGAAGGTTTTATCACAAAATTTTCCGAAAAGTAATACGGAAAATTTCCAATACCGTCCTCCATATAAAACAGAAACTAAAAAATTTTTTCGTTTTGCTTTTCGGCGATTTTCAGGACATCGAATCGCGGACCGAGAAAGAAGAATCGGCATTGGATCCACTTTTGATTTGTTTGAAAACCCGAAATATTCAGGTTGATCGAATCGATACAATCCCAAACAGGAGATAAATTAAAAATGAGTAAGAACACCAGTAAAGGCGAATACAATTTTTATAAGACAAACGGCAGGGGCGCTTCCTGTTCGATAACCAATGACAAGGGATTTTTCAAACTTATCGCTGTTATTCATCCGGAAACAGTCAGTCAGAATTTACGGGATCAAGTTTTTTCAGCACTGAATCGGCTGGATCAAATTCTGACTCGGGAAGGACTTCGCGGCAAGGTGATCAAACAGTCGATCTTTGTACGGGATCTTAACGACAAAGATGAAATACAATCGATCATGCGCGATTTTTACAAAGAGGATCTTCCGGTTAACACCTACGTTCCGCAGACACCTTGCGAAGACGAATTAAAATTCATTCTTGAAGCATACGCAGTCCGTCCGGAAGCGGAAGTAAAAATCATCCGGACTTCGGAAGATACGGTTGTCATTGAGAATCCGAATTTAAAATTCACGATGGTTGGCAATATAGTTCCGGACAATGAAAATGAACCGCTGTCGTATCCGCGATCATATCGGGGTTTTGAGATCATGGACAAGCGATTGTCGGAGAACGGTTTCACCATGTCGGAACTTCTCCGCACATGGCTTTATCAGGGACACATTGTTTTGGAAGAAGGCGACACCCAGCGTTACAAGGAACTTAATCGTGCGCGTTCGGACTATTTCAAGGGAATCGAGTTCATAAAGGATCTTCTTCCTGAAATACAGCATGGAGCGATCTATCCGGCCAGTACAGGAATCGGGGCGGACAATATGGACGTTACCATGAGCTGCATCGCGATTAAGACAACCCGAAAAGACGTTACGGCGGTTCCGCTTGAGAATCCGGTACAAACACCGGCGTTCGATTACGGTTGCGAATACAGTCCGAAGAGTCCGAAATTTTCACGTGCCATGGCCTTTTCTTATGACGGAACCTGCACAGTTTTTATTTCCGGGACCGCGAGTATTACAGAATCGGAAACGGTGTTTAAAGGCGATCCTGAAGGACAAGTCAATCAGACGCTCGACAACATTGCCGAACTGTATACGGAATATAATCTGACCCGACACGGAATCAAAGGGTTCTCCGGTGATTTAAGCGATTTAATGCTGGCCCGCGTTTATGTCAAACGGCCCGAATATTACGAACCGATCCGGCGCGTTGTTGAAAAAAGGCTCGGCGCCACTCCGGTCGTTTATACCTTTGCGGATGTCTGCCGCGATGATCTTCTTGTTGAGATCGAAGGAATCGCAGCCTGCCGTCCGCACATGTCTTAAATATTGAGGGGGATCTAACCGGGTCAGTGAAAACGAATAAAAATTTCGTCCAAAAAAGGCATTTTGAACATGCTTAATTCAGCGCAGCAGGAAGCGGTTGAAACATTATCGGGACCTCTTCTGGTCCTCGCGGGAGCGGGGACCGGCAAGACACGGGTCGTTACTTACCGAACGGCCCGACTGATAAAAAACAATATTGAACCGGATCGAATTCTCGCGGTAACATTTACCAATAAGGCGGCCCGGGAAATGCAAACCCGAATCGGCGATCAGCTCAGCGGTAAAAAAACAAGCAAACCGGAGATCTCGACGTTTCATTCGCTTTGCGTCCGAATACTCCGCCGCCGCATTCATTATTTGGGCTTTCCGAATCAGTTCACCATTTATGATCGGGGCGATCAGGAATCAGTGGCTCGCCAGATCCTGCGAAATATAAAAATCGCGGGGGGCGCGCTTCGACCCGGTGACTTTCTGGCCCGAATAAGTGAATGGAAGTCACACGGCATAACGGCGGATTCGGCCATGAATTATCTCGACGCCAACGCCGCCAAAGATTACATTTCCGCCTACGCTTACAAACGATATCAAGACATGCTGAAAACGCTTGGCGCGGTCGATTTCGACGATCTTCTTCTGCTGACGGAAGAACTTTTTCAAAAGTACCCGGAAGCTCTGGCGGAAGAATCGGCGCGTTTCGATCATATTCTGGTCGATGAATATCAAGACACCAATTTAAGTCAGTACCGAATTATAAAAGGACTTGCTCTTCCGCATCGCAATCTTTGCGTTGTCGGCGACGACGATCAAGCGATTTACGGTTGGCGGGGTGCGGAAGTCACTCATATTTTAAACTTTCAAAAGGACTGGCCGGACGCGAAGATCATTCGGCTGGAACGCAATTACCGTTCGACCCGTCCGATCATCACTTGGGCCAATCGCGTGATCTCTTTCAACAGGACACGACACGCGAAAATGCTCAAAACAGATGTTGCCGGAGTCGAACCGAAAGTACTCCAATGCAAGGACGGCGAAACGGAAGCCAAAACGGTCGTTTCAATTATCAAGAATCGAATCAGCGATGGTCGGCGTCCGAAAGAGATTGCGATTCTTTTTCGAACGAACGAGCAGCCCCGTCAGTTTGAAATGGAATTGAGAAACCAGAAAATTCCGTACATTCTGATCGGCGGACAATCGTTTTTCGATCGGAAAGAAGTTAAAGACATACTCGCGTATCTGAAATTTTTTCTTCGACCGCAGGATGATATTTCACTTCTTCGAATCATCAATACCCCCGGCCGCGGGATCGGATCGACGACGATCGAAAAAATACGGATACAAGCGCAGGAAAAAAATTGTTCGCTTTGGGATATTATCGGCAAGGACGATGAATTTATCCGCAGTCTTGATAAAAAGAGCGCGGACGCTGTTCGCGGATTTTCCCAGCTGTCAAAGATCAACGCGGGACGGCTTCGCAAAAAATTTACTCCCGAAGATCTCACCGACTTTATTGAACAGATCAATTACAAGGGAGAAATTGAGCGTAATTACGAAGAAAAAGAAGATCAGGAGGCCCACTGGAATTCTGTCGGGGAAATCATCGACGCCGCCGCTTCCTATCTGAAAGAAAATCCCAACGGATCAATGTCGGAATTTCTGGACAACACCTCACTCGGAGGAGGAGATTTTACTTCCGGCAATGAAAAAAAACTTGATCGCAACGCGGTTGCCTTAATGACCTATCACGCGGCCAAAGGACTTGAATTTCAAGAGGTCTTCATGGTCGGAATGGAAGAAGGAATTCTTCCTCATCACCAATCAGTCAAGCTGGAAGACGAGGGCGGAACAGTCGATGAAGAACGGCGTCTCTGTTATGTAGGAATAACCAGAGCGCAGCGCCGTTTGACCCTGACCCTGGCGTCCGCTCGTTTGAAATGGGGTAAAAACCGTCCGACCATTCCCAGCCGTTTTCTTTACGAAGCCACCGGCAGAGCGGACAATCCGCATTATGAACAGATCAAAAACGGTGAACTGAAAGCCGTCCCCCCCACTCACCCTGCCAACAGGAAAGGAACAAAAAAATGAAAAAACCGTTATTTATTTTGTATTCGGTACTTCTGTTTTCATTTCTCTTATCCGCTATGAATTTTATGTTTATCTGCCGGGCCTCCGCACAGGAAAATCAGGAAGAACAGGATCCGAACGTTATTTTTCAAATCGGAATTCCCGACTGTTATTCCCGGGAATTTCGCGGAATTGACCAGCGAAAGATCTTTGACCAGCAGGGAAACCCAATCGCGTCCTATAGAGTCGGCGTCAATCGCACTTCCGATTGGCCTGCCTCGCAAAACAGTACCCGAGACTATCGTAACGCCGGTCTGTCTTTTACTTACGAAATCAATTTTAAATCGAATGAGGATTTCAACATACCGCTTTGGTTTTTTATCGGCGTAACTTTTTCTCACGCAACGGAACCGTCTTTGATCAAAATCGCGGTTAATGGCAAGCCGCTGGAACCGAAACGGGCGCCAACGCCTTCCATTGAGGTCTACCGCAAGGGATACAACGCTTCAACCCAAAAAGGATCGCCGATGAACGTTTCCTTCAGTATTCCGGCAGGCACAGTTCATAAGGGAAGCAACAGTTTAAGCATAACACTCGAAGACGGAAGCTGGATTTTTTATGACTATCTCTTACTGAAAAAAACACCCGATCTTCCCGAACTGATTGAACCGGAAGGATATTACAAAAAATTCCGATCAACGGCAATGAAGGATATTAAGGAAATTATGTTCGTCGTGCGCAAACCGGGTACTGATCCGCATTGGTACGCGAACTTCGGATATTATGCTCTTGACGAAAACACCTATCCTTTCCCGCTGGGAACGGGAGCCCGGATTTGCATTATGAATTTGGACACACAAAAAGTCAGAACTCTTTACGAAACCAAAACCGGATCAATACGGGATCCGCAAATTCATTACGACGGCAAAAAATTCATATTCTCCTGTATTCCGGACGGTGAAAAACATTTTCATCTTTTTGAAATGAATCTCGACGGGACCGGACTCAAACAGCTTACCAATGGACAATATGACGACATCGAACCCTGTTATCTGCCCGATGGAAATATTGTCTTTGTTTCCAGTCGGACCAAACGCTGGGTTCAATGTTGGCTGACGAGTGTCGCAACGATTCACCGATGCGGGCCGAAGGGCGAAAACATCCGCGAACTCTCCTGTAATATTGAACACGACAACACCCCCTGGCTTCTTCCGAACGGCCAGATCCTTTACA
>CAZZEF010000195.1:6198-6516 GCA_964652875.1 uncultured Planctomycetaceae bacterium
GAATACATCGACCGCAGCCAAGTTCATTTTCATCATCTTTGGACAATGAATCCCGATGGGACACGACAGGCAATTTATTACGGAAATCTTCATCCGGGTCTGCTCATGATCGATGCCAAACCGATCCCGAACAGCGATAAAATCGTCGTCAGTTTTTCACCGGGTCACGGACGCCGGGAACATTACGGAAAGATCACCGTCTTATCGCCGCGCAAGGGACCGGATGATTTGTCCAGCGCACGATCTGTCTCCAATCATAGCGATCACGCGGACCCTTGGGCCTTCGATGAAAATCATTTCATGGCCGTTCGAAAAGCA
>CAZZEF010000195.1:6526-8696 GCA_964652875.1 uncultured Planctomycetaceae bacterium
TCGACTCGACCGGATACGAACAGGCCATTTATACTCTTCCGGAACAAGAGGTAAAAGACGGGTTCTGGATCCATGAACCGCGACCGCTCATCAAGCATGACCGGGAGCCGATCCTGTCCGATTCAACGGATCCATATTCAGCAACCGGTACGCTTATTTTAACGGATATTTATCAGGGACGCCGAATGAAGGACATTCCCCGGGGAACGATTAAGGAACTGCTCGTTCTTGAAACGCTGCCGGAACCGATCCATTACAACGGCGGAATGGACCAGATCTCGTCCGGCGGAACATTCACACTCCAACGCGTTCTCGGTACGGTCCCGGTCAATGAGGACGGATCTGCGAATATGGAGATCCCGGCCATGCGTCCGATCTTTTTCGTCGCGCTGGACAAAGACGGAAATCCTGTCAAGAGAATGCACAGTTTCACCAGTGTCATGCCGGGCGAAACAACGACATGTATCGGCTGTCATGAACTTCGAACGGAGGCGCCCGCCAATATTTATAAAGACCATAAACTGTTTAACCTGATCGGACATAAACCGACTCCGATCAAACCGGTCGACGGCATTCCCGATGTTTTTGATTTTCCCCGGGACATTCAGCCGATCCTCGACAAACATTGCGTCGAATGTCATAATTACGAACGCAAAGACGGCGGAATCGACTTGAGCGGCGATTGGTCCCCCCGATCCATGATGAGTTATATAACGTTGAGTAACTTTAATCTTTTAGGCGACAACCGCAACCGGCCTTTGAGCGATTTTGAACCTTATAAAATCGGAAGTTCCGCAAGCAAACTCTATCAGATGATTTTAGATCATCATCAGAAAGTCAATCTGTCGGAACAGGAAAAGAAGATCGTCCGATTCTGGCTGAACTGCGGCGGCAATTACGCGGGTACTTACGCCGCCAGCGGAAACGGCATCAGTTGGGGCTATCATGAAGAGCTGATGCGGGACGATAAAGACTGGCCGGAAACCGCCGCCATGAAAACGGCCCTTAATAAAAAATGCAATGGCTGTCATGGTCGGCGACATCATTATATTCCGCAGGAACTGGCAAGCGGAAGCTCGCTATTTAATATGACCCGTCCCGAAAAATCAAAAATGCTGACCGCGCCGCTGGCTAAAGAGGCCGGGGGAAAAGGACAATGCAAGAATAAAGACGGTTCACCCGTTTTCAAATCCAAGGACGATCCCGAATACAAGTCCATTCTCGGCTGCATTCTCAAAGGACAGCATTATCTCAAACATGAATCCCAGCGCTTCAGTAATCCGCAGCCGATTGTTCCTTGCCGTCCTTACGTCCGGGAAATGATCCGGTTCGGCGTACTCCCTCCCAATCACGAGATCAAAACACCGATTGATGTTTATAAAACCGATCGGAAATACTGGGAAACATTTTGGTACAAACCGCCGAAACGGGAAGATCCCGCCCATTAAGTTTAACATTTTTTGAACGAAGAGGATCTTTTGGAAATAATCTGAAAGATCCTTTTCATTTAAATGCCGGTTCCCATTAAAGACGAAACCGGTCTGTCAGATCCCCCATGTCTTTTGAAAAAACACCGACTTCTTTCCAACCAGTATAAAAACAGATCTTCAAGATCAGATCCTTATAAATTCTGAATTTCAATCTTTACATTAGCAGAATTTTTTGCATTTTTTCAAATGATTTTTGAACGAGCTGTTTCGGCGACATCGTTTTCTGATAGATCGGATTGAATATTTCCAAAGAAAGAGCCCCTTGAAAATCGATAGACCGCAAAATTTTCATTAACCGCGGCCAAGGGCAAACACCATCGCCGGGAAAAACCCGATCAAACGTCGGCTGTCCGGGAAAATCATTAGCATGAAATACCGGAAGCGCACTACCGGAAAGGAGGGATAAATTTTCATAATCGTTTCCGCCCCGATACAGATGATAAGCGTCCAACAGCAAGGCGGCATTTGCGTGTCGGGCTTCCAAGACAACCGCGGCGGATCGGGAGAGACGACAAATCGGTTTAAGATGTCCCCAAAGTTCAAACAATGGTCGAACGCCTGTCTTTTCACCGAGAAGGAGCAGATCCCGATAGTACCCGGCCAGCTTTTCAATTGTTTCCCAATTATCTTCCATCGCCTTTGGACCGAGAACAGGCGCGGCGATACAGCGGCAATCAATT